>QCQE01000001.1 GCA_003212275.1 Pelagibacteraceae bacterium AG-447-N18
ACAAATAACTGATATGAGCAAAATAATTGGAATAGATTTAGGAACAACAAACTCTTGTGTGGCTATTATGGAAGGAAGCCAGGCAAAAGTTTTAGAAAATGCAGAAGGTGCAAGAACTACACCTTCAGTAGTTGCATTTACTGATGAAAAAGAGAAATTAATAGGACAACCAGCTAAAAGACAAGCAGTAACAAATCCAGAGAATACAATTTTTGCAGTCAAAAGATTGATTGGTAGAAATTTTGAGGATCCAACAGTTAAAAAAGATATCGAAGCTGCCCCTTTTAAAATTGTAAATTCTGAAAAAGGTGACGCATGGATTGAAGCTAAAGGAGAAAAATATTCACCTTCACAAATTTCTGCCTTTATTCTCCAAAAAAATGAAAGAGACTGCTGAAAAATATTTGGGTCAAGCTGTCACAAAAGCAGTAATAACAGTTCCTGCATATTTTAATGATGCACAAAGACAAGCTACAAAGGATGCTGGAAAAATAGCTGGACTTGAGGTTTTGAGAATTATTAACGAACCAACCGCAGCTTCACTAGCTTATGGTTTGGATAAAAAACAAAATAAAAAAATTGCAGTTTACGATCTAGGTGGTGGAACTTTTGATGTATCTATTCTTGAATTAGGTGATGGAGTTTTTGAGGTAAAATCTACCAATGGTGATACGTTTTTAGGTGGAGAAGATTTCGACAACGCTGTTGTAGAATATTTAATTTCTGAATTCAAAAAAGATAGTGGTATTGATTTAAAAACTGATAAATTAGCATTACAAAGATTAAAGGAAGCGGCTGAAAAAGCAAAAATTGAGCTTTCAGCAGCAGAGCAGACAGATATTAATCTACCATTTATAACTGCTGATAAAACTGGACCTAAACACATTAATTTAAAGATGACCAGAGCTAAGTTAGAGGCATTAGTTGAAGATTTAATTGCTAAAACTATTCCACCCTGCAAAACTGCGTTAAAAGATGCTGGAATTTCAGCAAACGATGTTGATGAAGTAGTAATGGTTGGAGGCATGACCAGAATGCCAAAGGTCATTTCTGAAGTGAAAGACTTCTTTGGTAAAGAGCCAAACAAAAGTGTTAATCCTGATGAAGTAGTTGCAATGGGTGCGGCTATACAAGCTGGTGTTTTACAAGGTGATGTAAAAGATGTTCTTTTATTAGATGTAACACCATTGTCTTTAGGAATTGAAACTCTAGGTGGTGTTTCTACAAAACTTATTGAAAAAAATACAACGATACCTACAAAAAAAAGCCAAGTATTTTCTACTGCTGATGATAATCAGCCAGCCGTCTCGATACGTGTTCTTCAAGGTGAAAGAGAGATGGCAACAGATAATAAATTACTTGGTAATTTTGAACTAGTTGGTATTGCTCCAGCGCCAAGAGGAGTTCCTCAAATTGAGGTAACTTTTGATATAGATGCAAATGGAATAGTTAATGTATCAGCTAAAGACAAAGGTACGGGCAAAGAGCAAAAGATTCAAATTCAAGCTTCTGGTGGATTAAGTAATGAGGAGATTGAAAAAATGGTCAAAGATGCTGAAGCAAACAAAGAAGCAGACAAGAAAAAAAGAGAGTCTGTGGATGTTAGAAACCAAGCAGACACTTTAATTCATTCAACCGAAAAAAATCTAAAAGAACATGGATCTAAGGTTTCAGATGCTGAGAAAAAAGCTATTGAAGATGGATCTAATGCATTAAAAGAATCTCTTAAAGGTGAAGATATTGAGGACATTAAGAAAAAAACAGAGGCATTAGTACAAGCTTCAATGAAACTAGGTGAAGCTATTTACAAGTCACAACAAAGCACAAAACCAGACTCTGGTAAAGATGATGGCAAAGATGAAAAGGGAAAAAAAGACGATAATGTTGTTGATGCGGACTTTGAGGAAGTAAAAGACGAGAATAAAGAAAAAAGCGCTTAACTGACATCTATTTGTCCAGGTTATATACATGGCTAAAAGAGATTATTATGATGTCTTAGGAGTAAGTAAAAGCGCAAGCCCTGACGAACTTAAATCAGCCTACAGAAAACTAGCTGTTAAATATCACCCCGACAAAAATCCTGGTGACAAATCTGCAGAAGACAAATTTAAAGAGGCCAGTGAGGCTTATGGTGTGCTCTCTGATAAATCTAAAAAAGAAAACTACGATAACTTTGGACATGCTGCATTTGAAAATGGTGGTGGTAGAGGTGGTTTTGGTGGTTTTGGAGGTTTTAGCGGTGCAGATTTCTCAGATATTTTTGAAGATTTTTTTGGAGATTTTGGTGGAAGTAGAAGAAGTTCTAGAAGAAGCTCAAATAACAGAGGTTCAGATCTAAGATATGATTTATCAATTACACTTGAGGAGGCTTACACTGGGAAAAAACAGAACATTCAATTTTCTACATCTGAAAAATGTAATACTTGTAAAGGAAATGGTTCTAAACCGGGTTCAAGTCCAGATAGATGTACCTATTGTGGAGGAAATGGAAGAGTTAGATCTAATCAAGGCTTTTTTACTGTTCAACAAACTTGTCCTCAGTGTGCAGGAAGTGGCGAAGAAATAACCAATCCTTGCGGAGATTGTAACGGACAAGGTAATAAACAAACAAACAAAAAAGTGTCTGTAACAATTCCTAAAGGTGTTGATGATGGTACAAGAATAAGACTTGCCGGCAAAGGTGAAGCTGGAACAAGAGGGGGTACTAGCGGAGATTTATATTTATTTATTAATGTTAAATCTCATGAATTATTTAAAAGATCTGATGTAAATTTATTTTTTGAATTTCCAATTTCAATTGCAGATGCTGCTCTTGGTACAACCATTGAAATACCAACAATTGATGGAAAAAAAGCCAAAATTAAAATACCAGATGGAACCCAAGATGGTAAACAATTTAGATTAAAAGGTAAAGGCATGCCCTTTATGAGAAGGGGTGATTTTGGTGACTTGTATGTTCAAGTTAAAACTGAAGTACCAGTATTTTTAAACAAAGAACAAAAAGATTTATTAGAGCGATTTAGAAAAATTGAAAATGAAAAATCAAATCCAAGTATTAAGAAATTCTTCCAAAAAGCCAAAAGTTTTTGGAATGGTTAAAAAATGGGATTAGAAGAGATAATTCCAGCTATTTTTTTAATAGCAGTTTTAGTTTTAGTGCTACCTGAATTTTTAAGATCAAACTCAAAATTAAAATTATTTTTTAAGAACTTTTTGATTTGGGTGATAATTATAGTGTCTATTTTAGTAATTTATAATTTTGTGGTCTAAAAATAATTCAAATTATTGAATATTTAGATAAATTTAAGTATTCTTGTAGAATAATTTTATTTTTAAATTTTTCATTTCTTTTATGAGTTTTTAACACAAAGTTATTATCAAAATAATTCTGCATATCCTCATTTAAATCAATATTTAGGAATTGAAATAATTTAGATAAGTCATTAATTTTTTTTAAGTTATCATAATTCAAAATAACAATCTGTTTATCTCCAATTTCATTTGAGTAGTTTTCAATAATAAAGTTTAATAAATCTTGATATCGCTCTAAATATGACCTAATTGTTTTGAGTCTTATATTTTGTAAATTTAATTGTTTATTACCTCTCAAATTAAACATTTTTCTTTGAAATCCAAATTCATAATGGCCTAATTCACTTAATTCCTCGGAGAAATTTTTAATAGTTTCGTGATATTTTAGAAATTTAAAATGAACTTTTGCTGAAGAGAAAGCTAAGTCAACAGGATTTCTAATGACAATAATTATTTTTGAGTCAGGGTACTTCTTTAATAGGTATTTAATCCTAAAAATATTATTATTATTTTTCGATAAATATCTATTTCTCTTATTTATGTATATTATTTTTTTAATAAATAGATCTAAATTTTTAGGTAAATCACTAATTTCATCATGCTCTACTTTTTGCCAATATCCTTTTGAAGAATAGTCTTCTAAAAAATTCTTCCAAATTAACTCTTCAAAAGAGTCCGGGCTATTTATATTTACCTGTAAATTATCACCGTGTAATCTCTGTCTTTTTTTTTTACTTAAATAAAATAAATCATTTATATAATTCCAAAAAATTGGTGTTCTGTAGAATGGAAGATATTTATATTTAAAGGTGCTAAAATAATTTGATGAGTCTAATAAATGAGTTAAAAAAGTAGTTCCAGATCTTGCCATTCCACAAATGAAAATGGGTTTTTTAATTTTAAGTCTATCTATTTGAAAAAAATTATTTTCAAAATTTGATAAAAAAAGAAATAACTTGTTAAACCTCTTTTGATCTCTTAATAATCTTAAAATTATGGACATTATAGATAAACTTTTAAAGTTCTGTTTTATATTATCAATATTATTTTTTATTTTTTTACTTGGATTTTTAAGTAGTGATTTAAAGTTAAAAAGAATATACGAAGGATTATCTTTTATTATCAATGATATTGAGACAAAATTTAATATAAATTTAAAAAAAAAATTTGGTGATAGAGAAATGAGACAAAGTTTAGCTATTCACAAAAATAAATCTGGCTCCAGCTCAAATTTTAATTTTGATAATAGACCTAAAGAAAAATTTGAACATTATTTATTGGTAAAACACGATGAAACTCAACCTATTTTAATGGAAACTCCTGATAAAGTAATATGGTCATGGGATTTATCAAATTTCAGAAATAATTCTAAAATTATTCCTTACCACTTATTTGAAAATGGAGATTTAATAATTGGTAAATTTGAGACAAAGGGTATTTATCGGATTGATAAATTTGGAAATATTATTTGGAGAAATAATAGCTTAAATCACCATTGGATAGATATTGAGCAAAATAAATTATTTATTCCCTCAAGAAAATTTGTCTCTTTACCAAATGATTTAAAAGGTGATTTAAAAAATAGTGAGCTTAAAAATTGTAACAATAAAAACTCTGCTTTTGATACCATATTAATTTTAAACAGTATAAATGGTGGAGTGATAAGTAATTTGAGTCTAATGGAAATCTTAATTAAAAATGATAAATTTAAAAAAGTTTTAAATAAAAAAGTTTTAAGTGACGACAAGGTTTGTGCCGATCCTTTACATTTAAATGATATTCAAAAACTAAATATAGATGAAATAAACTTAATAAATAAAAAAATTCCTCTCACGTCAGATAATATATTGATATTATCATTGCGATCACTAGATATGATTTTATTTTATGATTTAGACAATAATAAAATTAATCATATTGTAGTTGATCTTTTTGCAAAACAACACTCGCCAAGATTACATCAGGATGGATTTTTGTATGTATTTGATAATAATAATTTTAGCCCCAAAAATTCAAAAATCGTAAAAATTGATTTAGAAGATAATAGCATTGTTAGCACTTTCGAAGCTGAAAATTTTGCTACTCCTTCTCGAGGTAGACTCCAGTTTTTAAATAATGATCTGTTTGTGCAAAGTTCAGGCCAAGGAGAAATATTCAAAATTATTTGTGAGAGTGATTTTTTTAAAAATTGTAAACGAAAATATCTTTATTCTTCAAATTTCGATTTTTTTTATCCATCAAATAACTATGATGAGAATTTTTCCTTCAAGAAAGATGGTATATATATAGGTGATTTTTATGAAAAAAATAAACTCAAATTTATTGATTAAAATACTATTATTTCAAATTTTTATTATCTTAATAACATTTACTAATGCACAGGCTTATATAGGATTGGGACCACTCCTTCCAATGCTAGGGACGATTATAGCTTATATATTTATCGGAATTATCTCAATATTTGGAATTATCGTGTACCCTTTAAGAATAGTAATTAAAAAAATAAAAAATAAAAAAAAAAAAGATCAAGATATTCATAATAAAAAGTTAAAAGATGATAAATAGAAAAAATTTTAATCTCTCAGTAATCATTCCTTGTTATAATGAAAAAAATTTAATTGTTTAAATGAATATTCTTATTGAGGGATGGCGTGGCATTAACCATTCATATGCTCTTGTTAATCAATGGCAAATAAACGAACTAATTAAATCATCAAAAATATCTTTTAAAGATATCCCTTTTTTAGATAAAAATTGGAATTCAAAAAAAAACGATAGTGGTTTCAAAGAAAAAATTAAAAATGTGATTAATCAAATTAAGCCTCCTTCTAAGGATATTGAATACGATATAACTTATCGAATCTCAGCACCATTTAATTTTGACGAAAAATTTGTCTCTAAAGCAATTTTCGTTTTTGCTACTTCAGAATTTAGAAATCTCACTGATGAATCTTATATTAATTGTGATCCTAATAATTTTGGAAAAAAAGAAAATTTTTTTATACATACCCCGTCTAACTGGTCTAAAAAAGGTTTTTTATCTGCTGGTTTTAGAGATGATCAAATTGTAGTTGTGCCACATGGGATTGATCAAAATACCTTCAATTTAATTTCTGAGGAAAAAAAGAAAAAAATTAGAAATAAATTTAAAATAAAATTTGATGATTTTGTTTTAACAAACATCAGTGCAATGACAATGAATAAAGGTGTAGAGGTTTTAATTTCAGCGTATGGAATGTTAAAAAAAAAATACAAAAATCTTAAACTTATTTTAAAAGATCAAAGTAACTTATATAAATGGAAGGTGGATTTCCCAATGAAGAAGGTATTTGAGTCAGAGTTTAACAAAAAATATAAAATTTTTAATGACGAAATGTACAAAGATATAATTGTTATTTCAGAAAATTTGAGTTTTGATCAGTTACGAGACATTTACTCAATAACAGATTGTTATGTATCTCCATATAAAGCTGAGGGTTTTAATCTAACACCTCTTGAAGCAGCTGCATGTGGTACACAGATAGCAGTCACGAATGGAGGTTCAACCGATGATTATTTTGATGACTGCATGGGTTTTAAAATTGAGAGTATAGAAAAAAATCAAAATAATAATATTTTCCTTAGCCCAAAAATAGATTCATTGATTAATATTCTAAATTCCATCATAAATAAAACTGACAATAAAAAAAAGATAAGAAGTAAACTCGTTCGAGAAAATTATTCTTGGGAAAATGTTGTAAAAAAATTAAAAAAAGAGTTTGAAAATAAATTAAGTAAATGAAATAAGAAATAATGAAAAAAATAAACTTAGCGATTACTGGTTGTTTAGGTAGAATGGGTCAACAACTGATAAAATCATCTAAAAAAAATATTAATTTTAAATTAGTTACACTAACAGAAAATGTGTTAATTAATAAAAAAGTAAATGGAATTAAACTTGAATTGAATTCTGAGAAAGCTTTTAAAAAAATAGATATAATTATTGACTTTACAGTACCTAATTGCACAATTGAAATACTAGAAATAGCAAAGAAGCTAAAAAAAAGAGTTGTAATAGGCACTACAGGATTTAATAAAAATCAGGAAAACCTTATCAAAAAATATTCAAAAAAAATACCAATTTTAAAAGCTGGAAATATGAGCTTAGGTATTAATCTTTTAGTTTATTTAACAGAAATTGCCTCAAGTTCTTTAGGGAAAAATTTTTTAAGTAAAGTTTTTGAAATACATCATAAACACAAAAAAGACTACCCTTCTGGCACAGCACTTATGATTGGTAAAGGGATTGCTGATGGTAAAAAAAAGAATTTCTATAGCTTGTATGGGAAAAAATTTTTAAACAAAAAAACTTTTCCATATGGCAAAAAGATAAATTTTAATTCTATAAGAAAAGGTGAGATTATTGGTGAACATGAAGTTCAATTTTCAAGTGGTAAAGAGATCATTACCTTAAACCATGAGGCCTTTGATAGAGCTCTTTACTCTGAGGGAGCCTTAACAGCAGCAAAATGGCTTATAAATAAAAAACCTGGTCTTTATTCAATGAGAGATTTAATGAATTTCAAATAATGAGTGAAATTCAAAGAGCTAAGATAGTCTTTAAAATTTTAGAAAAAACTTATCCTTCAATATACGTTCCATTGAAAAGTAGAAATGTTTTTACTCTTTTAATTTCTGTTCTTCTTTCAGCACAATGCACAGACGTGAACGTAAATAATGTTACTAAAAATATTTATCCAAAATATTACAAACCTAAACATTTTGTGAAATTAGGAAAAAAAAAAATTGAAAAATTAATCAAAAAAATTGGTATTTTTAGAATTAAAGCAAAAAGTATTTATAACCTATCAAAAATATTAATTAAGAAACACAATGGTAAGGTTCCTAAAACGTTTGAAGAATTAGAAAATTTACCAGGTGTCGGTCATAAAACAGCTGGCGTTGTCATGTCTCAAGGCTTTGGATATCCAGCATTTCCAATTGATACACATATACACCGGTTAGCTCAAAGATGGGGTTTAACAAATGGAAAGAGTGTTATTCAAACCGAAGAAGATTTAAAAAGATTATTTCCTCAAAAAAGTTGGAATAAACTCCATCTTCAAATTATATATTATGGACGAGAATATTGTAAGGCTAGAGAATGTTACGGGTTAACTTGTAAAATTTGCACTAGTTGCTATCCTAAACGAAAAAAACCAGTTAAAACAAAGAAAGCATAAAATGAGAGTTCTTGGAATTGGAAATGCTATAGTTGATGTAATTTGTAAAGTTGATGAAAATTTTATTAAAAAAAATAATCTTACAAAAGGTACCATGAAGTTATTTTTTGATGAAATAGAATTCAAAAATCTTTTAGGCTCTTTAAAAATTGAAAAATCTATTTCGGGTGGGTCAGTTGCTAACTCCATAGTTGGTTTATCTCAGCTTAAAAATGATGTTGGTTTTATAGGAAAAATATCCAATGATATTTTTGGGGCTAAATATGAAGCAGGACTTAAAAAAGAAAATGTTAAATATTTCTATAAAAAGAAAAAAGAGATTCTTCCTACGGCCACTTGTCTGATTTTAGTTACACCAGACTCTGAAAGAACAATGTGTACTTTTTTAGGAGTAGCGGGAAAAATAAATGAAAATGATGTGGACGAGGAAATTGTGAAAAAAAGTGAATTAATTTTTTTAGAAGGTTATTTGTGGGATGAAGGTGAACCAAAAAAAGCATTTGAGAAAGCGATTTATAATTCCAATAAAGTTGCAATGTCATTATCAGATCTCTTTTGTGTAGAAAGACATAAACAAAATTTTTTAGACTTAGTAAAAAAAAAATTAGATTTAACTTTTGCAAATGAAAGTGAAATAATGGCATTAATCAACACTAAAAATTTCTATGAAGTCATAACTTTTGCGAAAGAAATAAAAAAACATGTTGTAATTACTCGAGGAGAAAAAGGTGCAATTTCAATCAATGGTGATGAAATTAATGAAATAAAAGCAAATAAAAATCTCACAATTAAAGATTTAACAGGTGCTGGAGATCTTTTTGCGGCTGGTTATTTACATGGTTTTATAAATAATTTGCCTACTACAGAGTGTTTAGAACAAGCAACTAAGTTATCATCAAAAGTAATTCAACAAATTGGCGCAAGACTTTAATTTTTTATTCTTTTAAAACTTCCTTTACCTTTTTTAGGTTTAATTACTCTAGGCTTATATTTTCTTGAAAAAAGATCTTTGGCAAATCTATTTTTCTTTTTTAATTTTGTAGCCATTTTTTTTACTAATTATAAAATTTTCATCATTAAAAGTTTTTGAAATTTTTTTTCTCAAACGATAAATATGTGTTTCAACTGTATGAGTTTCTAATTGAGATTGATATCCCCAAACTTGGGTTTGTAATTCTTGTATCTTGACTTCTTTTGCAATTTTAAAAAGATATACTATTGAATTGATCTCTTTTTCTGTGAGTTTAAGTTTATTTTTTCCAAAAGACATTACACGTGAATTCAAATTAAAATTATAATTACCAATTGTGATATCAGATTGTTCGTGAAATTTTTTTTTAATAAATTCAATATTAATTTTTTCTAGTAGTTTAAAAATTGATATAGGAAAGTCGTTAAAAACTATTTGATTATTCAGACCTGGTATTTCTTTTTTTGTAAGTACTAAATAATTAGTTTTAGAATTTAGATCAGTTAGTTTTTGTTTATTTGCCTTTTCAAAACTAAGATTTATATCTTTTTTAATTTCAACTAAAATCTTATATAGTTCATCAAATTCATAAATTAAAAGATTATGATTATTCATCTAAATATAGAATATGATAATTTACTTAAAAAATAAACACACTCTTGAAGTGGACGATTTTAATTTCAAGTGCTCTATTGGTAAAAATGGTAAAAGTAAAAAAAAGAAAGAAGGAGATAAAAAAACTCCAATTGGTTATTTCGGAATTGAAAATTTATACTACAGATCTGATAGGATTGAAAAACCATCTACTAAATTAAAGTGTATTAAAATTAGAAAAAATATGGGATGGTGCGATGATCCATTCGATCTTAAAAATTATAATAAGTTAATTTACCTTGAAAAAAAGGTTAAATGTGAAAAACTTTACAAAAAAGATCATAACTATGATTTATTGATACCAATAAAATATAATTATTTAAAACCGGTAAAATTCAGAGGTAGCTGTATTTTTATTCATCTAACAAATGATTATAAACCGACACTCGGTTGTATAGGCATTAAAAAAAAAGATCTTTTAATTCTATTAAAATTAATCAACAAAAAAACAAAAATTAGAATTATTTAATTTCTCTGGCCAAATATGTTAGATCCAATTCTTACATATGTAGCACAGTTTTGAATTGCATTTAAATAGTCTGAAGACATCCCCATACTTAACTCCTCAAAATTTAACTTTTTATTTAATTCATTCATTTCTTTAAAAAAAAAATCTGATGTTTCATTTAATGGTGGAATACACATTAACCCCAACACCTCTAAATTCAGAGTTTTACAATAAGAATATAGTTCTGCTACAGATGATTTATTCACCCCAAATTTTTGTACTTCATTTCCTATATTTACCTGAATAAAAACTCTTATTTTTTTTTTTTGTTTTTTCTGTTCATCAGAAATTTTTTTTGCAAGTTTTTCACTATCTACAGAGTGAATGTAGTCGAATAATTTCACAGCTAATTTAACCTTATTAGTTTGAAGTCTACCGATAAGATGTAACTTTATACTATTGTTGCTTAATTTAATCTTACTCCATTTTTCAATTGCCTCTTGAACTTTGTTTTCACCAAAATCTAAGTGTCCATATTCAATTAATGGTAATATCCTATCCATGCCAAAAGTCTTTGAAACAGCTATTATTTTTGGTATTTTATAATTTTTTTGATTAACGAAGTTGGAGTTTATTTCTTCTTGGATATTAATTAAATTTTGAACTGTCTGATGCATATTAAATTACTTACTAAATATTACTTTATTAATACTCTTGATACAAATAATTTACAAAAACAGGATAAAGAAACAATAATTATTTATAGAAATTATTCTTCATCAAATATTAAAATATGCAAACTAATAAAGCTTAAAAATTTTTTAAGAAAAAAAGGAAATAAATTTTTTTTGGCTAATAATTTTAAATTAGCATTAAAACTGGGACTAGATGGAGTATATATACCCTCTTTTAATAAAAATTTTAATCATTTGGCATATTCTACTTTCCTTAATTTCATGGTTGTGGGGTCTGCTCACAATCTTAAAGAGATTAGAACTAAAGAACTTCAACAAGTACAAAATATTTTTATATCTTCAGTATTTAAAAAAAACAAAAATTACTTAGGATTAAATAAGTTTAAAATTTTAGATAAATATACAAAAAAAAAAGTTGTTGCCTTGGGTGGTATATCTAAAAAAAATTTAAAAAAAATTGCGTTAACAAATGTCTCTAGCATCGCAGGAATTTCTTATTTTAGATAAAAAAAAAGGCCCCTAAAAAGGGGCCTCTTTTAAATTTGATTTCTAAATGAATTAGAATGCAAATGAAAGGTTAAACTCATATGACTCAAAGTCACTTGCAGCTGTACCTCTCGAGTTATCTGTTTCGTTGATAGCACCACCAAGTGTCATTCCACCCATAGTGTATGATGCAGAAATACCAGTAGACTCTTGGTCATTAGTACTATTAGCTGAATCAAACTCCATAGTATGTGTGTGATATCCAATTGACATATCATCATTTACTGCGTACGTGATACCCCAACCAGTTGACTCTTTACTTGATGACTTAGTGTCATGGTCTTCTTCTGACATTTGGTAACCAACTGTTAATCCACCTGTTGCGTACTTCACATATCCAGTAGTTTTGTTTGAGTTTTTACCACCAGCAGCAACTTCATTGTCAGAAACTGCAAGACCAACGGTTAAACCTTCAATCATTTCAGGACTCATCGCAATAGCGTAGTCAGTGTATGAATCAGCAGCTTCAGAACCACCATGGTTTTGGTAAGCCACAGTTAAAGTTGCACCCATAACACTTGGAGACGTGTAGATAAACATGTTAGTTCCACCGCCGCCACCGATTACAACTGGCGAACCAGAAGTAGCAGTACCGTCTGTGTCTGTAACATCCCAAGACTCTTCATAAGCATTTGGCATTACGTCATCTACAGCACCAAAAGCAGATGATGAACCTGAACCATTAAACTTTAATGATCCCCAGTCACCTGATAGTGTCATGTCGTAATCATCTAATGCACCACCATCGATTTCATAGTAAACAGCTACACCAAGACCACCGTCTGTCTCACCGCTCGCATTGAAACCAAGGCTATCGCCCATTGAGAAGTCGTTACCTGTTTGACCTCCGTTTGACCATGGTCTGTCCATAGTAATTGATGCACTACCTGATACTGAAAATTCAGCAGCGTGTGCAGAGACAGCCACGAGAGAACCAGCTAATGCTGATAATCCGATTTTCTTTAAATTGTTCATATTAATTACTCCTTTGTAATTGTTTGATTATTAATAATAAACGTCCACAAATTATCATTTTTAGACCCTAAAACTTCTAATTTTCGTGTTTTTTCAAATTAATTTGAATGGTGTTGCAATTATGCAACACAATTTAAATGAATATTTTTAAATAATTAATATTTAGATGTATATTAATTTAAATTTCATTCTAAAAACTTTAATGTTCAAAATTGTTAAAAACATAAAATTTGTCTTAACATTAATCGTATCTCTAAGTTTAACTTCATGCGCAAAAGAAGGTTTCTTTAAACCGGGAAATGCTAGAGAAATTTCACCTGACCCAAGAGAAAGAGTTAAGAAAAATTTAGAAGAGGGAAAAGGCTTTAGAATCAATGATGCCATAGGAGGTCGTGGAAAAGGTACAAACTTTGAATTTGCAAGCTCAAATGAATTATGGCGAGCATCACTCGATGTTTTAGATTTTATGCCCCTAACCTCCGCAAATTATAGTGGTGGTATTATAATTACTGATTGGTATTCTGAACAAGGCAATACTGAAGAGTCAATCAAAATTACGATAAGATTTTTAAGTAATGAGGTAAGATCAGATGCAATCGATGTAGATATTTTTTACAAAAAATGCATAGCTACAAATAATTGTAAAATTAATAAACAAGATGGACAACTTAAAAAAGAAATTACAAAACAAATTCTAGCAAAGGCTGCTGTTTATAAAAAAATATCAAAAGATAAAAATTATAATCCTTATCGTATGTCATCTCCAGAATAATGAACAATAATAGTTTCTAAAGATTAAACATCACTTGTAATGAGCAGATATAATTTCAAATCGATAGAGACAAAATGGCAAAATTATTGGGAAAAAAATAAAAGTTTCAAAGTAAAAACTGATACTAAAAAAAAAAAATTTTATTGTCTTGAAATGTTTCCTTATCCATCAGGAAAAATTCATATGGGCCATGTAAGAAATTATACTATAGGTGACGTTCTTGCTCGTTATAAGTCTCTACAAGGATATAATGTCCTACACCCTATGGGATGGGACTCATTTGGTATGCCCGCTGAAAATGCTGCAAAACAAAATAATCTAGACCCAAAAAAATGGACGGAAACAAACATTTCAAATATGAAGACTCAGTTAAAAAAACTGGGTTTGTCGATTGACTGGGATAGGGAAATTTCAACTTGCAGCAAAGATTATTATAAACATCAACAAGCCTTTTTCTTAGAATTATTTGAAAAAAAAACTTGTTTACAGAAAAGAAAATTACGTAAATTGGGATCCAGTAGACGAAACTGTTCTTGCAAATGAACAAGTTATAGATGGTAAAGGCTGGCGATCTGGAGCTATTGTTGAGAGAAAAAAATTGAGCCAATGGTTTTTCAATATATCTAAATTTTCTCAGGAATTATTAGATGGTTTGGAAAAATTAGATAACTGGCCAAACAAAGTAAAAACAATGCAAAAAAACTGGATTGGAAAATCTTTTGGATGCGAGATTGATTTTAAAATTGAAGGAAACCTACCTGTTAAAAATATTAAGTGTTTTACTACCAGGCCAGATACACTTTTTGGTTTTTCTTTTTTAGCATTATCAGTAGACCATGAAGTCTCTAAATTTTTTAGTGATAACCAGGATTTTTTGAGTTTCAAGGAAGAGTGTTCGAAAACTGGTACAACTGAAGAAGCTATAGCAGTTGGTGAAAAAATTGGTTTTAAAACAAATCTTGTTGCCGTAAATCCTCTCAACCCAAGACAAAAAGTTCCTGTTTATTTCGCTAACTTTGTTTTAATGGATTATGGATTTGGTGCTGTTTTTGGTTGTCCAGCGCATGATCAAAGAGATTACGACTTTGCAAAAAAATATGATCTCGAAATAAAGACTGTAGTTCGACCAGATGACCAAGATGAAAATTTTAAAGTACTTGATGAGGCATATCCAGGTGCAGGTGTATTAATTAATTCAGATTTTCTTAATGGTCTTAAAGCACCAGAGAATTCTATAATTGAGACAATTAAAATTTTAGAAAAAAAAAAATTTGGAAAAAAACAAATTAATTTTAGATTAAAAGATTGGGGTGTATCAAGACAAAGATATTGGGGATGCCCTATTCCTATTGCATATGACAAAAATGGAAAAGTTCATCCAATTCCCAAATCAATGTTGCCAGTTGAACTGCCAGAAAATATAGAATTAAACGTAAAAGGTAATCCGCTTGATAGTCAGAATAATTGGAAAGAAATTAATATCGATGGAAAAAAAATGTTTAGAGAGACTGACACTCTAGATACTTTTGTTTGCTCATCTTGGTATTATCTGAGGTTTTGCTCACCAACAGAAAGTGAATATGGATTCAAAAAGGAAGATATTGATTACTGGATGCCTGTCGATCAATATATTGGTGGTGTAGAACATGCAATTTTACATTTGCTTTATTCAAGATTTTTTATGCAAGCATTGTCACATGATAATAATAGTTTTAATATCTTAGAGCCATTCAGTGGTTTATTTACACAAGGGATGGTGTGTCATGAAACTTACAAGGACCCTGATAACAATTGGGTCAGTCCTGATGAAATTGAAAATATAGATGGTAAAAAATATCTCAAAAAGGATAAATCTAAATTAATTTCTGTTGGACCATCAGAGTCGATGTCCAAGTCAAAAAAAAACACAATAGACCCTGAAGATATCATTGCTAATTATGGTGCTGACGCAGCAAGACTTTTTATATTGTCTGATAGTCCTCCGGAAAAAGATGTTCAGTGGTCTGAAGAAGGTATCGTTTCATCTTTTAAATTTATTCAAAAACTTTGGAAATTAAATGAAAAAATAGTTGATGAAATTAATAAAAATAATACTGCAGACTATGATGATGAGATTATAAAATATACAAATAAATATTTAAAAAAAATTCACGATAATCTTGAAAGTTTTAGTTATAATAAAATTATAGCTAATTTGTATGAAATGTATTCTTTTTTAAATAAACAAATCGATAAGCCATATACAAGACATACACTTTTTGAAAACTATGAAAAAATTTTAATTGCAATGACACCAATTCTTCCTCATTTTGCAAATGAATGTTTAAGCGTTATTAAAGCTAAAAATTTTAAATGGCCTAAATATGATATCTCCATGCTAAAAGAAGACACTATCAATATTGTTATACAAATTAATGGGAAAAAAAGAGGTCTTATTCATACTAAACCAAATATTACTGAAGAAAAACTCTTTCAAATAATAAAAAATGATGAGAAAATAATGAAGTATTTTGATCAAAAAAATATAAAAAAAAAGATTTATATTAAAGACAAACTTTTGAATATAATAATTTAATGCTAAAAAAGATTTTTTTTATAATTCTATCTTTAAATTTGTTAAACCATTGTGATTATACGCCAGTTTACTCAAAACAAAATAAAGTAAATTACAAAATTATAATAACAAGTTTTTCTGGTGATAAAGATATAAATAATTTAATTGCTACAAATTTAAAAAGAACTAGCAATGAAGAATCTGGCAAAATCATAAACATTGTTTTTAATACCCAATATAAAAAAAATATTCTCGCAAAAAATAGTGCGGGATCAATAACTGATTATCAAACTAATGTGGTGACGACATTTGAAATTGAAAAAGATGATGATTCTGAAAGCTTTTCAGTAAATGAAAAATTCAATTTTAAAAAAATGACTGACAAATATGAAGAAAAAAATTACGAGCGGAATATTAAAAAAAATCTTGCAAATTCAATATCAGAAAAATTAATTCTTAGATTGGCTGTAATTAAGTGATTTACAAAACATTCCAGTTAAAAAAAATCCCAGATCAAGCAATTTTTTATTTATTATATGGAAAAAATGAAGGTTTAAAAACTGATTGTATTAATCAAATTTTAGAGAAAAATGATGGAAAAGTTTTCAATTATGATGAAAAACAAATTAAAGATGAAACTGAAACATTTTATGAAAATATATTATCTGGTTCATTATTTGAAAGAAACAAAGTAATAATAATAAACAGAGCATCTGATAAAATTTTTGAAATTATTCAAGATTTAATTAATAGAAATACAACAAATATCACTATCATTATAAATGCAGGTCAATTAGAAACTCGATCGAAACTAAGATCTTTTTTTGAAAAAAATGATGATTTGGTTTGTATACCTACATATCCAGATAATAATGATACTTTATCTAAATTAACCACAATTTTTTTCAAAAAAGAAAATATACCTATATCCCAACAAAACATAAATATCATTGTAGATAAATGTAATGGAGATAGACATAATTTGAATAATGAACTTAATAAAATAAAAAATTATACATTAAGTAAGAAAAAAATTTCATCTCAAGAAATTTTAAGATTAATCAATTTAAGTGAAAACTTTGAAATATCAGAGCTAATTGATAATTGTTTAGCACAAAATAAAAATAAGATAATAAATATTCTTAATGAAAATAATTATAGTGCAGAGGACTCAATAATAATTCTTAGAACCTTTTTATCTAAAACAAAAAGAATTCTAAAACTTGCGATGGAACTTGAAGAAAACAAAGACATAAATAAAACAATAAACTCCGCTAAACCACCTGTCTTTTGGAAAGACAAAGAAATTATAAAAATTCAACTAAATAAATGGAAAACTGAAAAAATTAGAGAACTAATTAAGAAAATTAACAATGTTGAGTTAGAAATTAAGAAAAATTATAATAATTCAATTCTTATAGTTACAAATTTTATTTTAGAAAAAAGTCGTTCAGAAATTAATAATTAGATTTAATAATATCGATTATTTTGTTTAGTTGTTCAATATCGTGATAAGCAAAAGTAATTGTTCCTTTATTCTTTTTATTATTCTTAATTGAAACATTTAAACCAATCTTGTCAGAAATCGATCTTTCAAGATTTTGAATGTTTGGATCATTAAATTTTATATTTGAACCTTTTTTCTTTTTAAAAATTTTAACAAAAGCTTCCGATTGACGAACTGAAAGTTTTTTTTCAATTATTTTTTTAGCAACAAAACTTGCATTTTCGAGCCCAACCAATATTTTTGCATGGCCAGCTGAAATTTTTTTTGTTTCTATTAAGTCTAATACATCGCTTGGTAACGTTAATATCCTTAAACAATTTGTTATGTAACTTCTACTTTTTCCAATAAATTTTGATACTTTTTCTTGATCATAAGAAAAATCATTTATTAATCTTTGATAACCTTGAGCTTCCTCTAAAGGATTTAGATCATTCCTTTGAACATTTTCAACAATTGCAAACTCTAAAGATTTTAAATCATCTGCTTCAGTAACAACAACTGGTACTTCATGAAGACCTGCTTTTTGAGCAGCAAGCCATCTTCTTTCTCCTGCAATAATTTCATACTTTAAATTTTCATCGGATTTCCTTACGATTATTGGCTGAATAATACCCCTCTCCTTAATTGATTTTTCTAGATCGTTTAAACTTTCCTCGTCAAAAATTTTTCTTGGTTGAAATTTATTCGGATAC
Organism: Pelagibacteraceae bacterium AG-447-N18; assembly: GCA_003212275.1. Classification (GTDB taxonomy): domain Bacteria; phylum Pseudomonadota; class Alphaproteobacteria; order Pelagibacterales; family Pelagibacteraceae; genus Pelagibacter. The sequence goes on from QCQE01000001.1 coordinate 18,348, forward strand.
AACGCACTGATTGATAATTTGTTAGTTGTTTGCTCTACCTTAGTTTCACCAATTAGTGATGATAATCCTCTACCTAATCCCTTTTTTATTTTGTTCACTAAGCTGCACTCCCTATTTGATTTTCTTGGCTTATAAATTCATCTGTAAAACTATAATATGATTTGCTACCAGGACAATTTTTATCATATATTAAAACTGGCACTCCATGTGAAGGTGCTTCGGATAATCTTACATTACGTGGGATCACTGTTCGATATACCTTTTCCTTAAAATAATTTCTTGCTTCTTGCTCAACCTGAGAAGATAATTTATTTCTCCTATCATACATCGTCAAAAGTATTCCTTGAATTTCTAATCCAGGGTTTAAATTGATTTTTATTCGATCTATTGTTTTCATGAGTTGGGTTAAACCTTCTAACGCAAAAAATTCTGTCTGAAGGGGGACTAAGAGAGAGTTTGAGCATACCAGTGCCATCACTGTCAATAAACTTAAAGATGGTGGACAATCTATTAGTATATAATCGTATATTGCTCCAGAATCGTTTAAATAAGCGGCTAATTTTACCTTTAAAATAAATGCCCTATCACTATCCCCGGCTGTTTCGACCTCCAGACCAGACAAATCGACATTTGAAGTTATCAAATCAAGATTATCAAATTTTGTTTTTTTAATTACCTCTGAGATAGACTTTGTTCCATTTAAAATACCATAAATAGTTTCGTCTGATTTTTCTGAATTAGATAAACCAAGACCAGTTGTTGCATTCCCTTGTGGATCTAGGTCAATAACTAGAATTTTTTTTCCTTGTTGTGTCAGCGCAGAGGCAAGGTTAATTACAGTGGTTGTTTTTCCAACCCCACCCTTCTGATTTATAATTGAAATAATTTTCATCAAATTTTTTTTTTCATATTTTTTATATTTAACAAAAATGAATCTTTGTTTGTTAAACTTTTTTTTTCCTCATAGTCTAAATCCCAAATTTTAAGAGTTTCATTTAAAATTTTTCTCCCACTTTTGCCCATGAATAAAATAATATTTTTATATTTCCGAAAATTTTTTTGAATTAAATCAAGAATTATTGGCATTGGTTTAAAAGCTCTGGACATAATCGTTCCAGTTTCAATATCTCTAAGTTTAAAGATATCTTTTTGTATTATTTCAGTGTTTAATTCCAATTTTTCAGAAACATCTTTTAAAAAAACACATTTATGATGACTTTTTTCGTAAAGTTTTATTTTCATGCTATTTTTTAATTTCTTCATTAAGATTGCTATTATTAGTCCAGGAATTCCACCCCCTGAACCTAAATCAGAGGTTGTATTTGAGTTTAAATCAACAAAATCAATTATTTGCGCTGAATCAACAATATGTCTTTGCCTTATAACCCCTTGATCAGAGTTTTTTCTACTAATTATGTTAATTTCCTCATTTTTTTTTTTAATCATGCTTATAAAATTTTCAAGCTCATTACAAGTTTCACGTGAAACTTCAAATTTTGTAATTTTAGAGTAATTTTTAGAAATTATCGAATCCATTAAGCTATATGCTTAATAGACTTTCTTTTTACGTGTGACAACAAAATATATACTGCAGCTGGAGTAATTCCATCTATTCGTAAAGCTTGTCCCATGGTTTTTGGCCTTATTTCCTTAAATTTAGCCTTTACCTCGTTTGATAAACCAGAAAATTGATCATAATCAATATTATCAGGTATAATTAGATTCTCATCTCTTTTGAAAGCTAGAATATCTGCATTTTGTTTCTTTAAATACCCCCTATAGTGAGAATTAATTTCTATCTGCTCATCTATTTCAGAGCCAAAATTCTTGATTTCAGGCCAAATACTACGTATTTTAGTCATATTAGCATCCTTTTGGGCTAAAATTTCATCTGCAGACCTTAAAATACCATCTTTCGCAATTTTTATGCCGTATTTTTGAGCTTTTGTTGGAGAAATACTCAAACTAGACATTTGAAGTGAAATTTCACTCATTTTTACGAATTTATCCTCAAATTTAAATTTTCTTTCATCAGATATTAAACCGATTTTAATCCCTTTGTTAGTAAGTCTCAAATCAGCGTTATCTGCTCTTAGACTTAATCTGTACTCAGCTCTTGATGTAAACATTCTATAAGGCTCTGCTACACCCTTTGTAACTAAATCATCTATCATTACTCCAATATAAGCATCTGACCTATCAAGAATGAAAGGTTCTTTGCCCAGGAATGACAATGCTGCATTTACACCAGCTATAAGTCCCTGGGCTGCAGCTTCTTCATATCCTGTGGTTCCATTAATTTGGCCAGCTAGATATAAATTTTTAATTTTTTTAGTTTCTAGAGTTAAAAAAAGTTCCCTTGGATCTATGTAGTCATATTCTATAGCATATCCTGGTCTAATCATTTTTACATCTTCTAAACCATTGATATTATTGAGTATTTCGGCTTGTACTACCTCAGGTAGTGAATTTGATATGCCATTTGGATAAATTGTGTGATCATCAAGCCCTTCGGGCTCTAAAAATATTTGATGTCTTGTCTTCTCGGCAAACTTAACTACTTTATCTTCTATCGAAGGACAATATCTAGGACCTACTCCTTGAATGCTACCGGAATACATCGCACTCTTAGATAAATTCTTTTCTATAATCTTATGTACCTTTTCGTTTGTATAAGTCATAGAGCACGAGACTTGTTTATTCGAAGTAGATTTCGTTAAAAATGAGAAGAAGTACGGATTTTCATCGGCTGCTTGTTTTTCTAAATTTTTGAAATTTATTGTCCTTGCATCAAGTCTTGGTGGAGTACCTGTTTTTAATCTTCCTATTTTAAATTTATATTTTTCTAATTGTTCACTTAAACCAGTGCTAGGTTTTTCATTATATCTACCTGCAGGAGTGCGCTCATCACCAATATGGATCAATCCATTTAAAAAAGTACCAGTTGTTAAAATTATTTTACTACACTTTATCTTATTACCTTTTAATGTTAAAAAGCCGTTTATTGCATTATTTGAAAAAATAAACTTTACTACTGGATCAGAAAAAATGATTAAATTACAATAGTTTACAAGTTTTTCTTGCATAAATTTCTTATATAAGCTTCTATCAGATTGTGTTCTGGGACCTCTCACGGCTGGTCCTCTGCTTCTATTTAACAACCTAAATTGTATTCCTGATTTGTCTGCAATCTCTCCCATAACGCCATCTAATGCATCTATTTCTCTCACTAAATGACCTTTACCTAAACCACCAATTGCAGGATTACACGACATCTCGCCAATAGTATTTTTATCGTGAGTAAAAAGACCAGTATTCACACCTAGGCGAGCTGAAGCAGCGGCAGCCTCACAACCAGCATGGCCGCCTCCAATTACAACAACATCAAATGAAAATTCATTTTTCATGGTGTAAATTTATATTTGAAAAAAAATTTTACAAGGTTCTTATTTTCCAATGCAAAAATCATTGAAAATACTGCCTAATACTTCCTCTACATCGACCTTTCCAACAATCATGCCTAAATGTCTTGTAGCTAACCTCAAATCTTCAGCAGCTTTATCGAAATCCTTTTTATCATTTTTTTCTAAAAAATTTCTTAAATTATCTGAACACTGAACTAAGTGTTGTCTGTGTCTTTCTCTAGTAATGAATATATCCTCATTTATAATAAATTTTGTTTTTAACCTGTCTTTGATTTTTAAAATTAATTTATCTAAGTTTAGGTTCTCCTTTAATGAAATTAAAACATGATCTAACTTTGTTACCTCTGTGTCTAATTCACCCTGAATAAGATCTGACTTATTTACAACTAAAATTGCATTATCTTTTAATAAATCATTCAAAAAACCCTTTAAATCAATGCTTTCTGCATCTACTACCACTAATTTCAAATCAGCATTTTCTGCCCTATCTAAAGATAATTTTATCCCTTTTTTCTCAATTTCATTTTTAGAATTTCTAATACCTGCTGTGTCTGAAATAATAACAGGATAGCCATCAATATTTAAACGTGTTTCAATTACATCTCTTGTAGTTCCTGCAATTTCGGAAACTATTGCTACATCTCTATTCGATAAATTATTTAATAATGAGGATTTACCAGCATTTGTTGGACCGACAATAGCAATTTTAAAACCTTCACGTATTATTTCACCTACTTTTTGATCATCTAAAATCTTTTCAATTTGATTTAAAACTTCTATTGAATTTTTTTTAATTTTCTGAATATTTTCATCGGGTAAATCCTCTTCTGGAAAGTCTATTTTTGCTTCAACAAAGGATAAAATTTTTAATAACTTTTCTCTTAAATTATCAAATTTTTCAGCTGATTTTCCTTTCATGGTTTTCACAGCTTGCAATCTTTGTATTTCAGTTTCTGCTGAAATTAAATCAGCTATACTTTCAGCTTTAAGCAAATTAATTTTGCCATTTTGAAAAGCTGTCTTAGTAAATTCCCCTGGTTCAGCTAATCTAAAATTTTCTATTTTAGACAATTCGTTTTGAATTGCAAAAACGATCGCTTTCCCTCCATGAACATGAATTTCAACCATATCTTCGCCTGTATAGCTCTCAGGACCCGGAAACCAAATAATTATGCCTTCATCAATAAGTTCAGAATTGTTGATATTGTTAATTTTCCGAAGAGAAGCAACTCTAGGTGAAGGGACGGGTTTTCCTGTAAGTAAAGTAATTGCTTTAGATGCATTTGATCCTGAAATTCTAATGATAGCAACTCCAGAGATGCCTGGTCCCGACGATAAAGCATAGATTGTCATATTTAAATTATAATTACTTAATCTAAATATTAAAATTAAATATTTCTACTTAACAATCCCTTCAAGCGCCTCAAAAAAACTCTTTGAATAATCTTCGGTATTAAATAACGGACTTTTTATTGCATCAATAAATATGGAATTTCTTATATTGATATAATCATCAGTATTATTTATTAAATTAGTAACTTTTTGAACATAATCATCCTCATCTTTGGCAATTAATTGCTCCATATTTAGATTTTTATTTATCGACTCCCCACATCTGGAATTAAAATTATATCCGGCCATTGTTATTACGGGAACACCCATCCAGATAGCTTCAAATGATGTAGTTACGCCATTATAAGGGAATGTATCAAGTGCAATATCAATAAGATTGTAATTGTCTAAATGATCTTTAAATTTTTCTGCTCTATCTAAAAATTTAACTGATTCCAGTACGCCATCTTTTTGAAATAACTCTTTTAGTCTTTTTGTTGCAAGTCTTTTTGATGATGTTTTTAAAACTAGTTGGGAGTTATTTATTTTTTTCAAAATTTTTGACCAGGTAGAAACGACGCTTGGGTTTATTTTATCAAAATTATTAAATGAACCAAAAGTAAAATATTTATTTTTAACAAATGGGGGAGGGTTTTCTTCTCTTTCAAAATCATAACCACAATGCGAGTTCCAGATTTTAGGCAAGTATATTACATTTTCACTATAATATTTCTCTTCACCTGAATGAATTAAATTTGGATCTGAAATTATATAATCCATATTTTTTAATCCTGTGGTGTTACAATATCCCATCCATATAATTTGATTTTTAGCCATCCTGTTTTTAAACAATTCTAAACGTTGTGATGAGGTGTAACCCATTAAATCAATGATAATATCTAATTTCAGTTTTCTCGCTTGATTTACTGCATCTATATTATTCAGTTTTGAGATGTTAATTGTTTTGTCAACTAAGTGCTTAAAATTTTCTGTTAATTGGTCTTCTTTTGGATTACTTAATAGCAAAAAAATTTCAAATTTGCCTTTATCATAATTTGAAAGAATTGTTTTTAAAAAATAAGTAATGGAATGACCTTGAATTATATCTGAGGACAAAAAACCTAACCTAATTTTTGAACCAGATGTTTGTGAAATTTCTATTAATTGATTTTGTGGAATTTTGTATAAATTTTCATCTACAAATCTACCATAATTATAAAAATCAGACTGACTCCACTCTTTATCAAAACATCGCCAATAACCATAATTACATAAATCAATAACATTAAATTTTTTAGTTTCTATAACTCTACTAAAATGAAAAATTAATTTTTTTGCATCATTTAATCTTCGATAAACCATAGCCATCGCCAAATTAACCGGTCTATGATTTATACAATATTTTTCTGATGTCTTATAGAATTCAAGAATTTCAGAAAAATCAAACTCATAATCTTTATCTAAATCAATTAAAAAAACACTATGTGTTATAAAATTTGCAAGAGCATCTATGGCATGAATAGTATTTTTTTCTTTTAAATATCCAAATTTAAAATCTTTGATTGCTGAATTAAGAGTTTCTTTATTTTTATTATTGTATGCATTCTTGCTCAAACCCAACAAATTACACAAAAAAGCTGATCGTTCCTCTTCTATAGTCGATGAAGTAATTTCAAATACCACCTTAGAATATTGTCTACTTTTAAATAATTCTGTAGCTTTTATCTCTAATTGTTGGATAGATTCCATGGGTAAACTTAGACAGACATCTTCATCAAATTAAACATGAGTATTATATAATCAATTGGATATTTAATAAAAGTTTATTATTTAATTATTTCCCTTAGTGAACTAAAGAAATTTTCTGAAAATCTTTTTCCATCAAATAACGGACTTTTAATTGCATTTAGAAATAGAGATTTTCTTATATTCAAAAATTTATCTCTTTCATGAGATAAACTCACAGCTTTATCGACATATTCTTTTTCATCTTTAGCAATTAAATATTCCATATTTAAATTTTTATTTATAGATTCTCCACATCTAGAATTAAAATTATATCCCGCCATGGTCAAAACAGGTACGCCCATCCATATAGCTTCAAAGGATGTGGTAACACCGTTATATGGAAATGTGTCTAGTGCTATATCAATTTTTTTGTACAAATTTAAATGGTCCTCCAAATTGTCAATCTTTCGATAGAAAATTACTGAGTCTATTACACCACTTTTTTTGAACGCTTCTTGAATTCTATACAATTTTCTTCTTTTATTTGCACATTTTATAATTAATTTAGAGCCTTTATTTTTTTTTAAAATGTTTGACCAACAATCAATCACATTTTCGTTTATTTTAGCAGGATTGTTAAATGAGCCAAAGGTTATATAATTATTCTTTATTAGAGGTGGTGGATTTTCTTTTCTATCAAAATCAAATCCACAATGACAGTTCCATATTTCTGGTAAGTATAAAATTTTTTCAATATAATATTTTTCCTCGTTTTTGAGAACAAGATTGGGATCGGTAATAATATAATCCATATTTTTTAATCCAGATGTATTACAATAACCCATCCATATTACTTGTTTTTTCGCAATTCTATTTTTATAAAACTCTATTCTATTTCGTGATGTGTAGCCCATTATATCAATCATAATATCAAGGTTGTGTTGTCTTATGATATTAAAAGCTTCAAGATCGTTGAGTTTTCCAACGTTAATTGTTTTAGATACCAAATTAGCTATTTCTTCAGATGTATTATCTTCCTCAATTTGATTGATAAATAAGATTATTTCAAATTCATCTTGATTATAATTTTTTAATACAGTTTTTAAAAAATAAGTCACCGAATGAGCATTTTTTATATCAGATGACAAAAAACCTATTTTTATTTTTATATTTTCTTTATAAGATAATTTAACTACTTTTTCTTGAGGATATATTCTCAAATTTTCATCCACAAACTTACCATATTTGAAAAAATCTGATTGTCTCCAGCTACTATCAAAACATCTCCAGTATCCGTAATTACATAAATCTTGAACAACGAATTCTTTAGATCTTATTATTTTCTCAAGATGAAATACCATTTCCTTATAGTCACTAAGTCTCGAATACATCATTGTCATTGCGATGTTAATTTGTCTTCGATCCTTAAAAGGTTCAGGCAATACTTCATAAAAACTTATTATTTCTTCAAAATCTACATCAACTTTCTCAAAATCGCTCAAAATTGAACTTGCGACAACTAAGTTAGTCAAAGCGTTAAAGCCATTTTCACTGGTTTTTTCTTTAAGGTATCCTTTCTTAAAATCATTAACCGCTAATTGTACTTGATCTTTTTTTTTTTTGTTTAGCGAAATCCTGCTTATACCCAGTAAAACAAATAACCCTGCATTTCTCTCCTCTTCTTTAGTTTTGGTAGTTATTTGAGAGATTATTTCAGAATATTTTTTTTTTTTATATAAATCTTGAAGTTCTAATTCTAAATTTTTCGCTGATACCATTACATGTATCTAGGCTGGCTTATTCATTGAATTAAAAAACTCAGCATTATTTTTAGTATCTTTTAATTTTGAATTAATAAATTCAATTGCATCCATGGTACCCATTGGAGCAATTATTCTTCTTAACACATTCATTTTTTGAAGGTCATTTTTATCGAACAACAATTCCTCTCTTCTGGTACCTGATTTTGTAATATCAATAGCTGGATAAATTCTTTTATCAGCTATTTTTCTATCAAGAACTGTTTCACTATTACCAGTTCCTTTAAATTCCTCAAAAATCACCTCATCCATTCTGCTTCCTGTATCTATTAATGCAGTAGAGATAATTGTTAATGATCCACCTTCCTCAATATTTCTTGCTGCACCAAAAAATCTTTTTGGTCTTTGAAGGGCATTTGCATCAACACCACCTGTCAAAACCTTTCCAGAACTTGGTATTACAGCGTTATAGGCTCTTCCTAGTCTTGTGATTGAGTCTAGAAGAATAACAACATCTTTTTTATGTTCTGTTAATCTTTTTGCTTTTTCTATAACCATTTCGGCAACAGCAACATGTCGTTGAGCAGGCTCATCAAATGTGGAACTTATTACTTCACCTTTTACAGTTCTCTGCATATCAGTAACTTCCTCTGGTCTTTCATCAATTAATAAAACTATCAAATAACATTCGGGGTAATTTTTTGCTATTGAATTAGCTATACTCTGCAAAATCATTGTTTTACCGGCTTTTGGAGGTGAGATGATAATTGATCTCTGACCTTTCCCAATTGGACTTACAAGATCGATAAGTCTCGGTGTTAAGTCTTGTTTTTTATCTGGCTTTACTTGCTCTACTTCCATAACCAGTTGTTTATCTGGATAAAGAGGTGTCAGGTTATCAAAAGCAATTTTATGTCTAGATTTATCAGGTTCTTCGAAATTGATTTTACTAACTTGTAATAATGCAAAATATCTTTCTCCCTCTTTTGGGGCTCTGACTGGTCCTTCAACTGTATCGCCTGTTCTTAAGCCAAATTTTCTAATCTGACTTGGGCTTACATAAATATCGTCTGGACCAGGCAAATAATTCGACTCCATTGCTCTTAAAAAACCAAAGCCATCTTGAAGTAATTGAAGTACACCAGCGCCGGTTATTTCTTCTTTTTCAGCAACTTTTTTTAAGATAGCAAAGAGTATTTCTTGTTTTCTTAAAGTGCTCGCATTTTCTATACCAAGTTCCTCTGCTTGAGTAATAAGCTGTTCAGACGATTTGAGTTTTAATTCTTGTATGTTCATGAATGAATTATTAAGGACTTAATAATAATCTTAATATATATGCTAATAAAAATAATTCAACCCTAGATAGGTTTGAAAATAACGACAAAAATGATCAAAATTAGCAATAATGTGGGTATTTCATTAATATATCTATAAAATTTGTGAGAATGCTTATTCATATCTAATTTAAATTGCCCTAAAATTCTTCCAAGGTAAAAATGATATAAAGTTAAAATAATCACAAAAACTAATTTCAAAATCATCCACCTTTGCCCCAATTGTTCAAAACCTATCTCATGTATTAATATTAAACCAAATACCCAAGATAAAGTCATTGCGGGCGTCATAATGTAAAAAAAAAGTTTTTTTTCCATGACCTTAAATACCTCTGACACCAATGGCTTGTCATTATTTTGTGAATGATAAACAAAAATTCTTGGAAGATATAAAAGACCAGCCATCCAAGAAATAACTGCTATTAAATGAAGAGATTTGAAAAGCAAATAAGTATTCATTGATTACATGTTTTGTTGAATTAATGATTTTAGCAAATTTATATGATCATCATTATCATTTAAACATGGTACCATATCAAAATTTTCACCGCCAGATTCTAAAAAGCTTTCTTTGCCTTGAATAAGAATTTCCTCCAAAGTCTCAACACAATCGGAGGAAAAACCAGGACATATTGCAAGAACATTCTTCTTTCCCTCTTTGGGCAATTTCTCTAGTGTTTTATCTGTATAGGGCTCAAGCCATTTTTGAGGACCAAATCTAGATTGAAATGTTGTTTTAATTTCTATCGAATTAAATTTCTCTGAAATCAATCTTGTCGTTTTTTGACAATAGCAGTGATATGGGTCTCCTTTATCAAAATATTTTTGGGGTATACCATGATAAGATGCTAAGATTAAATCTGGCTTCCAATTTATTTCTTTTATTTTTTTATTTAAGGAATTTACTAAAGCATCTATGTACAAGGGATGTGACTCGTAATGTGGGATTATTTTGATTGATGGTTGCCATCTCATTTGCATAAGCGTTCTATATACTTCATCACAAACAGTTGCTGTTGTTGCTGCGGCATATTGAGGATATAGAGGGAGTATAATCAAGTTCTCACAACCTTTTTCATGAAGTTTTTTTATTTTGCTTTTTATACTCGGATTTCCATACCTCATGGCAAAATCAATAATCAGATTTTGCTCTGAGAAGGAATTGGATAATCTCTTAGCTTGTTCTTGTGTATAATAGAGAAGGGGAGAAATATTTTTATCTTTCATCCAAATTTCTTTATAAGCTTTAGCGGTTTTAGATGGTCTAAAATTTAATATAAAAACATTTAATATAATTTGCCAAACAAAAGGATTAACTTCTATTACCCTTTTATCAGAGAGAAATTCTTTCAAATATTTTCTAATATCAAACCAACTTGTAGAGTCCGGTGTACCCAAATTTATTATCAGGGCTCCTGTTTTGCCAAAATTAATAGGTGGATGATTTAACTCTTTTTCCATCAATAATCTTTTATAGTTTTAACTAAATAATCCATCATACTTGGATCTGTTTCGGGTAATATTCCATGACCTAAATTAAATATATATGGATGATCTTTAAAAATATCCAGATACTTAATTGCTTCTTTTTTAATGTTGTCTTTATCAGTGAGTAAAACTTTCGGATCCATGCCACCTTGCACAGGAATTTTTATTTCTTTTTCAATTTTTATTGGATCAACTTCATAGTCTATACAAATTGCATCTGGTTTTACAATTTCACAATATTTTTTATAATTTTTTATACCTCGTGGGAAACAAATCACTGGAACATTTAAAGATTTGGTAAATTCAACTAAAGAACAAGTTGGATTATAGATGTAAAAATCATAATCCTTATCTTCTAATAGTCCCGCCCAACTATCAAAAATTTGTATAATATCTGCACCACTATCAATTTGATTTTTAATATGAATTTTTAAAAATTTATCTATTATTTTTAAAGTTTTTTCAATTATAGAAAAATCTTTAAAAAAATTTTCTTTGAGCTTTATTTTTGGAGATTGTTTATTTAGAATATAAACAAGTAATGTCCAAGGAGCTCCAACAAAACCTATAGTAGACTTGTTTTCTGTTAAATTGTTATTTCTTACCAAATTTATAGCTTTATAAACAGGATCAACTCTTTCAATAAAATCACTTTCAGTAATTTCAAATGCTTGATTAAGGTTTAAATCACCAAGGATGGGTCCAATATTTTTTTTAAATTCTACTTTTTGTTTCAAACCATAAGGTAAGATTAATATATCAGAAAAGATTATGGCTGCATCTAAGTCAAATCTTTTAAGAGGTTGTAAAGTTATTTCAGCTGATAAACTAGAATTTAGACATAGTTTAATAAAATCAGTATTTTTTTTTCTAATTTCTCTAAACTCTGGCAGATATCTTCCAGCTTGCCTCATAATCCATATGGGATTTAAGTCTGTTTTTCTATCTCTAATAACTTTCTTAATGTTAGACATATTAATAATTAAGTCTATTTAATAGTATTTGTAGTATGAGCTGTGAAATACGTGGATTAAATTTTATATACATTTTATAAACCAGTTATTAACATTTAAATGTAATTTTTTGATATATATATAAGTAATATTGAAGCTTATTACCAATATTTCAATTTAATGAAAAACTTTATACAGATGTTTAATAATGTTAATAAAAGCTATGTTTTACAGCATAAATTTTAAATTTATAAAATTAATTAATTTTGTCTAAAAAAAACAAAAACTATTAACACTTTATACATGAGTAATATTTATCAGATTTATCTAATATCAGACTCTACGGGTGAAACGTTAGATAGAATTTTTACTGCAATTAAAGCTCAATTTAAAAATATAGATTACAAAATACATACTTATTCCTTTACAAGAACTGAAAACCAAATTTTAAAAATTTTATCAAATGCCAAAGAAAATCAAAACTCTATCATCTTATATTCAATCGTAGATAGTAGCCTTGCAAAATATCTTGCTAGAAATAGCGAAGAAAAGAAAATTCCTTGTTTTGGTGTTCTTGGAGATTTAATCTTAAGCTTTTCAAAGCTACTTAACCAAAAAGCATCTCACCAACCCAGTGGTCAATACACTCTCAATGATGAGTATTATAAAAGGATTGAAGCAATCCAATTTACAATGAACCATGATGATGGGAATTTAGTAAAAGATATAAAAAAATCGGACATTATTTTATTGGGGGTTAGTAGGACAAGCAAAACACCAACCTCGATTTATCTAGCAAACAAAGGGTTTAAAATATCTAATATTCCTCTGGTAAATGAAAATTCAATTCCTGAGACTTTAAAAGAAGACCCAAACCTTACTTGTATTGTTGGATTAAGCACAGAAGCAGAAAGGTTAGCTGATATTAGGAAAAATCGAATGAATTCATTAAAAGAGTCTCAGAATAAATCTTATACAGATCTATCTAAAATTAAAAAAGAAGTTGAGGACGCTAAAAATACTTTTAAAAAATATAAATGGCCAATTATAGATGTTACTAGAAAATCAGTCGAAGAAACTGCCGCCTCAATTATAAAGATATACGAAATATATAAAAATAATGGTTAAAATTATACTTGCCTCAAAAAGCAAAGTAAGAAAGCAAATTTTGGATGATAACAATATATCCACAGAAGTACAAAACTCTAATTTAGATGAGGATATTGTCAAAGAAAGTTTAATTAAAGAAAAAGCATCTCCCGAATTAATATCAAAAAATTTAGCTGAATTAAAAGCAAACAAGGTTAGTCAAAAAAATCAAGAATTTTTAGTTATAGGTGCTGATAGCGTAATAGATTTAGAAGGTGAGTTAATATCTAAGCCTATAAACAGAGACCAAGCTTTAGAAATTTTAAAAAAACTTAATGGAAAAAAACACGATCTCATTAGTTCAGTTTGTATCTCTCAAAATGGTGCCATGATTTGGAATTATACTGATAAAGCAACTTTAACAATGAAACAATTTAGTTTAGATGAGCTTAAAAGTTATTTGTCAAAAATTACAGATGAAGCCCTATACGCTTACAACGTTTATCAAATTGAGGGAGAGGGTAGGAAATTATTCTTAAATATAGAAGGTGACGAAGATACTATTATGGGTTTACCAATAAAAAAAATAAAACAATACTTAAGCAATTACGAATGAAAAAATATTTAGTAATAGGAAATCCAATTGATCATTCTTTGTCTCCTAAACTTCAAAACTGGTGGTTAAAAGAAAATAAAATTGATGCTACGTATGACAAAATTAAACTCGAGGTTCATGAAATTAAAAACTTCATTCAAGAAATTAAGGAACAAAAAATAGCCGGTTGTAATGTAACTGTCCCTTTCAAAAAAACAGTTATTCCTTTTTTAGACAGATTAAGCCCAGAAGCAGAACAGACACAATCAGTAAACACCATTACTTATGATAATGGTGATTTAGTTGGGCATAATACAGACATAGCTGGTTTTGATAGTGCGATTAAAAAGTTAAATTTTAGTTTAAAGGGCAAGAAAGTTATGATTTTGGGGGCTGGCGGTGTAGTGCCATCATTAATTTTTGCATTACAAAAGATGAATGTCCAAGAGATAACAATTAGCAACAGGACTAAAGAGAAGGCAGAAAATTTGAGAGTTTTATTTAATAATATTAAAATTTTAGAATGGGGAAAATTAACTGATTTTCATATGGTAATAAATGCTACAAGTCTTGGTTTGAATAATGAAAAAATAAATCTAAATTTTTCAAGTTTGGGAAATGACAGATTATTTTATGACGTAATTTATAATCCTCAAGAAACTCAATTTTTGAAAATGGGAAAACAATTAGGATACAAGACTGAAAATGGAAAAACTATGTTTGTTTACCAGGCTATGGAAGCATTTAAATTATGGCACAGGATAGAACCAAAAGTTAATACTGATACATTTAAGCTTTTAGATAATGATTAGAATTGGAATTTTAGGAGATATTGGATCTGGTAAGAGTTTTGTAGCAAAGTCATTTGGTTGTCCAGTATTTAATGCTGATAATGAAGTTGGAAAATTATATAAAAAGAATAGAAAAATTTTTACTAAACTTAATAAGTCTTTACCTAAAAATATCACTCAATTTCCAATAAAAAAGCAAGAGGTAACAAAGACAATATTAGCAAATAAAAATAATTTAAGGAAAATTATTAAAATTATTCATCCTGAAATAAGAAAGAAGATGAATATCTTTTTGAAGAAAAATAAAAAAAGTAAATTAATCGTTTTAGATATTCCTTTATTACTTGAGAATAAAATTAACAAAAGAAAAGATATTTTGATATTTGTTCAATCTAATAGAACTGAAATTTTAAAAAGATTGAAAAAAAGGGAAAATTTTAATTCAAAAATTATGAACAGATTTAGAAAAATACAACTACCACTTGATTACAAAAGAAAAAAATCAAACTTTATTATTAAAAATAATTTTACAAATAGATTTATTAAAAAACAGATAAAATATATTCTTAATCAAATTTATTAAATGAAAGAAGTAATTTTAGATACAGAAACAACAGGATTGTCTGTTAAAGAAGGTCACCGAATAGTAGAGATAGGATGTATTGAGTTGGAAAATTTCATTCCTACAAACAATAATTTTCATTGTTATTTAAATCCTGAGAGAAAAGTTTCTGAAAAAGCTTTAGAAACTCATGGATATACAGATGAATTTTTGTCTGATAAAAAAAAATTTAAAGAAATAGCGGATGATTTTTTACTCTATATTAAAGGAAAAAAGCTGATAATTCATAATGCCGAATTTGATCTATCGCATTTAAATAATGAATTGAAAATAGTGGGTAAAGATTTAATTAAAAATGAAATTATAGATACTGTTGTTTTGGCTAGAGATAAATTTCCTGGATCATCTAATAGTCTAGATGCACTTTGTAAAAGATATAGAATAGATAATTCTAGAAGAGAAAAACACACAGCTTTAATTGATTGTGACTTATTATCAAAAGTTTATATAAATTTAATCGATCAAAAAGAACCAAAATTAAATTTTGATAATGAAACCAGTGACAATAATCAAATGTTAAAAACAAATATTTCGTATTTTAAAAAAGTTGTTAAACCAAGTGACGAAGAAAAAAAAAATCACGACCAATATTTAAAAACTAAATTAAAAAAAAATTTTTTTAATTAAATTTCTTGTTGTAGAGATCTTCAAAATCAACTTTTTTCAAAAATTTTACATTAGGATAACCTGAAATGTGTAAAAGACTCAGAAGTGCCTTTTCTATTTCAGGAAACACTTCTTTTTGAACATCGCATAAGACTATTTTTTGTACAATATTTTTATCTTTTACTTTTTCGTCGAGTTTAATAATAGAGGTGTAAGTCATCTCAAAATGTGATTTTTTTTTACTTTCATTATTGTCATGAAATTTTAGAATTGTATCTACTTCAATAACTTGAGCTTTTAAAGCTTTTGAGATTATTTCAATATTAAGTTGATATCTAGAGATAAAATCTTTTACATATAGATATGTCTCGAAGTTAGGTGTTTCACCTGAGATATCTTTTATAAATTTACTCATTATCTTATAGTTTTCGCTCATCATCCTCCTCTATATCCTCAAATTCACCCTCTATATATGGTTTTTTAATTTTTGTCTTACTCTTTAATTTGCTTATTAATTTTCCAAAAAATAATTTTCTTGTTAAAGGAAATATTAAAAGAAATCCCAAAAGATCAGTTGCAAATCCAGGAACTATTAGAAGAAGTGCTGCAAATGCTATGGCAGCACCTGAGATTATTTCATAAATTGGCGCTTCATTTTTTATTAATTGTGAAAAACCGGATCTGAGAGTATTTAATCCTTCGTATCGTGCATAAAACACTCCAATTATTGCTGTGATAAATATAAGTGATATCGTGTTAAACGCACCTATTTGACCACCAATCTTAATAAATAGATAAATTTCTACAACAGGGACCAGGATAAGGGCAATTAATACTGAGTTCATTTGTCTTTAATCTAATTGCTAGTTGAAATTATTCAACAGAGTAATTAAATTGTTATCATGAATTATAGTTTTGAATACATCGATATCATATTATTAGCTATGATAGCTGGATTTATCTTTTTAAGATTAAGAGGTATTCTTGGAAAAAGAACTGGTTTTGAGGGAAAAAACCCACAACAATTTCAAGAAATTTTAAAAGAAGTTCATCAGGACAGTAATTTAAAAAAAGAGGAGAATTTTGATAAAAAAGCTCAAAGCGAATTTTTAAAAGGAGCAAAGATTGCTTATGAAACTATCATTACTGATTTTAGTGACAATGATAACAAGTTAATAGCCAGCAAACCTTTACTAAGTAAAGAAATTTATGATGAGTTTAACAAAGCTCTTAAAGATAGAGGTGATAGAGGCCATTATGCTGAAATAACATTTATTGGAATAAAATCAGCAGACATAAAAGAACACAAAAAAATCGATAAAGCTCTTCAGGTTACAGTAGATTTTGTAAGCGAGATCATTACTTGTATAAGAGATAAAGAGAAAAAAATCGTTTCAGGAAGTCCTGATAAGATAAAAACTATTTATGACACTTGGACATTTTCTAGAGATATGAGATCGAACAATCCAAACTGGTTGTTGGTAAATACTCTCAACTAAGTGAATAGTAAAATTTCAGAAAAAGATAAAAAAACTTGGGAAGAATTTTTATCTAAAAATCAAAAATTGCCAAATAAAGATAATGAACAAGCGGAAACTCAAGTTAAAAAAACTAGAACATTAGATCTTCATGGTAAAAGTCTCGAAGAGGCAAATCAGATTATTGAAAACTTTATAAAAAAATCTTTTGAAGATAGAGTTCAAAAATTAATAATTGTTACTGGAAAAGGTCTTCACTCCAAGAATGATAAAGACCCATATGTTTCGAAAGATTTAGGTATTTTGAAACATTCAATACCTGATTATTTGAGTAAAAATTCAGAGTTGATGAAAATGATTTCAAATATCAGCGAGGCAAGCATAAAAGATGGTGGAAGTGGTGCTTTTTATATTTTCTTAAAAAAAAAATAATCTATATATGATCGGAAATTCAATTATATAATAAATTAAATAATGATTGTTTGGTTAGCCTCATATCCTAAAAGCGGAAATACGTTTGTAAGATCTTTGTTATCCTCGTATATATTTTCAAAAGATGGCAGTTTTAATTTTGAATTATTAAAAGAAATTAAACAATTTCCAGATAATTCATTATTTAAACAATTGGGTGTTGATATAGAAAATGAAGATGAAATGTATAAAAACTATATCAATTCTCAAAAATTGTTTAATGAAAAAGATTCTATTAGATTTTTAAAAACCCATAGTTGTTTTGTTAATACCAATAAATTTCAATTTACCGATAGACACAATACCTTAGGTGTAATTTATATTGTAAGAGATCCTAGAAATATTGTTACTTCATTTTCACATCACTTCCAATTACAACCTGAACAAGCTCTTGAAAGTTTATTATCCCACCAGTATCTTGGTCAGACCTCTAAAGATCATTGTACAACTTATATAGCTTCTTGGAAATATCACTTTAATTCCTGGAAGGTTTTTAGAAGATTTAATAAATATTTGCTGGTTAGATATGAAGATTTAATAAATGATACTGAAAAAACTTTTTTGAATATTCTAAAATTTATTGCCCATCTTGGTCGAGTTAAATTTAAATTAGACAAGGATAAATTTGACAATACTCTTAAAACAACAGGATTTGATAAGATGCAGCAACTAGAGGATAAAGAAAGTTTTGCTGAGGCAAAAACGGATAAAAAAACTGGTGAAAAAATAAAATTTTTTAATATGGGAATTAAAAATGATTGGAAAAAACTTTTAGATAAAAAAATAAAAGGAAATCTAGAAAAAGAATTAGAAAATGAAATGAAGGAACTTAATTATTTATAATGTTTCTTAAAGTATAAATTTTGACAAATCTGTATCTTTTATAAGAGTATCTAAATTTTTATTAATATATTCTTTGTTGATAATAATTTTTTCACCAGCTCTGTCTGTTGCCGTAAAACTTATTTCATCTAATATTTTTTCGATAATAGTATGCAGTCTTCTTGCTCCAATATTTTCTACAGTTGCATTAACTTCAGATGCTATATTTGCAATTGCATCAATGCCATCTTCCGCAAATTCCAAATCCACATTTTCTGTTTTTAACAAAGCCACATATTGCTTGATTAAACTATAGTCTGGTTCTTTAAGAATTCTTTTAAAGTCTTCACTTGTCAAAGCTTCTAGCTCGACTCTTATAGGCAATCTACCTTGCAGTTCAGGTAATAAATCTGAGGGTTTAGCGAGTTGAAAAGCACCAGATGCAATAAATAAAATATGATCCGTTTTGATAGGACCATATTTTGTATTAACTGTTGTACCTTCAATAAGAGGTAATAAATCTCGTTGTACACCTTCTCTGGATACATCTCCTCCAACTCTATCGGCTCTGCCAGAAATTTTATCAATTTCATCTAGAAAAACTATTCCATTATTTTCTGTTGAAATTTTTGCAGATTTAATAATTTTGTCTTGTTCAATCAATTTATCAGACTCATCATTAATTAAAATTTCATGAGACTCTTTGACAGTCATTTTTTTCTTTTTTTCTTTTGTTCCCATTGACTTTCCAAGCATTTCTCCAATATTGATCATACCAACATTAGCTCCTGGCATACCTGGAATTTCAAATGATGTTCCACTTCCACCAGTATCACTAACAGCTATTTCAATTTCATTGTTGTCTAAATCCCCATCTCTTAATCTTTTTCTAAAGCTCTCTCTAGTAGCTGTACTTGCCTTTTTTCCAACTAAAGCATCTAAAACTTTTTCCTCTGCCATTTTCTGAGCTTTTGCATAAACTTCTTTTCTTTTTTTTACTTTTTCCATTGAAATAGCAATTTCAATTAAATCTCTTACAATTTGTTCAACATCTCTTCCCACATATCCAACTTCAGTAAATCTTGTAGCTTCAACTTTAACGAATGGAGCCTCAGCAAGTTTTGATAGTCTTCTAGATATTTCAGTTTTACCAACTCCAGTTGGTCCAATCATAAGGATGTTTTTTGGCAGAACTTCATTTTTCATTTCACCTTTTAGAGCTTGTCTTCTCCATCTATTTCTAAGGGCTACAGCAACAGCTTTTTTAGCTTTATTTTGGCCGACCACAAACCTATCTAATTCTGAAACTATTTCCCTTGGTGATAATGAACTAACTAAAGTTTCATTATCTTTAGAATTTTTATCTTTTGGAACAAGAGGTGTAACATTAGATTTTTCCATTATATTTTTTCAACCTTAATATTATTATTGGTAAAAACACAAATTTCTGAAGCAACTTCAATAGCTTTTTTTGCTACTTCTTCAGCACTCATATCTGTACCTATTAAAACTTTTCCAGCTGCTAAAGCGTAATTTCCACCTGAACCAATTCCAATTACGTCGCCCTCTGGCTCTAGCACATCTCCGGTTCCAGAGATAATATAACTATTATCTTTGTCACCAATCGCCATAAGTGCCTCAAGTCTTCTTAAATATTTATCTGTTCGCCAGTCTTTTGCTAATTCAACAGCGGCTCTAGATAAGTTGCCTGCATGTTTTTCTATTTTTGCCTCTAATCTTTCAAATAAGGTCAAGGCATCCGCTGTAGAACCTGCAAATCCTGCCACAACATCTCTTTTTTCAATTTTTCTTACTTTTGACGCGGTGCTTTTCACAACAGTATTCCCCATACTAACTTGTCCATCACCAGCAACTACTACCTCATTATTTTTTCTTACTAAAACAATCGTTGTCATAGCTTATAAATGGATACTAAATTTGATAGTTCAAGCCCAGGTTTAGTATTATTGCCATATTTCGATAATATATGTATACCTCTTTTTAATTATGAAGCGTAAAGGTAAAATTAGTCGAAAAACAAAAGAGACCAGTATAAGTGTTGACCTCAACATTGATGGTAAAGGTAAATATAAGATAGATACTGGAATAGGATTTCTTAATCATATGCTTGAGCAGCTATCCAAGCATTCATCAATTGATATGAGTATAAAAGCTAAAGGAGATACGCATATTGATCTTCACCACACAACAGAGGACACAGGTATAGCAATCGGTGAGGCTTTGAAAAAAGCATTAAAAAAATCTGTTGGAATTAGAAGATATGCGCATGCGATGATACCAATGGATGAAACTTTATCTCGAGTTGCAATTGATATTTCAAATAGACCTTATTTAATTTGGAAAGTTAATTTAAAAGTAGAAAAGCTAGGTGAGATGGACACAGAACTTTTTAAAGAGTGGTTTCAGGCTTTTTCTCAAGCAGCAGGAATTACTTTGCACGTAGAAAATATTTATGGTGATAATAGTCATCACATAATTGAATCTTGTTTTAAAGGATTAGCAAGATCATTAAGAGCTGCATTAGAGATAGACCCTAGGAATAGTAAATCAATTCCATCTACTAAAGGCTCATTATAAAATTAATGAAAGTTACGATTGTTGATTACAACTCGGGCAATATAAGCTCGGTGATAAACTCATTTAAAGAAGTTGCTAAAGACAAGGTAAATATTGAGGTTACTGCTGATTTAAGTAAAATTAAATCAAGCGACAAAGTAGTTTTACCAGGGCAGGGCTCATTTAAAAGTTGTGTAGATGCTTTAAATAAAATTAATGGTCTAACAGAGGCTTTACATGAATTTGCAATAAATAATAAAAAACCACTTCTTGGAATTTGTGTTGGTTTACAAATGTTTGCAGATATTGGTTATGAGGAAACTGAAACTAAAGGCTTAGGATGGATTTCTGGCAAAGTCTCAAAAATAGATAATCAAAATGGAAAATATAAACTTCCTCACATTGGTTGGAATCAGATAAATATTGTCAAAGAAAGTAAGATTTTTGAAAATATAGAAAATAATTCACACATGTATTTTGTTCATAGTTACGAATTTTTACCAAATGATAAGAATGTAATATCAGCAACAACAGATTATTCATCAAATATTGTTTGCTCTGTTGAAAAAGAAAATATCTTTGGAACACAATTTCATCCTGAAAAAAGTGATAAATTGGGGCTTAAGATAATTGATAATTTTATCAATATTTAAATTTATGAATAAATTTCTTTTTATAATTCTTTATTATTTTTTTCTTACTTCATGTCAAAGTGTACAAAACGTTGAAAAAACAAACAAAAAAAGTTTGAATAAAGAATTTTCAATTTCAATTAAACCAAATGTAAAAGTCAATAAATGAAAATATTCCCAGCGATTGATATTAAAGATAAAAAATGTGTGAGGTTAGTTAAAGGAGACTTTGATAATAAAACTGAGTATGAAATGTCTCCAGTTGAACAAGCTAGCAAATATAAAGATCATGGCTTTAAAAATTTACATATAGTTGATTTAGATGGAGCTTTAACCGGCGAAACTACTAATTTAGATATCATTCAAGATATAGTAAGTAAATTTGACCTTAAAATCGAGGTTGGTGGAGGTGTTAGAAACTTTGAAAGTATTCAAAAGTATACTGATGCTGGAGTTGACAAAGTAATCTTAGGTAGTGCCGCAATTAAAGACAAAAATTTTTTAAAAGAAGCATGTGTAAAATTTCCAAATAAAATTGCCTTAGGTTTAGATGCTAAAGATGGATATTTATCAGTATCTGGCTGGAAGGAAAATTCTAATCGGTTAACTCTGGATTACTTGAGAGATGTAAATAGTTGTGGTGTCAGCAGATTAATTTATACAGATATCAACAGAGATGGTATGAAGCAAAGTCCAAATTTTGAAGAGACTTCAAAAGTTGCTGAAAAATCAAATTGTCCGGTTATTATTTCTGGTGGTGTTTCATCAATAGATGACATTAAAAAAGCTAAAACTTTGAAAAATATTGAAGGTATAATAGTCGGTAAAGCTATTTATGATGGAGATATAAAGTTAGAGGATCTGGTTAAAGAAGATGCTTAAAAATAGAATAATTCCCTGTTTAGATGTTAAGAATGGCCGTGTTGTTAAAGGTATTAACTTTGTTGATTTAAAAGATGCAGGTGATCCAGTTGAACAAGCCAAAATTTATTCTGATGGTGGTGCAGATGAAATTTGTTTTTTAGATATTACCGCTTCAAACGAAAATAGAGACACAATTTATGATGTAGTTGAGAGAACATCAAAAAAATGCTTTGTTCCATTAACTGTTGGTGGAGGAGTAAGAAGTATAGATGATATCAATAAATTATTAAATTGTGGTGCCGATAAAGTATCTATTAATACTGCTGCTGTTGAAAATCCAAAAGTTGTTTTAGATAGTTCAAAAAAGTTTGGTTCACAATGTATTGTTGTTGCAATTGATGCAAAGAAAAATGGAGACAAATGGGAAATATTTACTCATGGAGGTAGAAACAATAGTGGTCTTGATGCTTTAGACTATGCCAAAAAAATGGAAGATAGTGGGGCAGGAGAGCTATTAGTTACCTCAATGGATAGAGATGGAACACAAATAGGTTATGACGTCGATTTGATGAGTAAAATTGCATCAAAAGTTAACATACCTTTAATTGCATCAGGAGGCGTTGGTAACTTAGATCATTTGGTTGACGGAATTAAGTTAGGAAATGCAAGTGCAGTTTTAGCAGCTTCAATATTTCACTATGGAAAACATTCAGTACAAGAGGCCAAGGAATATTTGGACTCAAAAGGAATTCCTGTTAGAATTTAGAATGTTAAGTACACTTGAAAATTTATTTAAGCTCGCGCGTGAAAGAAAAGAAAAGCCGGTCGATGGATCTTATACTAATAAATTATTAGCAGATAAATCACTAAGTAAATCAAAAGTTCTAGAGGAAATAAATGAACTGATTGAGGCGGTAGATAAGGATACTAATAAAATACATGAAGCTGCTGATGTATTTTACCATTTGATAATTTATCTTGAGGCACATAATATTAAAATTGAAGATATTGAAAGTGAGTTAAAAAAAAGACAAAAATCTAATGGGTAAAATAAAATATATTGTAATTTTATTAATTTGTTATGGACTTTATAAGGGTTATGTTGCTTTCACAAACTTTGAAATAGGTGTTTCCTCTAGAGTTACTCAGTTAGAGGAAGGGTCCGATTTTGAAAAGAAAGGCAAGGTTATTGCACTTATGATGTATTTAGGTGATCCTCCTGACTTAAATGAGCATTTATTGGTAAAAAGTAAATCAAAGTGCTTAGATATGAAAAGAATAGCCGAGGAAACATCTTTTGCTTATTATGAATGTGCTGTTGTAGATGCTAATATTAGAGGTGGTAAAATAATTAGCATTAATGAGGAGTTAAAAGTTTTAGAATGACGTATGACGACAATAATATTTTTGCGAAAATTTTAAGGGGTGAAATTTCTTGTAAAAAAATTTATGAGGATGATTTTGTATTATCTTTTCATGATATCAATCCTCAAAAAAAAATTCACGCATTGGTAATTCCAAAAGGAAAATACATAGATTTAGATGATTTTAGTAATAAAGCTTCACCAGATGAGATGGTAGGATTATTAAAAGGTATCAATATAGTAGCAAAGAAACTTGGTATTTCAGTCGATAAAGGTAAAGGATATAGAGCTTTAGCAAATATTAATGAACATGGTGGTCAAGAAGTGCCTCACCTTCATTTTCATTTATTTGGTGGCGAAAAAGTTGGTAAGATGGTGCAGTGAATAAGAAGGTCGAGAGAAATTATTTAGAAATATCTTATTTGGAAGATTTAAAAGATTCTTCAAATTTATCAGACCACTACTCAATAAATTTAGTCGATCCGGTTGATTTTCAGTTAAATAAATTTTTTTATAAAAATATTGGTAAAAGTCATCATTGGGTGGACCGATTAGTGTGGAGTGAAAAACAATGGCTGGACTATGTTTCTGACAAAAAAGTTAAGACATATATATTAAAAGATGGGGATGAATTAGCAGGTTATTTTGAGTTAATTTTACACACAGATAAAAATGAAGTTGAGATTGCTTATCTGGGTTTATTGGAAGAATATCAAAATAAAAAATTAGGTTCATATCTATTATCAGCAGCTATTAAAAATTCTTTTAAAGAAAAACCCAAGAGAGTTTGGGTACATACGTGTTCATTAGATCACAAAAATGCATTAAATAATTATATTGCACGAGGTATGAAAGTTTTTAAAACTGAAACAGTCGTAATTTAAGCTAGTTCTGTTGTGGAAGTTTAAATATTTCCTTTTTTAATTTTTGATTTCTTTTAATGGAAGAAAGATAGGTAATACTGACATTTTGATAAATATCTACTGTTTGCCATCCAATTAAGTTATAAGTTTTTTTATCAAAAAATAGATTTATCTCATTTTCATTTTCTATAAAATTAAAGTTTATAAAATCATCACTTACTTCCCTTTGATCTAAATTTTTTATCTTTTTTAATAAATATTCTTTATTGAGAATTGTATCCAGAGGAGTTTTTTCAAGTGGATAATAGTAATAACTACTTAATGTTTTGATAACTAATGATTTTCCATCTGCAACCAAAACCTTCTGATTACTTAAATTATATTTACAATAAATTTTTTTTGGATACTCAATTATACAATTACCATTTTCAATCTTACCATTAATATTTTGTTCAAAATCAAATGATACATTTTTAATATCTGTAAATTTTTTAATTATATTTTCTTTTATAGATGCCGAGACATCGGAAATTATAGAAAAGAAAACTAGGATAATAAAAAATTTTTTCATTTAAGAACATCTCTTTTCCCAACGTGATTTGCTTTACTCACTATTCCTTCGGACTCCATCATGTCAATTATTCTTGCGGCTCGATTATATCCAATTTGAAGTTTTCTTTGTAAGAATGAAGTTGATGCTTTTCCTTCAGTTTTAATTATTTCAACAGCAGTTTGATATAATTCATCTTTTTCACCTTGATTTTTTGACTCATTTAATTCTTTTTCATCAGCAAAATTTAGTATTTCATCAACATAATCAGGCTCCGATTGAGATCTTAAAAAGTTATTAATTTTCTCTATCTCAGCATCCGAAACAAAAGGAGCATGAATTCTTACAATTCTATTTGCAGATGACATATATAACATGTCTCCTTTTCCTAATAATTGTTCAGCCCCTTGTTCACCTAAAATTGTTCTGCTATCTATTTTAGAGGTGACTTGAAAAGAAATTCGGGTTGGAAAATTTGCTTTGATTGTACCTGTAATTACATCAACACTAGGTCTTTGAGTAGCCATTATAATATGAATACCAGCAGCTCTAGCCATTTGGGATAATTTTTGAATATAATTTTCAATTTCTTTTCCTGCGACCAACATCAAATCCGACATTTCATCAACTACTACAACTATGTAGGGCATTGGTAATTTATGTTTTGAATTGTAGCTGTCAATATTTCTGACACCTTCTTTGGTCATAAGCCTATATCTACTTTCCATTTCCTTGACTACCCAACCAAGAACTGACGCAGCTTTTTTGGCTTCAGTAATTACCGGGCAAAGTAAGTGCGGTATACCTTCATAAGTAGAAAGCTCTAACATTTTTGGATCAATTAAAATAAATTTGCATTTTTCTGGATTATGTTTGTAAAGAAGAGATAAAATAATTGTATTAATACAAACTGATTTACCCGAACCAGTGGTTCCAGCAATTAGTAAATGTGGCATCGCAGACAAGTCACCAATTATTGGAGTGCCAGAAATATTTTTTCCTAAAGCAATAGGTAATTTGGTTTCTTTCTTTTTAAAATAGGAATTATTTAAAATTTCACTAAGATAAACATTTTCTCTATTTGTGTTCGGAAGCTCTATACCTATAGTATTACTTCCAGGTATGGTAGCTATACGTGCTGACTCTGAGCTTGTGTTTCTTGCGATGTCGTCAGATAGATTGATTATTTTAGAAACTTTAATGCCTGCCGCAGGTTCAAATTCATTTAAAGTAACTACTGGTCCATGACTGACTTTTTTAATTTTTCCATTAACACCAAAATCTAAAAGAATTTTCTCTAAAAATTCTGGATTATTATTTTCATTTTTATTTATACTTGCTCTTTCTTCTTTTGTTGGAGTTTTTAAAAGATCAATTGATGGAAGAGAAAATTTAGTTTTTGAAGACCTATTATTTTCAGCTTTAATAAAAGGTAAATCTTCCTGTATAATGTCTTTTATTTCATCTTGAGGAATAAATTCGTTTATAAGTTCATTCTTATTTGTATAATTTTTTGAGTTTTTCTTAAATAAAAAATTTGATATTTTTTTAATACTTAAAATAAAGTTATTTAAATTAAAATTTATACTTAAAGTAAAAAAGAATAGAGTAAATAATAGAAGCAAATAATACAAGAAATTTTCATAATTATTTAATAAATCAATAAAAAAGTTTTCTGATAGATAATTACCAACAAAACCTCCACTACCATTTACATAAAGTGTAAAGTTCTCAGAGTAAAATTTTGAAAAAAATAAAGATCCAATTAATACATAAATTATTATAAAAAAAGTGTTTTCTATAAGAATTAAAACATCTTTTTTTCTAAAAATACTTAAACCTGTAAAGATATAAGTAACAGGTAATAAGTAACCTATTAGGCCTATAGATTGTAAAATAAAGTCCGAAGCAACACTACCCTGATAACCCAAAATATTCTTGATAATTGTATTATCTGGAAAAATAAAATTCGGGTCTTCTGGAGAGTATGAGATTAAGGCAATAAAAATTAAAACCCCTATCAAAAAAACACAAATACCAAAAATCTCAATTAATCTATTAGTAATGAATGTTAAAGCTGTGTTTGATATTTTTTTTATATCCATATCAGATGAATCAAATTACCACTTTGTATCATCTAATTTTTATTGTTAAAATTAAAAATTAATATGAAACTTTGTATTCTAGGTGGTGGATTGACTGGATTAAGTTTAGCAAAATCTTTGCTTAAAAAAGGACTTTCTGTTGATATTTTTTTAAGTAAAAAAAGTTTAGATTTTAATAGGACTAGAACAATTGGTATATCATATGACAATTTAATATATTTTAATAAAGAAATACTAGATATCAAAAAATTATTGTGGGATATAAAAAAGATTGAAATTTACTCTGATAAACTAAAAAATGAAAAAATTTTAAGTTTTGAAAATAACAATAAGACCCTATTTGCTGTTCTGAGAAATTATAAATTGCAAAGTAAATTATTAGTAAGTTTGAAAAAAGAAAAGCTTTGTAAATTTGAAAACAATTTTAATTATAAACTTTCAAATTTAAAAAAATATAAGTTAATAATTAACTGTGAAAATAACAATTATTTCTCAAAAAAATTTTTTGCAAGAAGTCTTAAAAAAAAATATGATAGCTTTGCGTATACTACAATTTTAAAACACAAAAAAATAAAGAATAATGTTGCATCTCAAATATTTACAAAAAATGGACCTTTGGCATTTTTACCATTATCTGAGTTAGAAACTTCTATTGTTTATTCAATTAAAGGTAAAAAAAATATCAATTTAAAAGAATTAATTAGAAAATATAACACTAAATATTCAATTAAAAATTTTGGTACCAGCAACTTTTTTGAGTTGAAATCCTCAAATTTGAGAATTTATTATTATAAAAATATTTTAGCTTTTGGTGATTTATTACATCGTCTCCATCCTCTAGCTGGTCAAGGTTTTAATATGACTATAAGAGATATCCGAGATTTGTGTAATTTAATTGAACTTAAGTTAAAGAATGGATTAGAATTAGATAACTCAATTTGTGAGGAATTTCAAAATAAGACCAAACCTAAAAATTATTTGTTCTCTAGTGGAGTTGATTTTATTTACGAATTTTTTAATCTTGAAAGAAAGATGGATAATAATATTCTTAGTAAATCAGTAAGACTTATTGGAAGAAATAAATTTCTGAATAGATCTTTTAAAAATATAGCTAACAGAGGTTTTGAAATTTAGTATTACTGGACAGTTGTATTATTATAATTGTCAAAAGAATATGTAGTTAAAATTTCAGAAATTTTAGTTTTTCTAAGTTCTAAATTTTTTGCTTCTAATAAAATTTGTTTTTCCTCTAATGTAAAAGGAGATGCCATTGCTAGAGCATTTATTGTTTCATCTAAACTTTGTTTTTCTAACCCTTTCCAATTAATAATAAATCCTCGTTTTTCAAAAAGATTTTTTAAATCTTTAAATATTAATTTTAAATCAGAAAATTGTAAATTTTCGCTTTGATAACTAAGATCTTCATAAAAATTATTAAAATCTACATTGCATTCTCTGTATTTTTTATTTGATTTTATCTCATTTATTTTTTTAAATCTTATTACACCCTTAAGTTCTATCAAAAATTGACCATTATCATTTTCTCTAAAGCTGGTAATTTTACCCATACACCCAATGTCATATAATTCAGGGACAACTTCACTCTCTTTTGAATTTTTAGGCTGTATCATTCCGATAAGCTTGTTTGATTTCATACTGTCATTAATCATATCAATATATCTAGGCTCAAATATATTCAATGGAACAGTGGTTCTTGGAAAAATAATAAAATTACTTAATGGAAAAACTGGTATTATTTTTGGTAGATCTTCTTTTTTCATAAGAAAATCATACCATAACTAATATTACATCAATTAAAAAAAATGACACACTATATTAAATTTTTTATAATTTATTTTTAAAATTAAACCATGCTGTTTGATAATTTGAAAAATATAATGTAGCATTATTAGCAAAAGCAAATTCGTTTACTAAGTAACCTTTACCTCCTATAAATGGCTTTGGCGCAGGATGTTCTGTTATTAAAGACATTTTTTCATTCTCAATTTTCATTGGAGCAAGTATAGGCGCATCATCAATTACAATTAATGTTTCCTCAGATATATAATTAATTATTGCTGTCATCTCTTTTAAATGATGGGCTGCCGATCTATCAGATGACTGCCAATCAACATCAAATGAGTCTAGATAAAACAAAGAAATTTTTTGGTTTCCCTTTTTTAATTTTGGTAAAAGTTCAGTTAAATATTTGACACTATCTCCAGTATGTATTTCAACATTATCACTTACCACTGACCTACAAACCTCCGTGGCTTTACGGTTTATGTCTACAGTGTAAACTTTTGAATTTTCTCCCCTAAATTGAGTATATTTATCAAAAAGTAAAGTGCTTTGCCCATCACCCTTAAAATTATCTTTAATCCTAAGACAACCTGTTTCAACAATATTTATTGGTCCTTTGATATTGTCCAAATATTGAAAAATTTTAGTAAAAGATGTTTTCCTTATTCCTAATTTATCTTTAATACTTTCAAAGAATTCACTAAATTTTTTGTTATTCATATAAGTTTTAAATTTATAATTTAAATTAATTTATGACACACTCTAAGCCTAGTTTAAAATAAATTTTGTCATTTTGGCTATTGCTTAATTTTTAAAAAACTACTAATTTAACAATAGTTACTTTGCGGGCGTAGCTCAGTGGTAGAGCGTCTCGTTGCCAACGAGAAGGTCGAGGGTTCGATCCCCTTTGCCCGCTCCAATTAAAAGCAAAATAATAAAAAATTTAATTGTATGAGGATGTAGATTAAATGAGTGAATTATTTGAGAAAAAATGTGTTCCTTGTGAAGGTGGTGTACCTGCACTCGATATAAGTGAAATACATAAATATCAAAAAAAAATTGATGGATGGGATGTTATTAAAAATGAGAAAAATATATATTTTCTAGAAAAAAAATTTAAATTCAAAAACTTTGTTGAGAGTCAAAAATTTGTAAATGAAGTAAGCAGAATATCTGAGGAAGAAGGTCATCATCCTGAGATATTATTTGGATGGGGTTATGCGAAAATAAACATATCAACCCATGCAATTGAGGGATTATCAGAAAACGATTTCATCTTAGCTTCAAAGATTGATAAGATTTAATGTCTAAAATGTCTTGTTTTAGAAAAAATTAAAATAGTATTTGTCTTATCTGCAAACTTTATAATCTCTTTGTCTCTGATTGATCCTCTGGGTTGGATTACAGCAGAAACACCAGATTGAATTAATTTTTCAATACCATCAACAAATGGGAAAAAAGCATCAGAGGCTGCAACTATTTCTTTTTCATTTTTTTTGAACTTTTTCATTTTATTTATTGCAATTTGACAGCTATCAAGCCTACTTGGTTGTCCAGACCCGATACCAACTGTTGTTTTATCACCAACGAGCACAATAGAGTTGGATTTAACATGACGGGAAATATTGAACGCAAATAATAAATTTTCAAATTGTACTTTGCTTGGTTTTTTCTTTGAGACAACTTTGAAATCCTTCTTTCTAAAAACAATATTATCTTGTGATTGAATTAATATTGAGTCTGATACAGAGTTAATTTGAAGGACATCATCAAAGCTAAAGTTTGTCGAGTCTATAATTCTAACATTTTTTTTTGATTTTAATAATTCCAGAGCGCTTGTTTCAAAACCATTTGCAATGATTACTTCTAAAAAAGTTTTGTTTAACTCAACAGCTAAGCTTTTATTAATTCTAAAATTGCAAGATACAATACCTCCAAATGCGCTTACAGGATCACATTCAAATGCAGATTTATAACTGCTTACTTTGTCCTTCAAAATAGAAACTCCACAGGGGTTAGCATGTTTGATAATTACAGTGCCTATATTTTTTGGTAGACCTTTGGATATCTTTAAAGCAGCAAAAATATCATTGTAATTGTTATAGCTTAATTGCTTTCCATGAATTTTTTTTAATTTAAAATCTTTATTTTTGGAGTAAATAGCAGATATTTGATGAGGATTTTCTCCGTATCTTAATTTCTCGATTAAGTTTCCGTAAATAATTTTTTTCTCTGTAAAATTTTCACTTGAGACTGAATTGAAATAATCTGAAATTACGGAGTCATAATATGCTGTTTCATTAAAGGCTGATTGAGATAATTTTTTTCTAAATTCTAATTTTGTTGAACCCTTAAATGTTTTTAATTGATCTATCAACGCTGAATATTGATTGGTGGATGTTATCACTGCAACGTCATTGTAATTTTTTGCAGCACTCCTTACTAAGGCAGGACCACCAATATCAATTTTTTCAATTATTTTATTGTGATTTTTTGTTGTGTTTAAAGTTTTTTCAAATGGATAAAAGTTGACTATAACTAAATCAATATTTTGAAAATTATTTTTTCTTATTTCTTTTTTGTGAAAATTATTGTTTCTTTGATTCAAGATTCCCGCATGAATTTTTGGATGAAGTGTTTTAACACGTCCATCAAGAATTTCATTAAAACCAGTATATTCAGAAACTTCAAGGCATTGATACCCTAATTTTCTAATTGCCTTAAATGTACCCCCTGAACTAATAAGTTTAACCTTATACCTATTTAAGGTTTGTAATAATGGTTTTAAGTTTGATTTATCTGAAACAGAAATTACAGCTGATTTTATCCTTTTTACTATATTTTTTTTATTTGCCATTTAATATCTTCAGTCTGGTTATTTGAAATCCCAGAAATAAATATATTTTGATTATCAATATATGAATTTTTATTACCGAAATATAAACCATTATCAATATTTATATCATAATTATCACAAGTAAATTTCCAGCCCTCATCCTCCAATTCGATTAATATTGATTTACCATCCTGAGTTTTCATTAATTTTACGTCAGGTTCTACATGAAATCGAATATCAAATTTATAATTTTTATTAATTTTTTTTAGAATTTTATCACAGCCAACAAAAGTTTCTTTCTCAGGGTAAAATTCTATATTTCTTTCATGAATAGTATTATATTTTTTTTGGTATCCATCATGAGAAGCATTTATTTTCCAATAGTTTTTTTCAAAAATAGTCTCTTTTTTTGTAATTTTTAAACCCTTGCTAACAAAAAAAGATTTATCGCTGTTTGTAAATTTGCAAGAGGAATTATCATCGATTACCAACGTATTCTGAGCAGCAGTTGATTTTGATAAATGATTTAGCTTTATATTTGTTTCGCTATGATAGCCACAATTAGTAATTAATTTTTTTCCATTAGAAATTATTTCAAAAGATAAAGCTCCAGATTGATAATCCTTAGAAAAAAATGAATTTGGTGAAGGACCAGCATCCATACTAAGACACATTTTTTTATTTCTTAAGATTATATATCCACCATAATCTTGATTGTCATTTTTGAATTTATAACCTAGTCTTTGAAGGTAATTATCAAAATTATTATTATCTGAAATATTATTGCCGTTATAAAGGATATCACTTTTTAGATTTTGCCAGACAAAAGCGTAACCTTGTCCAAGATAGTAAATTGTTTCATTGATATGTTCCGGAACATTAATTTGAGATTCTTTAAACCATTCTCTGATTAAAATATAATATTTTAGATAAAATATTAATTGTTTAATACTTCTTGATTTAGGAAAACCAGAATTATCAAGGGTAATTTTAGATATTTTTTTTAGTAAATTTGAACCATATGATAAATATTTTTTTTCATCCTGATAGCAAAGTCCAACTAATATAATTGAAGCACAACCTATCAATTTATCTTCAACAAATTTTGATTTATTGATTTTATTAATGAGGTGATTGGTTTGTTTTTGTATCATCGTGTTGAAATCAATTTTATATTGTCCGTTACTATCTTCATAAGTGAGATTATGATTAGATAACCAAGCAATAATTCTTTTTGCAGTTAGATCAAAATTCCAACTTTTTGAGTTGTATTTATGATTTAAAGTCATCCAGTTTTTTATAACTGATTGGGTATTTTTTTTTGAAGACTTAAGATCTAAACTAAAAAGCCAATAAAAATTATGAAGTTTTCTTAAGTTTTTTTTAGTAATTTCTTTGTTATCCCAAATTTCATTTAATGCAAAATCTTCAATCCTAAATTTTTTTTTTTGATATTTAATTAAGGATGAAAGTAAATGAGGACTAGGCTTATAAATCAAATTTTTATAATAAGTTTTTGAAATCTTTTTATCGTACAGACTAGAATGTAAATATAATTCTTTTATCTTATCGAAAATATTAAAAAAAAATCGATTTATGTAAATCATGAAATTATTTTGATTTTAATAATTCAATATTCTTTTTTATATCTCCATTATTACTTTTAAAAATTGTTGTTCCTGAAACAAGTATATTTGCACCTGCCTCTATCGCCTCTTTTGAATTATCAAAATTGATACCTCCATCAATTTCAATATCAAAATTGAGATTTTGAGTTTTCTGTATTTCTTTAAGTTCTTTAATTTTTACTAAAACTTCTGGCATAAATTTTTGACCACCAAAACCGGGGTTAACACTCATTATTAAAACTAAGTCAATTTCGTTCAAGTGTTCTCTAATTACATCAACTTTAGTTTCAGGATTTAAAGATACCCCAACCTTTTTATTTAATTGTTTTATCTTTGAAATAGATGAACTTAGATCGTCTGTAGCTTCTGGATGAATAGTAATTATATCTGCACCTGCATCAGAATATGCATCAATATATTTGTGTACTGGAGAAATCATTAAGTGGACATCAAATATCATTGATGATTGTTTTTTTAATGCCTTTATAACTGGAGGTCCGATGGTTAAATTTGGAACAAAATGCCCATCCATCACATCTACATGTATCATATCGGCCCCGGCGTCTTCCAGTCGTTTTATTTCGTTTCCTAATTGACTAAAATCAGCAGATAAAATTGATGGTGATATTTGTATTTTTTTCATTGATAACTAAATTACTAGTACCAATTTTTAAAATTTAATTGAATTAAAAAATTGATAAATTTGTCTAGAAATTTCACTTTCCAAAGGAAATGATAACATTCCCATGACAGAATATCCCAAAATCCATGGCATTAAATAAAATCTTATCATAAAGAAAAACCAAGCAACATATAGTGGAACTATCGGTTGAATAATAAATTCGGGTGTAATTGGTTTAAAAATACGTAGTAATGGATTGGTAAATTTTACGAATACTTTCATGAAAAAAAATTGAGAGTCTTCTCTTTGAAAAATATTCATTGCAACTCTACCAATTAATGTCCACATTATTATCCCAAGTATGTAATCAATAATGTACACCATTGGGTGAAAATTAGCCGACATTTAAGAATTTATATTGGAAAAAGACTTGAATTAAAAGGGGCGAAATTAATCGCCCCTTAAAATAATTATTTAGTGTTGTTTGCCAAGGATCGATTTACCTGATGGCACACGAACCTCATCAACCATTCTCTGCGTTGCAGCGTTTGGCGCTGAAGTCATTAGACTTACAACAACCATAGCTACTAAGCTGACAGCTGAACCAAAGATACCAAATGTTAACTGTGTAATACCTAAGAATCCACTTCCGCCGTTTCTTACCCAAATTAGGTAACCAGCACCTGAAATTAATCCTAAAGCCATACCAGCTATAGCACCTTCTCTGTTAGCTCTCTTCCACCATACACCGAGTACGAGTGGGAAGAATAATCCAGACATCGCAAAGTCAAAAGCCCAGATTACCGAACCTAAGATACCTTGGATCTCCATTGCCGCAATAGTTGCTCCAGCAAAACCAATTACTACAAGTAGTACCCTTGCAACAACTAGTCTCTTAGCAGTCTCAGCTTTTGGATCGATGATTTTATAATAAACATCGTGTGAGATTGCGTTTGCAATTGCTAGAATCAAACCATCAGCTGTTGACATGGCAGCAGCCATACCTCCAGCAGCAACTAGACCTGAGATTACGTATGGTAATCCAGCTATTTCTGGAGTTGCTAACACAACGGCTTTACCACCCATGAAAAACTCATTTAATTCAAGAGTTCCATTTCCGTTAAAGTCGCTTACAAACATTAAGTTTGCTTGGTTCCAGTTTTGATACCAATCTATCGATTGGACTTCTGAAATTGATTTACCAATAATACCTGTTGGTAATGTTGGATCAATCAATGACAACTTAGATAGTGTCGCTAACATTGGAGCAGAAGAATAAAGTAGGAAGATAAAGAATAAAGACCAACCTACTGATTTTCTAGCTGCTTTTACACTTGGAGTAGTGAAGTATCTCATCATCACGTGAGGCAATGAAGCTGTTCCCATCATCATCGCTAGTGCTAATGAAATAAACGCCCAAGGCGTTGCATTCACCGCTGAGTGAGCTTTAGTTATACCAGCCAAACCTTTTGGCACCTCTTTTAGATTTTCAGCAGAGTTTTTCACAAAACCAAACTGAGCTTCTAATTCAGCAATTCTTGATACTTCATCAGCTAACATGAAGTGTGGGAAGAAACCCGCACCCATTTTGTTACTGATCCAGAATACTGGTAATAAGTAAGCTATGATTAGTACAATATATTGCGCAACCTGTGTCCAAGTAACTCCTCTCATACCACCAAGCATTGAACAAAGTAAAATACTTACTAGTCCAACGTACACAGCGTATTTGAAATCGATATCTAGGGCAACAGATGCAATAGTACCTGTAGCGTTAATTTGTGCAGTCACATAAGTAAATGATGCAACAGTAAGAACTACTACCGCCATAAATCTACTTAAATTACCACCATATCTAGTACCTATAAAATCTGGAACAGTATAACAGCCAAATTTTCTCAAGTATGGTGCTAATAAAGATGCGACTAATACATATCCACCAGTCCAACCTACAAGTAGTGCCATATATCCGTAACCTTTGAAGTAAATACCTCCTGCCATTGCAACGAATGATGCACCAGACATCCAGTCTGCTGCAGTTGCCATTCCATTGAATACAGTTGGAACTTGTCTTCCAGCTACATAATATGCATCTGCTTGGGCTGTTCTTGATAGCCAACCGATTAGTGCATAGATGAATATTGTAAATGCAACGAAGCAAACTCCTATTGCATATTTAGTCATACCCATCTGCTCTCCAATTGCCATGATAATTATGAAAGCAAGGAAACCTCCTGTATAGATTCCATAAACCTTAGGCAAGTTGTCGATAAAATTACCTTTAATCATTTAGTCATCCCCTCTTTCTGAGAAGCCAAATTCTTCATCAATTTTTTCCTGCCTATTCGCAAACCAGAAAATTAGGATTACGAAAGCACCAAGAGAACCTTGACAAGTGAACCAATAAGTTAACGGATAACCAAATGGTCCCGTAACTTCGTTCATTTCAGCCCCGAATAAGAAGATGCCAATTGAGAATACAAACCAGATTGCTAGTGTTATAAATAGCAAAGCTCTGGATTTTTCCCAGTGTTGTTCTTGTTTTGACATTTATACCTCTCTCTTTTTAGTTATAACTGGCAAAAACCATAACCATTATCAAAGAGATTTAAAGTGTTAAAATTGCTCAAATTAGTTCGATTTATGGGTTATAACTATCAAAATTAGCTTATTTTATGGGAAAATATAAACTTACTTGGAAAGATCTTACTTTGAGGGACTTCAAAATCTATCTATTTGCCCTTTTTAAAGCATTTATCCCTAAAAAAAAAATAAAATCATTAGATGAACTAGAGGATTTTATTCAAACAAAATCAGCTTGGGTTTCACAAGTTACTTTGTATGGTTATTTAAAGACCAGGATGGGCACTAGGTATGTTCTTCATTTTGAAAATGATGAATTTATGAAGTCAGTTAATTTAGCTAAGTGGAATATCTATGCTGTAGCTTTACAAGATCTTACGTTTTTTACTTTCTCTTATTTAAAAGCAACTACAAACTATGAAGACACCAATAAGGCTAAAGAAATTTTTTTTAAAATTCTAGACGATGAAATTTCAAACAAAATGCCTCTAGATATTATCGAAAACACCAAAAAAAATTTTGATGAAAGATTTGAGAAAATGAATTGGGATACTTATCATAGTGATCTCCCTTTTAATCCGAGCGCTTTATCTTTATATAAGTGGGCTCCAATTGCGGAAGAATTAAAAACTTTAGATCGTAAAATAGTTTTGAATTCAGTCATACTTAAATGGGATGTTGTTAAAAAGGAATTTAAAGAAAGATTAGGTTTCTAATTATTTTTTCTATTGTCAACTAAACTATCAACAACACTAGGATCAGCTAAAGTAGTAGTATCACCTAATTGACCATGTTCATTTGCTGCAATCTTTCTAAGAATTCTTCTCATTATTTTTCCAGATCTTGTTTTTGGAAGCCCTGGAGTAAAGTGAATTAAGTCAGGAGTTGCTAATGGACCTATTTGTTTTCTAACCCACAATTTTAGTTCTCTTTCAAGATCTCCTGTCTCAGTCTCACCTGCATTAAGAGTTACGTAACAATATAGTCCATTTCCTTTAATGTCATGTGGATAACCAACCACAGCAGCTTCAGCAACTTTAGGATGAGCAACAAAAGCACTTTCAATTTCAGCAGTACCCAAGTTGTGTCCTGATACAATAATGACATCATCTACTCGTCCAGTGATCCAGTAATATCCATCCTTGTCTCGTCTGCACCCATCCCCAGTAAAATATTTTCCATCAAATTGAGAAAAGTAAGTATCAATAAATCTTTGATGATCGCCATAAACAGTTCGCATTTGGCCTGGCCAAGACTGAGCTATACAAAGTCTCCCTTCTCCTGCACCTTTAATTTCTTTTCCATCTTTATCGACAAGAACAGGTTTAATTCCATAAAAAGGTTTTGTTGCTGATCCAGGTTTTAAAGGTATAGCTCCTGTTTGAGGCGCAATTAAAATTCCGCCTGTCTCTGTTTGCCACCAGGTATCTACGATTGGACACTTTGAGTTTCCAACTGTTTTGTAATACCACATCCAAGCCTCTGGATTTATAGGCTCTCCGACTGTACCCAATAATTTTAGAGATTTTCGAGATGTTTTATTTACTGGATCATCACCCTCTCGCATAAGGGCTCTGATAGCTGTTGGAGCAGTATAAAAAGTATTAACTTTATATTTATCAACAATCTGCCACCATCTTGAGCTGTCCGGATAATTTGGCACTCCCTCAAACATTATTGTAGTAGCTCCGTTAGATAAGGGTCCATAAATAATATAACTATGACCTGTTACCCAACCTATATCTGCAGTACACCAATAAATATCTTTAGGCTTATAGTTAAATATGTATTGATGAGTCATAGAAGCATAAACCATGTACCCACCCGTTGTGTGTAACACACCTTTCGGTTTACCTGTAGATCCAGAAGTATAAAGAATAAATAAAGGATCTTCAGCATTCATTTCCTCAGGTTCACAATGACT
The DNA here is from genome assembly GCA_003212275.1 of Pelagibacteraceae bacterium AG-447-N18. Lineage (GTDB taxonomy): Bacteria > Pseudomonadota > Alphaproteobacteria > Pelagibacterales > Pelagibacteraceae > Pelagibacter. The sequence goes on from QCQE01000001.1 coordinate 57,193, forward strand.
TGGGACATCTTTAATTAAATCATGATACCAAACATCTCTGTCGTCATCCCAATAAACATAGTTTCCTGTTCTTTTGACAACAATACATTTTTTAACATCAGGACAATTACTTAATGCTTCATCGGTTGTTGCTTTTAAAGGAATTGTTTTTCCACCCCTAACACCCTCATCAGCTGTTATAATGTACTCTGATTTACAATCATTTACTCTTCCAGAAATAGACTCTGCTGAAAACCCTCCAAATATAATAGAATGTATGGCTCCTATTCTTGCACAAGCTAACATCAAAACAGCCAGCTCGGGTATCATCGTTAAATATATTGTTACTCTGTCTCCTTTTTGTATCCCTAATTTTTTTAGACCATTAGCTGCTTTAGAAACTTTTTGATGAAGTTGTTTATAAGAAATTTTTTGAGTATCTTTAGGATCATCGCCTACCCAAATAATGGCTGTTTTATCTTTTTTATCTTTTAAATGTCTATCAATACAATTAGCAGAGGCATTTAAAGTTCCATCTTCAAACCATTTTATCTTAACTTCATCTTTACTATACTTCACATCTTTAATTTTTCTGTATGGTTTCATCCATGTAATTCTTTTCCCTTCTTTTTTCCAAAAAGCATTATTATTTTTGATAGAGTCGGTATATTTATTCTGATATTGAGATTTATTAATTAAACCACTTTTCACCCACTCCGGTTTTGGTTTAAAAATTAGTTCTTGTGTTGAGCCTTCGTTATTAATTTTAACCTTTTTAATCTTACTTCTAGTCTTTTTTTTTCTTTTAAGAATTTTTTTTCTTTTTTTAACCTTCTTTCTTTTTGAGGTTTTTTTTCTTGATTTAGATTTTTTCTTTTTTTTAGGCATAAATATTATTTCTAAATCTTACCCATGTTATTTAAAATTTTCCAGCTTTTAGAATCTATTGGCATTACTGATAGTCTGCTTTGTTTAATAAGTGATAAATGGCTTAATTGCTTGTTTTTCTTAATATCCTCAAGACTTACTGGCTTATTTAATTTTTTTAAAAATTTTACTGTAACAGCAACAAATCGACCAGATTTATCTGTCTTGTCTAAATATGCTTCCTTGATAACCTCAACAATACCAACAATTTCCTTTCCTATGTTCGAATGGTAGAAAAAACATTGATCTCCCTTTTTCATTGATTTTAAATTTTTGGCAGCTTGATAATTTCTTACACCATCCCAAGGAGCACCTTTAATACCAGCTTTTTTTTGTTGATCAATTGACCAAACGTCAGGTTCTGACTTAAGTAACCAATATTGCATTAAAGTTTAACCCCAGCACCTTTTAAAAATAATGCATTTTCATCTAAGGGCCATCTTGGTTTTGCTGGATGATCTAGTTTATTAAATAGTTTTAATTTATACTTTTCCAAACCTACCATTGCTATCATTGCAGCATTGTCCCCACATATTTCAATTGGTGGAAAAACACTTTGATAATTATTTTCTTTACATAAGTTTATCAACATAGATCTTATTTTTTTATTTGCTGCTACACCACCCGCAACAACAAAAAATTTTTCTTGTATATTATTTTGTTTTTCAAATTCATTAAAAGCAATTTTGGTTTTTTTTTCTAATATTTCTTCAATTGTTTTTTGAAAAGAAGCTGCTAAATTAAATTTTTCTTGCTCTGTTTTAATGGTTTTACTTATCTTCAGGATTGCAGTTTTAAGACCAGCAAAAGACAAATTACAACCCCCCTTATTAATAATAGGTTTTGGTAGATCATAAGAATTTGGATCACCTTTTTCTGCCCAAAGCTCGATTTGGGGTCCTCCAGGAAATTCTATTCCTAAAAGTTTTGCAGTTTTGTCGAAAGCTTCACCTAGTGCATCGTCAATAGTTGTTCCTAGTCTTTTATATTTTCCAAGGCCTTGAACATTTAAATATTGTGAATGACCACCCGAAATTAATAGTAGGAGGTAAGGATAATTTAAGTTTGAAACTAATTTTGGACTCAACGCATGTCCTTCTAAATGATTTACAGCTATAAAAGGCTTGTTTATTGAAGAGGCAAAAGCTTTCCCAAAGCTTAAGCCTACTGACAAACAAACGATTAGACCAGGACCTGCAGTCGAAGCTACTGCATCAATATCTTTGATTTTTATTCCACTATCATCCAAAGCTTTTTTCACGATTAAATCTATTTTTTCGATATGTGATCTGGCTGCTAACTCTGGAACTACACCTCCAAATTCTTTGTGGACATCAGTTTGGCTAGAGACAATGTTTGATAAAATTATAGGTTTCCCTTGGTCATTCTCAGTTATAACCGAGGCAGCTGTTTCATCACAACTAGTTTCAATTCCAAGAATTAAGGGTTTTTTACTCATACAAATAGTTTTTAATAATTGTACATTTCCAATACAAGAAAGAAATAAATTTATTTATGACTAAAAAAATTATCATAGGTTCAAGAGGTAGTAAATTAGCATTGTTGTATGCTCAAAAAGCTAAAGAACAAATTATTAAAAAAACTACTTTAGATACAAATGATATTGAAATTAAATCTATTTCAACAAAAGGTGATCAAGTTATAGATACTAGGTTGTCTGATATAGGTGGCAAAGGATTGTTTTCAACTGAAATTGAAAAAGAGTTAGAGAATAAAAGTATCGACATTGCAGTACATGCATTAAAAGATATGCCAGCAACAGAAACCAGCGGACTTAAAACAGACTGTTTTTTAGAGAGAAATGATCCAAGAGAAATTTTGATAACAAATGATAAGAAAAAATTAAATGATCTTAAGCTGAAATCAATTATAGGAACATCTTCATTTAGAAGGGAATTTCAAATTAAAAAATTAAGATCTGATCTAACATGCAAAATAATTAGAGGCAATGTGGATACTAGAATTAAAAAACTAAAAGATGGAAATTATGATGCAATAATTTTGTCTTATGCAGGGATTAAAAATTTAAATCTTGAAAATGAAATAGCTGAAATTTTCTCAGCACAAGAAATCATACCAAGTGCTGGACAAGGAATAATTGCACTCCAATGTCGTGATGCAGATAAAGAAATTATTTCAATTTTAAAAAAAGTAAATCATGAAGAAACCTATAAAAGAGCTCATGCTGAGAGAAATGTACTTAAAGTTTTAGAGGGAGATTGTGAAACAGCAATAGGCGTTTATTCAAAAATAGAAAGTGATACAATTGTAGTTGAGGCAGAACTTTTTTCAATAGATGGCTCTCAAAGGTTTTATGAAAAGAAATCTGGCCAGATTGATAAATTTAAAGAGATAGGTAAACAAATTGGGCAGAATTTAAAAATGCAATCAAATAATTCTTACAAAAAATAATATGCATATTTTATTAACAAGACCACTGGAAGATTGTTCAGAAATGATTTTAAAGTTTAAATCATTAGGTCATCAAGTTTCGCACATCCCACTGATTAATATTGAAAAAGTTAATTATGAGGAAATTAAATTTTCTGAATATGGAGGAATTGTTTTTACCAGTGCTAATGCAGTGAAATATTTAGATCAAAATAACATAGACAAAAATATCAAATGTTTTTGTGTTGGTAATTTAACTGAGAAAAAGGCTAGAGCTTCAGGATTTCAAAACACAGTAGCTGCAGAGGGCAATGTTTCTAACTTAAAAGAGTTAATTTTACAAACTTACGAGACAAAAAGTAAAAAGTTACTTTATGTCAGCGGTGAAATTATATCTGTTGATTTAGATCAACAACTTATGAAAGAGGGCTATGGCATAAAAAGAGTGATTAATTATAGAGTAAAACATAATCAAAAATTCAATGAAAGTTTTGTAAAAGATTTAAAATTGAACATGCCTGATATGGTTTATATTTATTCACAAAATAGTGCACAAAGTTTTTTGAGTTTTGTCAAAAATCATCAATTTGAAAGCTTATGGATGAATACCAATTTATCGTGTATTGGGGAGAAAACTTCATCTATATTGAATGAAATTAAATGGAAAAAAATATTTCTTTTTAATCCTGGAGAAGAAGAGTTTTTGTTATATAAAATTTAATTATGGAATTGTTAAATAATTTTTCTGAAATATTTTTATCGGTATGGAACAAAGGTATTTTAGGTGTTGATATCTTACAAATATTAATTGGTTTAGGAATTTTTTTAATTTTTTTAATCTTCAGAGGTCTAATTAGTAAACTTGTAATAAAAAAGTTAGAAATTATCTCAAAAAGAACAACAAATAAATTAGATGATACTTTCGTAAAATCTTTAATTGGTCCTGCAAGATTTTTACCAATTGTTTTAGGTTTTTTTATAGCAAGTTATTACATGACATTTTCTATGGAAGGTAGAGAAATTGTCGATACTATAAATAGAACTTTAATAACCATATTAATTTTTTGGGTTATTCATCAAATTATAGAACCAGTCTCATATATCTTAAGCGGTCTTGATAAATTATTAACAAGAGAACTCATTGGGTGGATTATTAAATCTTTAAAGATATTAATATTCATTTTAGGACTTGCAGCAGTCTTAGAATTATGGGGAATAAAGATTGGACCAATTATTGCTGGTTTAGGTTTGTTTGGAGTAGCAGTTGCATTGGGCGCTCAAGATTTGTTTAAAAATTTAATTTCTGGGATTTTGGTATTAGTTGAAAAAAGATTTAAAATCGGTGATTGGATTTCTGTTGATGGAATAATTGAGGGTATTGTTGAAAAAATTGGTTTTCGATCAACAACAATCAGAAAATTCGATAAATCATTAGCAATAATTCCAAATTTTCAATTTGCAGAAAATGCTGTAGTAAATGTAAGTGAAACTTCAAACTGGTTAATTAGTTGGATTATTACTCTCCAATATGACACTTCGATTGATCAATTAAAAAATATTAGAGATCAAATTGAAGATCACATAAAAAAAAGTGATGATTTTGACACTAACATAGGAATTGCAGTTAGGGTCGATAAGTTTTCAGATAGTTCTATAGATATGTATGTGCGTTGTTTCACAAAATCAGATAGTTGGAACGAGTGGCTTTCAGTAAAAGAAAAACTTGCAATTGCAATAAAACAAATTGTTGAAAACAATAAGGCTTCTTTCGCATTTCCAAGCTCTTCGATTTATATTGAAAAAAAATGATTGCTATCTTTTATTTAGTTTTACAATTATTAAAACTTTATTCTTATGTAGTGATAGCCAATGTTATTATCAGCTGGTTAATCGCTTTTAATGTACTGAATACCCAAAACAGATTTGTTTATGCAGTTTTAGATTTTACTTACAGATTAACAGAACCATTTTTAAGAAGAATAAGACGATTTTTGCCAAATTTGGGAGCGTTGGACATTTCTCCAATTATTTTACTGCTATTGATTTGGTTTATAGAAATGTGTATGAAACTCTACATCGCACCAATGATATTCTAGAATTTATGATTTTAATTGATGGAAAAAAAGAAGCAGCATTATTAAGGGAACAGCTTAAAAAAGAAGTATCTGATCTTAAAGTCAAGTATAACAAAGTTCCAGGTTTAACAGTAATTTTGATTGGAGATTTAACCCCTAGTCAGATTTACGTTCGAAACAAAGAAAAATCTGCTATTGAAGTTGGACTTAAATCAGATGTAATTAAATATCCAGATAGTGTTGAAGAAAAAGTCATTTTAGAGAAGATAGATGAATTAAATAAAGATAACTCTGTGTCTGGTATTTTAGTTCAATTACCATTACCAAAACATATTGATAAACAAAAAATTATTGAAGCGATTGACCCATCAAAAGATGTAGATGGATTTCATCCAATGAATGTTGGAAATCTTTCATCAGGTTATGAGAGTTCCGTTCCATGCACACCATTAGGATGTTATTTGTTAATTAAAAAGATAGAACCTAACTTAAATGGTAAAAAAGCAGTTGTTGTTGGTCGGTCTAACTTAAATGGTAAACCAATGACTCAACTTTTACTAAAAGAAAATTGCACTGTTACTATAACACACTCTAAAACAAAAGATTTAAAAGCAGAGTGTTTAGAAGCTGATATTATTATTGCAGCTGTTGGTATTCCCGAGTTAGTTAAAGGTGATTGGGTTAAAAAAGATACAATAGTGATCGATGTTGGAATTAATAAAACTGAGAAAGGTATCGTTGGCGATGTTGCATTTGATGAAGTTTCAAAAAATGCTAAAGCACTCACGCCTGTTCCTGGTGGAGTTGGTCCAATGACAATCGCTTGCTTGCTAAAAAATACGATTGACTGTTTCAAAAGATCGCAAGCATAATATTGAATTCCATAAATTTTTTTTGATAAGATAGGTTATGAAAAAACCTAGATACCCCTATAGAATTGCACTTCTTATGCTCATACTGACAGTTCCACCAATTGGCGCGACACAATTAGGTTGGTATTTATATGATAAACAAACTGGATTTGATTATGGTATGATAGTTGGAACATTTTCAGTAATTTATGCTGCATGGTTAATGTATGAAAAAAATTGGAGAGAAGATGATGAGGATTAAATTGTGGAAAAAATAATTTTTTTCGGATTAGCGATACCAATTTTAGCATTTGTCCTTTACTTGGGCGGAACAGCTATCATGAAAGGCTTTGAGGCCAAAAGAGAAAATAAATCCAATGAGAGCTTAGAAGATCAGGACCATGAAGACAACTTATCTGATAATAATGATAAGTTAACAGATGAATTGGATAAATTAAATCAACTCCTTAAAGATGGTGTTTTAACTGAAGAAGAATTTAAAAAAGCTAAAAAAAAAATTTTAGATAATTAATTATAATTAAGTAATTTTTTTAAAGATCCAAATTCACCTATTTTATAAATAATTGTATCTTCTTTTTTAAATCCATATTTTTCCGCTCCAGCTTTAAATCTTACAGGTGGCTCCATGATTGGTTCTAGGGATAAAACAAACGTGCCCCAATGCATTCCAATCACTTTTTTGCTCTTTAAATTTTTTGCAACCTCCAAAGCTTCTTCTGGATTAGTGTGATAAACCGACTTATCTTTATAAGGCATTATTGGATAAAAATTATAAGCACCAATATTTATAAATGTAAGATCAATTGGACCATACTTATTACCTATATCTTTATAAATATTTCCTACTCCAGTGTCACAACCAAATAATAACTTTATATCTTTATATTCGATCAAAAAATTTCCCCATAAAGTTTTATTAGTATCTGTTAGACTTCTTTTTGACCAATGCACAGCAGGTAAAAAAGTAATTTTTAAATTTTTATTTATTTCAATTTTATCATACCAGTCCATTTCATTCACATTGCTATAACCATTTCTGGTAAAATATTTACCAAGTTTTAATGGAAGTAAAACTTTAGAATTTTTAAAAGGAAATCTCCGGATCGTCATCATATCTTGATGATCATAATGATTATGGGTGAGTAAAAAAATATCTGTTTGTGGAATTTCGTTTAATTTTAGTGCTGGTTCGGTAAATCTCTTAGGTCCAAAAATTAGCGGCCCAGCATTTTTTGAAAATACTGGATCTGTAATAATTGTTGTTTCACCAAGCTTAATTAAAAATGTTGCATGGCCAATCCATGCTACATAATCGTCTTCTTGAAATTTTTTTAAGTCTGTTAAAACTTTCTCTTTTTCAATAACATGTTCTTTGGGAATTGTCATATCAAGCTTTTTTCTCTCTCTATTAAAAATTTTGAAGGACCATTTAACATTAGGATCTGGTTTTGGTGAACCCTCAGGATTTCTAAAAGTACCGTCTGGTAAATGGTGATAAGGTTTTTTTTCCACTAAAACTAATTTTTTTTATTGTAAGTTTTTATAATTGTCTCCTCTAAAGTTCCACTCATTATTATGGTGCCCTTTTCATTTGGATGTATACCATCACTTAGATTAAACTCCGGCTTCATAGCCACTCCCTCAAGTAAAAAAGGAATAAGCTCTATTTTAAATTTTTTGGCTAGATCAGGAAAAATTTTGTCAAATTTTTTTTTATAAGAAAAACCATGCGAGGTTGGAGCAATCATCCCAGCTAGGATAATTTCAATATTTTTATCTTGAGCAATTTTTATAATTTTTTCTAAATTGCTTTTTGTTTCTTTTGGCTGGATGCCTCTTAACATGTCATTAGCCCCTAAGCATAAAATTATTAGATCTATATTTGGCTCACTCAAAGTCCAATCAGCTCTATTTAATCCCCCTGACGATGTACTACCAGAAACACTGCCATCAACAACCTCAATATTATAACCCTTTGCCTCTAAATTCTCTTCTAAAACGACTGGTAAACTATTGTCATCAGACAAACCATAACCAGCCATCAAACTATCACCAAATAACACAATCTTTTCGATTGCATATGCATTAATGGTTAGTAGACAGATAATAATTATTTTAATAATAAAACTTTTGCTCATGAGTACTCTTCTTAAATTAAAAAAGATAAATCTTAAATACCAAACTGGTAAAGACAATATTAGTGTTTTAAAAGATATAAATTTGACCACAAAAAAAAAAGAAACTATTTCAATAGTAGGTGAAAGTGGTTCAGGAAAAACAAGTTTAATCATGTTAATTGGTGGTTTAGAGCGTCCAACTTCAGGCAAGATATATTTTCAAGACCACGAAATTACAAAATTAAGTGAGGATGAAGTATCAAAAATCAGAAAAAAAAATATTGGTATAATTTTTCAGTCTTTTTATCTAATCCCAAATTATACAGCCCTAGAGAACGTAACCTTAATTCTTGAATTGAATAAATTTAAAAATCCTGAAAAAGAAGCAAAATCTCTTTTAGATAGATTTGGCTTAAAACATCGACTAAATAATTTACCCAGTCAGTTATCTGGAGGAGAACAACAGCGTGTCGCTATCGCAAGAGCTATTGCTATGAAGCCAGAGCTAATTCTAGCTGATGAACCCACAGGAAATTTAGATACAGAAAATTCCGATATGATTTCTAAAATTTTATTTAGGTATGTTAAAGAGGAGGGTTCTTCATTAATTATCGTAACACACGACCCAAAACTTGCTAACCGCGCAAGCAGAAAAATTAAAATTAAAGATGGAAAAATTAAATAATTTTTATCAATACAAGTTTATCTTAATATATGCTCTGCGAGATTTAAAAAGGAACTATATAAAAATCTCTAGTATAATCATCACTTTGTTCATTAGTCTTTTTATATTAAGTGCAATATTTACTATTGAGGATAGTTTAAAAAAGGAACTCAAAGAAAATGCTAAAGAGCTTTTAGGTGGAGACTTAGAAATTGATTATAACAGAAATAAAGGAAATTTAGATTTATTAAATAAAGTTGAAGAGTTTACAACTATATCAGAGATGGTTGAATTCAGCACAATGCTTTCGACAACAAATCGAAAGAAAAATAAATCTTTATTTACTAGAATAAAAACAGTTGACCAAAAGTATCCTTTATATGGTGAAGTAACTTATGAACCTGCTGATGCTTATGAAAGAATGCAAACTGAACCTTATACAATTTTAATTAATGAGAGTTTATCAAAAACCTTAAATATCAAAACAAATGAAATTGTAAAAATTCAAGATCAAGAATTTCTTGTTATTGGTAAGGTAAGATCTGTTCCAGATGTAAGTGGATTTGTGACTTTTGGAGATTGGGTTTTAACAGGTAAACAAACTTTAGATATCTTAAAACTTAACGGAATAGGAAATTTTTTAAATTATGAATATAAAGTAAAATTTAATACCAATGATAATCCAGAAACAATCATAAAAAAAATCGAAAGTATTTTTAAAGATGATCAAAAGGTAAAAATTAGATATCCAGAAAATGCAGCAAGTGGATTAAAAAGAGTAATTGGTAACTTTTCACAATTTTTATCCCTTGTCTCAATAAGTGCGATGCTTATTGCTGGTATTGGTATTGCCAATACTCTTTTGTCTTTTATAAATCAAAATAACTTGTCTATAGCAGTAAGAAAGGCCTTAGGTTTCTATTCCGGTAATATTAAAAAACTTTATTATCTTCAATTGGTAATATTATTATTTATAATTACTATTTCAGCGTATTTAAGTAGTTTATTAATTGTGCCATTAGCTGACAAATATTTGTCAAGTAGCTTTGGACTTAAGATAAATTTATTTTTTTCTTTTTTTAATTTTTTAAAAATATTTTTAATAGGTTTATTAGTTTTGATAATTTTTTCGATTCCTACAATTAGTTCTATCGATCAAGTCAAAGCTTCAAGTTTATTTAGAAATGTATTCCAAAACTTACAATTTTATTATTCAAAAAAATTAATTGGCATGAGTATTATAATGTTATCGATTTTGATTTTAATATTTACTTATAGATCAGAAAATTTTGTTTATAGTCTTGGGTATTTTGGGGCATTTTTTATTTGTTTGATTATCTTTTTTCTACTTTCAAAGTTAATCATATTTTCTCTAAAAAAGTTTAAATTTAATTCAAGCACTCCTTTGAAAGTATCTATTAAAAATATTACACAATCAAAAAGTATTACACCTATTACAATTATGTCTTTAGGCCTTGGTGTTACATTACTTTTGACTTTGGCATTAGTTGGAACTAATTTTAAAAGAGAGATAGCAAAATCAATACCTGACATCGCTCCTGATTATTTTTTTGTGGGCATTCAAAATGGAGAGCGTGAAAAGTTTGAACAAAGAATTTTATCAATGGATCCTGGTGCAAATATTGAAATTGTGCCAATGGTTTCTTCAGGAATAGTAAAAATTAATGGTATAAATCCAAACACATATATTACACCTGAAAATGATAGTTATTGGGTAATTGGCAGTGAACGGAGATCATCTTGGACAAAAGAAGTTCCTGAGGACAATTTAATTATTGATGGTAAGTGGTGGGATTTGTCTAAACCAAATCAACTTCAGATATCATTAGACGCTAAGGTTGCAAAAGATTTTAATATTAAATTAGGTGATATATTTACTTTAAATATCTATGGTAGAGAAATTGATGGTGAAATAGTCAACTTTAGACAAGTTGATTATAGAGATCTAAATATAAATTTTGCAATGCTTTTTAATCCTGACTTTGCAAAAAATATTCCTCACGAATATTTAGCAACCACAAAGTTCTATAATTTAAATAAATTTGATGAAACAAAAATGCTTGAAATTTTCCCTAGTTTATCAATGATTAAAATTGCTGATTATTTAAATAAAGTAACTAATGTTTTAAATAAAGTTTTCATAGCAGTTATTGTAATTTCAACAGTCACTATCGTCATTGGTTTAATAGTAATATCAAGTGCAATAATGGTCCAAGGAAAAGTAAGAGAATACCAAAATTTGGTTTTTAAAATTTTAGGTTTTTCAAGAAAAGAGATTGTTTTTTCTTCGCTGATTGAATTTATGATTATTTTTATATCTGTAATAATGATTGCAGTTTTGTTTGCTGTAGTTGGTTCAAAATTTATTATTGAAAATATATTTGAGTTATTCTGGAAGTTTGATCTTAAAGTTTTGATTTATCTTGGTTTATCCATTGGTTTAGTAACGTTGGTGTTAATATTATTAACTAATATTAAATATTTAAATCCAAAGGTTTATCCTCTTATAAGAAATCAATAATCACTAAGATCTATTTAGCCTTCTCCATCAGCCAAAGGTTATCACTCGCCAAAAAGTAAATTTTTCCATTTTTCGGATGAACCTGGATATCTCTAATTCGCCCAATCTCATCTTTAAAAATTACATCTTCTTTTATGTTGGACAAATCATTGAAGATTAGTTTTCTTAAGGATTGATCTTTTAATGATGTAATTAATGCATGACCATTCCATTCATTAAACTCGTTTCCTTTATAAATTGTAATTGCACTTGTTGCAATTGAAGGCACCCAATATTGTATTGCTTTTGTAAAGCCAGGTTTCCATTTGGGACCAATAGGAAACCCAGAATAATTTTTTCCTCCCCAGCCTAATATTTTCCAACCATAATTTTCACCTTTTTTTACTTCACCAAACCAATCACCACCTTTGGCACCATGGTTGCTCATATAAATTTTACCATCGTATGATGATAAAGTTAGACCTTGAGGATTTCTGATACCAATTTGATAAATTTCAGGTAGCCAATCTGGCTTATCTACAAATTTAGGATTGTCATTTGGAATACTTCCATCAAGTTTAATTCTTATAATACTCCCAGGATGTTTTGAGGGGTCTTGGGCAATCATGCCTTTACCTCTTTCACCAGCAGAGGCAAATAAGTGATTATCTTTGATCGCTAACCTTGAACCAAAATGATAACCAGAATCAATAGGAGGTTCAGCTTGAAAAATATTTTTAAAATTTAATTTTTTTTTATCAAAAATAGCTTTAGCGATAGAGGTACTTGTTTTCCCATTACCTCTGTTTTCAGAATATGAAACATAAATAAAATTATCTTTATATAAGATATCTAAAAGACCACCCTGTCCGTGTTCTAGAAAATTTAGGTTATGATCAATTTCAACAGCTTTTTTTTGGCGTATATCTATGATCTTAATTTTTCCACCTTTTTCAGTAATAATTAGTTCTTTATTATTTAAAAAAGACGAACCCCATGGGTCGTTAAGAACAACTAGTTTTTTAAATTTTAAATTTTGAGCAAATAAATTAGTTGAAAAAAATATAAAAAATATAATTACAAAAAAAAGATTTTTCACCTTATGAAAGTTTAGATCTTCCACCATCTACTGCAATAATTTGACCTGTTATCCAAGAGCTATCTTCAGTTATTAAAAATCTAGCTAAAGAGGCAGAGTCTTTTCCCTCTCCCAATCTTTTTAAAGGATGGGCCTTTGCAATACCATCTGCTAGGGCTTTATTCTTTAACATGGGCTCAGCAATTTTTGAATTGGTTAAGCTTGGCGCAATACAATTCACTCTTATGTTTGGAGCAAATTCAGCTGCAAGTGAGACTGTTAAACCCTCAACAGCTGCTTTTGTTGATGCAATAATTGCGTGATTGGTAAATCCTCTTTGAGCAGCAACAGTTGAAAATAAAACTATTGAGCCCTTATTTTTTTTCAAACTCTCTTGATAACCCTTAATAACTTCAACCGCAGAATAAAGATTTAATTTCATACATTTTACAAAATCTTGTTCTGTTACCATTTTCACAGGTTTTAAGTCAATTGACCCAACACAATAAGCAATACCTTTTACATCTGAAATATCATTTTTAACTTTTTCTATAAATCCCTCTTCCAAAACATCTGCGATAGTAAAAGGACACCCTAATCTCTCAGAAATATTTTTGACCTCGTTTTCATCTCTACCTACTAAATGTACACTATTTCCAGAATTTACTAATTGTTCAGCCAAGCTTGATCCGATTGAACCTGTCGCACCAAAAATAAGATATTTTTCTGACATAAAAAATTTAATTAGTTATATTTAATTATGAAGTTATTTTTTATACTGGGCAATCAATTATTTCCATTAAAATACCTAGACCGCTTCAAAAAAGACCACCTTTTTTTCATGGCTGAAGATTACGAGCTTTGTACTTATGAAAAACATCATAAACAAAAAATTCTTCTATTTTTATCATCAATGCGATCTCACGCGGATGTACTTAAAAAAGATAAATTTAAAATAGAATACTCAAAAATAGAGGATAAAGAATTTAAGGAAAGTTATTTTAAAAAGCTTAAAAAATTAATTAGCACAAAAAAGATTAAGGAAATATCCAGTTTTGAAGTTGAGGATAAGTTTTTTGAAAAAAAAATTAATCAATTTGTCAATAAAGAAAAAATACAATGGAATATTATCCAGACGCCAATGTTTTTAAATTCAAGAGAGGATTTTAAAAAATATTTATCTAAATCCAAAAAACCATTTATGGCAACTTTCTACAAAGATGTCAGAAAAAAATCTGGAATATTAATGGGTGCTGATGGGAATCCTACAGGAGGTAAGTGGAGTTTTGATGAGGATAATAGAAATAAATTACCAAAAAATATTTCAATCCCAAAATTTCCAAAAATAAATGAAACTTCTCATACTAAAAAGCTAAAACCTATTGTTGAAAAGCTATTTAAGGATCATCCTGGCAGTACCAAAAATTTCTGGTTTGCTACAGAACACAATGATGTTTTGAAGCTTTTAAATTTTTTTATTAAAGAAAAATCAAATTTATTTGGTGATTACGAGGATGCAGTTGATCAAAAAGATAATATTTTGTTTCATAGTGCACTAAGTCCATATGTAAATTTAGGTCTTATCACTCCAGAATTTATAATTAAAAAAATTTTAGAATTTCATAAAAGTAAAAAAATAAGACTAAATTCTTTAGAGGGATACGTTCGTCAAATAATTGGTTGGAGAGAATTTATGAGAGGAATTTATCAAAGTTATTCTACTGAAATGGAGACAGGAAATTTTTTTAAACAAAATCGTAAGATGAAAAAATCCTGGTATGATGGCACCACTGGATTACCACCATTGGATTATGCAATAAAGAACGCATTAAATCATGGATGGTCTCACCATATTGAAAGACTCATGATTTTATCAAACATAATGAACCTTTGTGAGATCAAACCCACAATTGTTTACAAGTGGTTTATGGAAATGTTTGTAGACTCCTCAGATTGGGTGATGGTTCCAAATGTTTATGGAATGGGATTGTTTAGTGATGGTGGAATATTTGCAACTAAACCATACATTTGTGGATCAAGTTATTTTATGAAGATGATGGATTTTAAAAGGGGTGATTGGTGCAATATAATGGATGGTCTTTATTGGAGATTTATAGATCGAAATAGAAAGTTTTTTTTAAAAAATCCAAGGCTATCAATGATGGTGAGAATTTTCGATAAGATGAAAACTGATAGAAAAAAATTGATTTTGTCAGCTGCAGATAAATTCATTAAAGCAAATACAATTTAGTGAGAAAAGAAAATTTACCAATTAAGGTTTGTCCAATATGTCAAAGGCCATTTAAATGGAGAAAAAAATGGAAACTTAATTGGGAAAAAGTTAAGTATTGTTCAAAAAAATGTTCATCAAAAAAATAAAAAATTTTAATAAATATTTAATTTTATTTTTATTCGTAATTCTTACAAATAATGTTCGTGCAGAATTTTTTGAGGATCTTTCAAAAATTATTGAGAATAATGAAAAAAGACTGAGCTATGGGATTTCAGTGACAGATTTTAATATGGATGGAAATAATGAGTTTTTAGTTACAGGTTTTGGTTTTCCGAATTTAGCGTTATCTTTTCAGGATGGAAAGTTAAAGAATATAAACCAACAAAAAATTTTTTCAGATATTTCAAAGAAAACCATTGGAGTTGCTGCATGCGATATTGATAAAGATGGCTTTGAAGAAATCTACTTTTTAAATACCGATACATATAGTGGAGTTAAAAAATATTCAGACAGATTATTGGATATAAAAGATAATAATTATTTTGATTTATTTGAATTAGAAAAAAATAAAGAAAATTTAAATTTAACAGCAGGAAGATCTGTTGTTTGTGTAGATAGAAAGGGAGATGGTGAATATGGTATTTATGTTGCAAACTACGGAGGACCAACAAGGTTTTATGAGATTGAAAATGAACTTATCAAAGATAAAGCTGAGAATTTAAATCTAGATAATATTACTGGTGGAAGAGCAGTTGTATCTGGGCATATCTTGACAGAAAGAGCGGATATCTTTGCGGCTAATGAGAGAGGAGCAAATTATCTTTTTAAAAATAATAATGGAAATTTTGATGAAGTTGCATTTGATTATAGATTAGATGATGCAATCCAAAATGGACGGGGTACAGCTTTATCAGACATATATTACCGGGGTAGATTGGATATTTTAAGTGGTAATTGGCTTGGATATCACAGAGCTTGGGTCTTGGAAAATAATGAGTTTAAAGACATTGGAAATAAAGATTTTGATGAACCCTCTAGAATAAGAACAATTATTTCTGCAGATTTTGATAATGATGGTTTTGATGAAGTTTTCATGAACAATATAGCAGAACCAAATAAGTTATTTCGTATTAAAGATAATGGAAAATTTGAGCAGATAAATTTTAACGTAGGACTTGAAGCTAATGGATATGGAACTGGGGCTGCAGTCGCGGATATAGATAATGATGGAATTTTAGAATTATTAGTTTCTCGTGGTGAAAGTAAAGCACAAACATTAACTTTGTATAAAGCAAAAGTTGATAAAGGAAGTAAATACTTAAGGATTAAACCATTAAATAAATATGGTGCGCCAGCAAGAGGAGCCACTGTTACCTTAATAACTAATCAAAGAAAACATTCAAAAACAATTGATGCAGGATCCGGTTACTTATGCCAAATGGAACCTGTGGCACATTATGGAATTAGAAAAAAAGAAAAAAATTTTAAAGTAGAAATTAGATGGACAAATGGAAGTAAAGTAATGATTGATATAGAGAAACTTAACCAAACAATTATTGTAAGGCAGAAATGAAAAAAATATTCAATATATTTTTAATTGTATTTTTAATATCATTTCAGCTTAAGTCATTTGCTGAAGAAAAAAATTATCACAAAGAGCTTATTACTGATTGGTCTAGAATATTCCCAGATAAAAATAGAAATGCTGCAGGACCAAAATTTTTTAAATACATCATAGATAAAAAAATAACTTACAAAGACTTTATTGAATTTAACAAATTATATTGCGCAGTTTCTGGATCTTTAATTGACCCAAATAGTGACTCAGAATTCTTATTTATAAAAGAAAGTAAAACGAACAAAAAAATTTGTGGAAATTATTATAGGTGTTGTGTTCCATGTTCGTGTGACCTTATGAAGTATTCTGAAGCCCAAAAGATGAAACATAAATTTGAGGATGGTTTTAAAGAATTCTATGTTTTAACAATTAAAAATCCATGTTCTAAAAAAGATTTTCCCAATAGAGTAAATAAAGATTATTTTTGTAATGGTGAAAAAATCAACAAATCAGAAGTGTATAGTCTTAACAATCGAATAGTAATAGGTTTATTGCACAATGGGAAAAATTGTGCGAAAGATGAGATAGACTTTGTTAAAAGCCATCAAGTGACGGGTAGATATTGTGAGTTGAGAAATAATACACCTTTAGAAAATTTAGATGCAGGTATGGGTGATATTTTCATAAAACTAGCAAGATAATAAATTTTAAGAAAAACTTTTAGATTGAACATAATTATTTTACAACACATTAAAATTGAAGATCCAGGTTATATAAAGGATTTAATGATGGCTGATGGATTCAATCTTACTACAATTGAATTAGATGAGGGTCAAAAAATTCCAACAAATTTGAATGAATTCGATGGAATGTTTTGTATGGGAGGTCCGATGGATACTTATATGGAAAAAGAATTTCCTTGGTTAGTTGAGGAAAAAAAAAGAATTAAAGAATTTGTTATTGATTTAAAAAAACCATATTTAGGTTTTTGTTTAGGTTGTCAGTTATTAGGTGAAGTTGTTGGAGGTAAAATTGTTAAATCAAGGCCAGCAGAGATTGGAATGATGGATATCAATTTCACCCAAGAAAAAAATAAAGACAATTTATTCTCAAAATTTCCTGACCAAATTAAAAGTTTACAATGGCATTCTTACGAGGTCCAAGAAATAGAAAATAATAATGATGTCACTTTATTAGCGTCATCTCCAATTACTAA
Organism: Pelagibacteraceae bacterium AG-447-N18; assembly: GCA_003212275.1. Classification (GTDB taxonomy): domain Bacteria; phylum Pseudomonadota; class Alphaproteobacteria; order Pelagibacterales; family Pelagibacteraceae; genus Pelagibacter. The sequence goes on from QCQE01000001.1 coordinate 74,845, forward strand.
ATATCAAATTTTTAAATATCAAGATCATGCTTACGGTATCCAATTCCACATTGAGATAAAAGACACAACTGTAAAAGAGTGGGGATGTGTACCAGAATATAAAAAAGCCCTTGAAGATCAGTTAGGAAATGGAGCGTTAGAAAAATTTGATCAATCTGCTAAAGATAATATGACAGATATGAATAATTATTCTAAGATTCTTTATAATAACTTTAAAAAACTTTTATGAATAATAAAATTTTTGAGTGGGCAGGTGTTATCACTGCAATAATGTACTCATTATTTGTGGCTATGAACATTGGTATAGAGTTTTTTGGTTTTTGTTTACTACTTATATCTGCAATTCTAATTGGAATTTGGGCTTATCGAGGCGGTCATAGAGGAATATTATTTTTACAATTCTTTTATGCAACAGCCGGGATCATTGGCATGTTTAGATGGTTTTAGTTAAGTGTTGAAATAATTTTTGGAATATAATTTTTAAAGTTAAAGAAACCTTTATTACAATATTGCCAAGAGTTTTGATCAAGTTCTCTATAAAGGAAATTGATTTTAAAAGTATTTGAATTCAAATAATCTAAATTTTCTCCAACAGTTGGATACAACCCGACTGCTTTTTCTATCTTTTTAATTTCGCTAATATCTATAACTTCACAATCAATAGATTGATTTTTAAATCTTTGTTCCTGGTCTTGAATAAGTGAAGATTTAAATTTTAGAACTTTTTCACTAAGTTTGATGCATCTATTTTCATTTTTATTCGAAATTATATAAAATTTTTTAAATTTATTATTTTGAAAATCACTTGTTTCAAAACAGAGGTTATTCTCGAATATTATCAAATTATTTTGATCAATATTTTCAGGATTAGTAAAATCCTGTTTTAAAATTGAGTATTTCTTTTCAGAAATCTTGGGTGGAGCGTTTTCATTTAATTTAATATTACTAAATCTATTATTAGTAAATTTTTTGATATTCCACTCACTTGCTAAATAATGTTTTCCCTGTGTTTGAATACCTGCAACCCATCTCCATCCAAGAGTGTTTGATGCAGCGTCTCCATCATAAAGATGTTGCATAAAAAATTCCGCTCCCAATTGCCATGGCAAATTTAGCGTAAAAATCCAAATACTGGCAAACCACATTCTAGTATGATTATGCAAATAATTATTTTCTTTGAGTTCGTTGACCCAATAGTTAAAGCACTCTACGTTTGTTTTTCCCTCAATCGCGTTTTTATAAGTTAGATTATTTTGAAAATCTTCTTTAATCTTTTTTAGTTCAATTAAAAAATCTGTCCAAACACTGGGTCTTAATTCTAACCAACCTTTCCAATATGTACGCCACAATACTTCTTGAATAAATTTTTCATTTTTTGTGAATGAAAATTTATTAAGAGATTTTTTGATAACCTCCTTTTCATTAATAATTCCGTGAGTAATATATGGAGATAAACAAGAAATATTAGACCTGTTATCAGGTCCGTAATCAAAGTTTCTAAGTTTTGAATACTCTGAGAGATTGTTTTCCACAAAATAATTTAGTTTGTCTAAGGCCTTAGCCCTTGAAGCTTCAAAATTCATTTTTAATTATTTCGATTTTTTTTTCTTTAGACCTAATTTATCGCTATGTCTTAATCTCAAGATTACAATAGCACCTGCAATTAAAACTATTGCTACCGCCTCATATACTAACGCACTTGGATCCATTTCTTTTCCTTGTAAAATAATAAATCGTGCTAATGCTGTAATAGCTATAAGTAGTGGTAATGTAATACTTATAGATTGCTGATTCCAAAAAACTCTTACCATCGCTAGCACTTCTAAGTAAAGAAACATTAGCAGCAAATCAGCTAAGGTTACTGATCGATTTTCAAACATTTTATAAATCTCTATTCCAACTGCAATTACAGTGCTTACTAGAATGATGCACATTAAAAGAAGTTGTAGGTTTTTAGCTATCTTTTCCATTATTTATCTTTACTAAATGGTAACCATTTTTCAAATACTGATTTTGAGGAACCATCATACGGAATTGAATAAGAATATGGATTTGGACTCGTCAACACTTCAATCCCTTTTGAAAACACGAATATAAAAACAATTACAAAAACGAGCACCATTATTTTAAATGGGTCAAAATTTTTTGTTTTAAAAACGCTAGCAGAATTTTCCTCAGCTCTATGAAAATGTTTAAATGTCAAATATACCGCAAATATCAATCCAATGTGGGCTAAAAAAAGTCCGGTCCACCCAAATACAAAAGTTGTATATGAGAATACGTACAAACTAAAAACAGTAGTCCAAATAAAACTTAACACCAATAGAATTTGTAATCTTACAGTTTTAGGTAATGATCTAAGATCATTTTTGCTATCATCGAACAAAATGTTTGCTGTATCTTTCATCCAATTTTTAAACGATTCCATAAATTTAAATTAAGTTTTTTTCAAAAATAAACAATCCCCAATTTGTCACCAAATAATTAGCTAGTTTCTTAACTTTTTTTTATGAAAATTTATAAATTTCTCTACATTTGATTTAATAAATGATTTATTTTCCTCAAACGAAACTTTTTTCATTGAGTAGGCATTGCTTTTTGTCATTCTTGATTGAATTGTAATATTGCCTTTATAAAGTTTTAGTTTAACAGATCCATTTATTTTATTTTTTTTTAAATCCACAATTTTTTGAAGTTTAAACCTTTCTTTTGAAAACCAATATCCATTATAGATCAATTCTGCGTACCTTGGCATTATTGCATCTTTTTTGTGCATTGTTTCTTTATCAAGCGTAACTGACTCAATCGCTCTATGTGCATGGATTAACAATGTACCTCCTGGAGTTTCATAAACTCCTCTAGACTTGATGCCTAAAAATCTATTTTCAACAAGATCAACTCTTCCTATTCCATTTTTTCCCGCCAATTGATTAAGTTTTAATAATAATTTTGCTGGTCCAAATTTTTTTCCATTAAGACCAATGGGGTCACCATTTTTAAAATTAATTGTTACATGAGTAGCTTTGTTAGGAGCTTTTTCTGGAGAAACAGTTCTTTGAAAAATAAATTCTGGTGCGGAATTTTTTGGATTTTCTAGCAACTTACCTTCAGTTGATGTATGAAATAAATTATCATCTACTGAAAAAGGAGATGCACCTTTTTTGTCTTTTGGGATAGGAATATTGCGTTTCTTCGCATAATTAATTAAATCTGATCGAGATTTTAAATTCCATATTCTCCATGGTGCAATAATTTTTATTTTGGGACCAAAATAATGATAACCAAGCTCAAATCTTATTTGGTCGTTTCCTTTTCCAGTAGCCCCATGAGATACTGCATATGCTTTGAATTTTTTTGCAACCTTAATTTGATCCTTTGCTATCAGAGGTCTGGCGATTGAGGTTCCTAATAAATAAACACCCTCATAAATTGCATGACCACGGATCATTGGAAATACATAGTCTTTAACAAAAATATCTTTTAAATCATTTATAATTACTTTTGTGACACCAAATTTTCTTGCATTGGAAAAAATTTTTTTTCTATTTATTTCTTGTCCGATATCTGCGGTGTAACAAATTACTTCTGCATCATAATTTTCTTGAAGCCATTTAAGAATAATAGATGTGTCCAAACCGCCTGAGTAAGCTAATACAATTCTTTTTTTTGATTTCATTAACTAGCTACAAGCTTTTTTTGCAGTGTTATATGCTTTAGTGAATCCCAATAATGAATAATGATCGATTGTTTGAGAGCCTTTTTCATTGTATCCAGTTACCATTATTCTTGAACCTTTTTTCATAATCTTGACCATAATCTTTTCTTTTTTATTACTAGTCATCCATGCAAAACCTTGTTGCTTAATATCAAATTTAAATTTGTTATTTCCAGAGGTTGCTAATACAGTATTGTTTTTATTAAATTCATAACCAGCAGTAGTACTGATTTCATTCGCAATTTTTTCACCAGGTCTAAATGTTACAAATAATCTAGCATCTCTTTTATTTGTTTTAGGAGATTGCAGAATTGGAGAAGACTGAGCGAAACATACTTTACCAGATGCTCCTGCTAAAACCATTGTTTCCCAGTCTTTATATTTACCAATTTTTTTTAGATCTTCTCCAAAAGATTTTGATGTGAATAAAAAAGTAAAAAGTGTAAATATGAATAAAATCTTTTTAATCATGGACATGGGTTTGGGAACATTTTTTGAATTTTATTAATCTCATTTAAAATTTCGCTTGTTAAACTTACATTTACACTTTCTATGTTTGTTTTCAACTGCTCGATTGTCGTTGCCCCTATTATCACACTTGTCATAAATGGCTGAATTTCACAAAACTTCAATGACATTTGAGTAAAATCAATATTGAATTTTTGCGATAACTTATAATACTCTTCGATAGCTTTTTGACCATTTTCATTTTTATATCTTGTGAAATCTTTAAATAGTTTCATTCTTGATTTTTCTGGTAAATTATTATTTCTATATTTTCCTGTTAAGTATCCGAATGCTAAAGGCGAGTAGGCTAACAAACCACTTTTCTCCCTAACAGAAATTTCTGCAAGTCCAACTTCATAAGTTCTATTAAGTAAATTGTATGGATTTTGTACCGACATCATTTTTGGTAAATCTTTTAATTTTGATATTTCAAGGAATTTTGATAAACCCCATGCAGTTTCATTAGATAGACCAATGTATCTAATTTTACCTTGTTCAATAAATTTTTTTAAACTTTCAAGTATTTCCTCAAACGGTGTCCAATCATTATCGTTTTCGTCATGTTCATAACCATGTTTCCCAAAAAAATTTGTATTTCTCTCTGGCCAATGAAGTTGATAGAGATCGATATAGTCAGTTTTCAATCTTTTGAGACTTTCCTCTAAAGCTTCAGAAATTTTTTTTTTCCCAAAATTATAACCACCACCCCTGATATATTTGTTTGAAGTATTACCACAAACTTTTGTTGCTATAATAACCTTGTCTCTTTTTTTAGTTTTTTGAAACCAGTTACCGATTATTCTCTCTGTTTCCCCATATGTTTCTTCTCTCATCGGTATGGAATAGATTTCTGCAGTGTCCCAGAAGTTTACACCATGATCTAAAGCATAATCCATTTGCTGAAATCCCTCATCTTGAGTATTTTGTTCGCCCCAAGTCATAGTACCGAGACAAATTGTACTCACATCCAGATCTGTATTGCCTAATTTTTTATAATTCATAGTGATTTTTAAAGTATAATTTTTTATTAATCTTTTAAGGTATCTTGAATATTTAGTAAAAGACTATATATCTATAGAAATTATGGCAACAGACAAAAAAGGTATTCTAGCAAGAGCGAGAGCAGCAGCACGTGAAACCACAGCTGTTACTGATGAAGGCTTAAGAGCTTACATGTTAAAAGTTTATAACTACATGGGATCAGCTCTTTTAGTTACTGGAATAGTGGCATTAATAACTTTCAAATTAGCTGTTGAATCTTTGTCTCCTTTAGACTTCACACCTTTCGGTGATTCAATTTATACTTCTGGTTTAGCTTGGGTAGTAATGTTAGCTCCTTTAGGAGTTGTGTTTTACATGAGTTTCGGAATTAATAAAATGAGCGCAGCAAAAGCGCAGACAGTTTTTTGGTTATTTGCAGCATTAATGGGGTTATCTTTGTCGTCAATATTTGTTGTTTTTACTGAAACTTCAATCACGAGAGTGTTTTTTATAACTGCAAGTACTTTTGGAGCAATGAGCTTATATGGTTATACAACTAAAAGAGATTTAACTAAGTTTGGATCATTTTTGATGATGGGATTAATAGGAATTATTATTGCATCATTAGTTAATATTTTTCTAAAATCTTCAATGATGTATTTCGTGATATCAATTTTAGGAGTTTTAATTTTTGTTGGCCTTACTGCTTATGATACTCAAAAAATAAAAAACATGTACTCTGCTAGCGATACTGGTGAGTTAATGGGTAAAAAAGCGGTAATGGGTGCTCTAACTCTTTACTTAGATTTCATTAACTTATTTATTATGCTCCTTAGACTTTTCGGTCAAAGAAGATAATTTTACTTTAAAGTTTTTTCCAATTAGTATTTTTTAGCAATAAATTAAGTTCTGAGGAATTCTTTAGTATTTTACCATTGGTATCAGTAATTAAATATTTTAAATTATTATTTTTTGGCTTAAAGTTTTTGCAAATTTTATAAATAGCATTTTCAGCTGCATTTTTAAAAACACTAAATCCTACCTGTTTGCTTGAAATGTTAAGACCGTAATCTTTCCAAGAACCCTCTGAAACCATTTTTGCATATAAATCTAATATTATTTTAAGCTCATTTTTTTCAAAAAAATGATTTTCATTAAATTTTTTTTTATCAAGATTATTAACAACTAGTCTTAAATTATTCTTCATGAGTTTTATATTTATTGATTAAACCGATTTGAAAGGCTGTAAAAATGAAAGTTATTGGAAGTAAACCCCAAACTTTAAAGTTAACCCAAAATTCCTCAGATTGTGTTCTCCAAACTAATTCATTTAAAATAGCAAGTCCAAAGAAAAAGTATATCCATCTTTTACTTAATAATTCCCAACCTTCGTTTGTAAGTGGTATTGATTTTCCCATTAATTTTTTTAACACAGGTTCATTTGTAAAATATCTTCCAAATATTAAAGCCAGACCAAATAAAATATTAATGATTGTTGGCTTAATGTAAATAAAAACTGGATTATCAAAATAAATTGTAAGGCCACCAAAAAAAGTAATTAATATTCCGCTCAATAAAGGAACTTTAGGTATTTTTTTTTCTAAAAACCAAACAATCGCTAATGCTATAATTGTCGCAATTATAAACGGTGGAATGGCTACTCTTAATTCTTTTCCACTATCGTAATAGTAGTAAAAAAAAATTACTAAAGGTCCAAAATCAGTAAAAAACTTTAAAAAAGATTTATTCACTGGAAGAATATTAACATAAATAATATTTTCACAAAAACTATAAATTTTTCTTATTGATTTTTGTTTTTAAATACCCATACTAATCTAAATGGCAATTCAAAAAGCTAAATTCTCAATAGGCGATATTGTAAAACACAAACACTTTGAGTTTAGAGGTGTGATTTATGATGTAGATTTTGAGTTTAATAATTCTGAAGAATGGTATCAATCTATCCCTAAGAATGTTAGACCAAGAAAAGATCAACCGTTCTATCATTTGTTAGCCGAAAACGATGAAATAACTTATGAAGCATATGTATCAGAGCAAAATTTATTGATCGATGACTCTGATGAGCCAATAAAACATCCATTAATTGAGGAAATTTTCTCTGGTAAAAAAGGTTCAAGCTATTTTAAGCCGTCAAATTAAGTAAATTCACTTTTTAAACACATTTAGCTCAAATCTTTGTCACAGGGCATTGTTAAATATAATTAATTCTGATCAAGAGTGTTAAATTTTACCCTTCGTTATTATCTCCCTCTACATTCTTGATCAGATAATTATTTCGTACTAAATAACCCTAATATTAATTTTAAAAATAAAATTTTATGTTTCAATTACTAGAACCTAATAGAATTTTTTCTATAACTTCTAAAGCACCAAAATATGTTTTATTATTATTCATTTTGGTAGTCTCTATAGGTTTAACTGAGGCTCTAATTCTCTCACCAGAAGATTATAAACAAAGTCACGCTGTAAGAATAATGTATGTTCATGTTCCCGCGGCATGGATCTCACTAGGTATTTTTTCTACTATTACTATTCTCTCTATCGTTGGTTATATATTTAAGATTAAAAATTTCTTTTTAATTTCAAAAAGTTTGGCTCCGTCAGGATTTGTTTTCAATATAATTGCACTTGTAACAGGTTCTATTTGGGGAAAGCCTACGTGGGGAACATGGTGGGCGTGGGATGCCAGAATTACATCTATGCTAATATTGGCATTATTTTATTTGATGTATTTAATTGCTTGGAGAATTTATGAAAATAAAGAACAAGTTTTTAAGGTAACCTCAATTATTACAATTTTAGGAATAATAAATGTTCCTATAATTAAATATTCTGTAGACTGGTGGAACACACTTCATCAGCCTGCATCAATTAACATATTATCAAAATCTACTATTCATTCTTCGATGCTCGTTCCTTTACTGATTATGACTGCGTCATTTGCACTATTCTCATTGCTAATTTTTTTAATGAAATATAATACAGAACTGATAAAAATTAAAAATAAGGGTTTAGACAGATTATGATAAGTGAAATTTTTTACATGGACGGATACGGAATTTATGTTTGGGGTTCATTTGCTTTTACTTTTTTTAGTTTTATGTCATTGTATCTGGTAATTAAAAATCAATATGAAAGAGAAAAAAATAAGTTTATTGTTAAATTTGGAAACCTAAACTCTGAAAGAGCTGCCTCTGCTAGACTACAAAGAATTAATAGAGAGATTCTATCCAACACTTCAACTATTTAACTTTTAAACCATGTATGGTCGTAAAGTTAAACTAAGATTTTTTTTTATATTCTTAATCGCTGTTACATTAAGTTTAACAATATTCCTTATTCTAAAATCATTAGAGGAAAATGTTGTATATTTTAAATCTCCATCTGAAATAAAAACTTTATCTGAAATGCAGCAGAAAAAGATTAGAATTGGAGGAATGGTAAAAACTGACTCAATTTCTATTGTAAATAAAGAATTAAGTTTTGTTATTACAGACTTTAAAAGTGAAATTAATGTTGTTTACTCAGGATTAATACCCAATCTTTTTGAAGAAGGTAAAGGTGTGGTTGCAGAGGGATTTTTAAAAGATGAGAATTTTTTTTCAGCGACGAAAATCTTAGCTAAACATGATGAAAATTATATGCCTCCTGAAGTAAAGGCTGCTTTAGAGGAGAAATAAATTGTCGAGTTTAATTGGATATTATTCTTTAGTCTTTGGTGCCGGTGTTTCAATTTTAGTTATATTTTTTTCAATTAAAAATTTTAATGATACTCAGAAGTTAGATACTAAAGTAATATCGTTAGTATTCTTACAACTTTTATTTGTAATAATAAGCTTCTCAGGCTTAATTTTATCTTTTGTTATTTCAGATTTTAGTAATGAGACAGTTTTTAATAACTCCCATACAACTAAGCCGCTTTTTTATAAAATCTCTGGTACCTGGGGAAATCATGAGGGCAGTCTATTATTATGGTTGTTAGTTTTAACATTATTCATATTTGTCTTTTTACTAAAGTCAAAAAATCAACCGAAACAATATAAAATTTTAACTTTATTATTCCAGCAGATAATAATAGTTGGTTTTTTTATTTTTCTAATACAAACCTCGAATCCTTTTAGTCATGTTTTTCCAGTTCCAAAAGAGGGGTTAGGTTTAAATCCTATATTGCAAGACCCTGCATTAGCAATTCACCCACCAATTTTATATTTAGGCTATGTTGGGACTTCAATAATTTTTTCCTCAGCATTGGCAGCAGTTTGCTCCAATAATATTACAAAAATGTGGGCTTCACATATTAAAAAATGGGTTTTAGTTTCATGGATTTTTTTAACTTTAGGAATTTTACTTGGATCTATTTGGGCTTACTATGAGTTGGGTTGGGGTGGTTTTTGGTTTTGGGATCCAGTTGAAAATGTATCTTTAATGCCATGGTTTGCATTAACAACATTATTACATTGCGTATTAGTTTTAGAAAAAAAGCTAATTCTTACCTCGTGGGTTGTTGTGTTATCAATTGCAACTTTTACTCTAAGTATGTGTGGTACTTTTTTGGTTCGATCAGGTATTTTAAATTCTGTTCATACATTTGCCAACGATCCAGAAAGAGGTTTGTATATTCTAATATTTTTATTTATTTTGATATTTCTATCTTTTTTTATTTTTTTAATTTTTCATAAAAGTGATAATAACAGTTCTAAAACTTTTTACTTATTAAGTAAGGAAACATCAATTCTAGTTAATAATTGGTTTATGATGTATTTTTTGTCTGTTGTTTTAATTGGCACAATTTATCCAATATTTTTAGAGGTAATTTCGTCTCAAAAAATATCTGTAGGTCCACCATTTTTTAACAAATTGATACTACCATTTTTAATTCCATTTATGTTAGCGATGGCAATAGGACCTAAATTAAAGTGGATTAAATCGGATATTGAAGACAAAATTTATTTAATTTCATTTTTTGTTATTTCTTTAATTTTATCTGTATTGATAATTAGAAATTTAGATATTAATTTTCTTTATAATTCTATTTTAATTACAGCAGCTTTTTATTTATTTTTTATAACTCTTAGAGATTTTTTTCATAGAAAATATAGAAACCTGTCGCAAATTACTGCTCATTTTAGTTTTAGCATTTTAATACTTAGTATTTTATTTAATAATATTTTTTCATCTGAAGTTATTACAAATTTAAAAATTAATGAAACTTACCAAGCTCAAAATTTGAAAATTAATTTTGAGAGCATTGAGCAAGAAAATAAACAAAATTTTAAAGCAATTAGAGGTAGGTTTATTATAGAGGATCAAAGTGGATTAATTGAAGTCATGCAACCTGAACTAAGAATATATAATCAACCAAACATTGTTACAAGTGAAGCAGACATCAAAACTGATATATTCACTGATAAATTTATGACAATGAATTATGTCCAAAATCAAGATTATTTTAATATTCGTTATCAAGTAAAGCCATTCATGATTTGGATTTGGATTTCTACAATTCTATTGTGCTTTAGTGGCTGTTTATCTTTAATTAGAAAAAAATATGAAAACTAAAATTTTTCCCATATTTTTAATATTTACATTCTCAATAATTTTCTTTGTTTTTTACAAAGGATTACAAAATACAAATGTTTATACACCATCACTAAAATCAGAAATTAAAATTCCAAATTTTGATGCAAAAGATTTTTTTTCAAAAGACAAAATAAATTCAGATCAGATTTTTATAGGAAGTGATTATTATTTATTAAACATTTGGGCTTCGTGGTGTGTTCCTTGCAAAGAGGAACATAAGTATTTAATGGATTTAAGTAAAAAAGAGAATATTAAAATTATTGGTCAAAATTACAAAGATAATTTTGAAAATGCAAAAAATTTTTTGATAAATTTAAATAATCCATATGACTTAATTTTTTTAGATAATGATGGTACAATAGCAATTGAATGGGGTGCATATGGAGTACCTGAAACCTTTTTAATTCAAAACAATAAAATAATAAAAAAAGTAATTGGTCCCTTAGATGAAAAAATACTTTTTGAGATAAAAGAATTAACACAATGAATATTTTAAAATTTTTAGTTTCTGTGATTTTCCTGATTTATTGTTTTTCTTCTGATTTAAAAGCTAAAAACTTAGAAATTGAAATAACAAAAAATTTAAGATGTTTAATTTGTCAAGGACAATCAGTGTACGATTCAGATTCTGAATTTGCTAATAGTTTAAAAATTTTAGTAGAAAAAAAATTAAATGAAGGCTTAGATGAAAAACAAATTTATGTTTATCTTAAAGATAAATATGGAGATTGGATTCTGTATGATCCAGGATTCAATAAAAATACCTATTTTCTTTGGTTATTACCTATATTGATGTTTATATTTGGTGGTGCAATAATACTCAGGAAAGTTATATTAAAAAAAAAAAAATTATGAACTATCTAAGAATTTGTTACTTGGTAATATTATCTGTTTTTATTTCTTCATCGATATTTGCTGAAAATACTAAAGTTAGTAATGATAATACAAAGTTTAATATTTATTCAGGCATGTTTGACTTTAGTGATAATGGAAAAAGATCAACTTTAATTGGATTTCAACATCAAAATACAGATTTAAATAGAGATACTTTTCTCGGTAATCTTTCTCCCATAACAGGATTTATGTTTACTGCTGATAGTGCAGCTTATCTGTATACTGGCGTGCAGGCTCAATATTCATTAGGAGCATTAAATATTATACCGAGTTTTACTCCAGGACTTTATAACAAGGGAGACGGAAAAGATCTTGGGCATCTATTAGAATTTAAAAGCGAAGTGCAGATTTCTTTAAATTTATTCCAAAATACCCAATTAGGCTTATCATATAATCATTTGTCCAATGCAAGTTTGGGAGAAAAAAATCCTGGGGCAAATAGTTATATGTTTAATTTCCTTAAAACCTTTTAAAAAAACATTCTATGATAATGAGATTAAAAGATTGTCACAATTTTAGTGATTTTAGAAAACTTGCTAAGCTCAAGCTTCCATCGCCTATTTTTCATTATATTGATGGCGCTGCTGATGATGAAATTACATACGCTAGGAATACTAGTGCTTTTGACGATGTAGATTTAGTTCCAAATGTTTTAAGAGGTGTTGAGAATGTAGATTTGTCTACTACGATTTTTGGTAAAAAATTGGATTTACCATTTTATCTTTCACCAACAGCATTACAAAGACTTTTTCATTATGATGGCGAAAGAGCAGTTGGAAAAGCAGCTAAAAAATTTAATACAATGTTTGGTGTTTCTGCATTAGCAACTGTTAGCGTTGAGGAAATATCCTCTTTGATTGATACACCTAAAATGTTTCAGTTTTATTTTCACAAAGACAGAGGTTTAAATGACTCTTGTTTAGAGCGAGCTAAGGCCGCTAAATTTGATGTAATGGCTCTAACAGTCGATACCATTACAGGAGGAAATCGTGAAAGAGATTTAAGAACTGGTTTTACTTCTCCACCGAAATTGACTCTATCAAGCTTATTTAGTTTCGCGACCAAACCTATGTGGGGAATAAATTATTTAACAAAAGGAAAATTTGAATTACCTCATCTTCAAGACTTTGTAAAAGAGGGTACAAGTACAAACTCTTCGATAGGAAATTATTTTTCAACAATGTTAGATCAGTCTATGAATTGGAAAGATGCTGAAAAACTTTGTTCTCAATGGGGAGGTCATTTTGCACTAAAAGGTATAATGAGTGTAGAAGATGCTAAAAAAGCAGTTGATATAGGATGTACTGGTATAATGGTTTCAAATCATGGTGGCAGACAACTTGATGGATCGAGATCACCATTTGATCAACTCGCAGAAATTGTTGATGCAGTTGGAGATAAACTTGATGTTATATGTGAAGGAGGAATTCATAGAGGAACACATATGCTTAAAGCATTATCTCTTGGTGCAAAAGCATGTTCTGGTGGAAGACTTTATCTATATGCGCTTGCAGCAGCAGGCCAACCAGGCGTCGAAAGAGCTCTTGAATTGTATAAATCTGAGTTAGTAAGAGACATGAAACTAATGGGATGTACTAAAATATCGGACCTTAATAGAAATAATCTAAGATTTAGAAAATAGTGAGTTTACAAAATTGTTATAATTTTGACGACTTTAGAAAACTTGCAAAAAAAAAATTACCTTCTCCAATATTTCATTATATTGATGGTGGTGCGGATGATGAGATAACCCTCAAAAGAAATACAAAATCATTTGATGAATGCGATCTAGTTCCTAATATTTTAGCAAGTGTAGGTAAACCAGATTTATCAACAACTATTTTTGGAAAAAAAATTGATATGCCACTATTTTTATCACCTTGCGCTATGCAAAGACTTTATCATCATGATGGTGATAAAGCGTCTGCTAGAGCAGCCGATAAGTTTGGAACATTTTATAGTATGTCTACGATGGCAAATAATACTATAGAAGAAATTTCAAATATTTCGGGTGGACCAAAGTTATTTCAACTTTATGTTCATAAAGACCAATCAATCACTGATGATCTAATTGATCGTTGTAGGAGATCAGGATTTGATGGAATGTGTTTAACGGTAGATACTTTAGTAGCGGGTAATAGAGAAAGAGATCATAGAACAGGTTTCACAACCCCTCCAAAATTAACTTTACAAAGTTTAATGAGTTTTGCTCTTCATCCTAGTTGGGTATTTAATTATCTTACACACGGGAAATTTAAATTAGCAAATGTGGCTACAAAAACAGACAAGGGTACCAATATTGCAAAATCAGTTATTGAGTATATTAATGAACAATATGATCCAGCAATGAACTGGAAGGATGCAGAATATTGTGTAAAGAAATGGAATGGACCTTTTGCACTTAAAGGTGTTATGTCAGTTGAAGATGCGAAAAGAGCAATAGATATTGGTTGTACCGCAATTATGATTTCAAATCATGGTGGAAGACAACTTGATGGATCAAGATCACCTTTCGATCAAGTCAAAGCAATCTCAGACGCAGTTGGAGATAAATTGGAAATTATTTTAGATGGGGGAGTGAGAAGAGGAACTCACGTATTAAAAGCAATCGCTGCGGGCGCAAAAGCCTGTAGTTTTGGTAAAATGTTTTTGTTCTCTTTAGCCGCAGGGGGACAACAAGGTGTTGAGCATTTACTTAAAAATATGCACGATGAAATAAATAGAAATATGGTTTTAATGGGATGTAAGAACTTAAAAGAGTTGAATAGTTCAAAATTAATTTATAGAACTTACAATAAAATATAAAAGTTATGGAATTAGCTAAGAGTTTAGATAGATTAGGAACAGAGTCTGCTTTTTCGGTATTAGCAGAGGCAAAGAAATTAGAGGCCCAAGGTAAGCCGATGATCCATTTAGGTCTGGGACAGCCAGATTTTAAAACACCTAAACATGTTGTTGAAGCGGCAAAAAAAGCTTTGGATGATGGTCATCATGGATACGTGATGTCAAATGGAATACCTGAGTGTCGACAAGCTGTAACAAGATGGATTAAGAAACGTTATAAAGCTGAGGTAGATCCTGAAAGAATTTTAATCATGCCAGGTGGTAAACCTACAATGAGTTACGCGATACAATGTTACGGAGAACCTGGAGTAGAAATAATCCATCCTACACCTGCATTTCCAATATATGAGTCTATGATTAATTATACAGGTTCAACGCCTGTACCTTATGATTTAACTGAGGATAAAGATCTTAAATTTGATCCGGATAAAATTTTATCTCTTATAACTAAAAAAACTAGATTATTGATTTTAATAAATCCAAATAATCCAACAGGAAGTTTTGTTGAAAAACCTGTAATTGACTATTTTGCAAAGGAGTTAGAAAAACATCCTCATGTTACTATTTTAAGTGATGAAATTTATAGTAGACAAATTTTTGACTACAAAGAAATGCCTTCTTTTTTTCATTATCCAAATTTAAAAGATAGGTTAATTGTATTAGAGGGTTGGAGCAAAGCTTATTCGATGACTGGATGGAGATTAGGTTGGAGTTATTGGCCTAAAGAACTTATTGAGCACGTAAACAAATTATTAATTAATAGTGTATCATGTGTAAATGCTGCTGCACAATATGCCGGCATTGCTGCACTAGATGGCCCTGATGATTCCATCAAAGATATGTTAGATAAGTTTACTTTGAGAAGAAATTTAATTCATCAGGGGTTAAATGATCTACCAGGAGTAGAGTGTAGTTTACCTGGGGGAGCCTTTTATGCGTTCCCAAAAGTAATTGGTACAGGAATGAATGGATCTGAATTCTGTAAAAAAGCAATGCATGAGGCTGGAGTAGCAATAGTGCCAGGAACTGCTTTTGGTAAAACTTGTAATGATTACGTAAGATTTAGTTTTGCAGCATCAAGAGATAACATTTTACAGGCCTTAGAAAACATAAAGAAAATGCTTACTAAATAAGCTGTATTTTTGATAAAATTTTTACTAATATTCTTTTAATGAACGAGCAAGTCCAAGCAGAGTTTAAAAAAATTTTTAACGGAAGATTTTCTACCTCTGAGTCAACAAGGGCAAATTATGCTAGAGGGGAGGATACCTATGATCCCGTTTTGTCTAAAGCTGTAGTTTTTCCTGAAACAAATGAAGAGGTCTCTAAAGTGCTCCGTTTATGTAATGAGCACAAAATTCCTGTTGTACCTTTTGGAACAGGAACATCTTTAGAAGGTAATGTTGTCGGTAATGAAAAAGGCATAACCATTTGTCTTGAAAAAATGAATAAAATTTTAAGTGTGAATGTTGAGGACTTTGATTGTCGAGTTCAGGCATGTGTAACTAAAGAGCAATTAAATGATTATTTGAGAGAAGATGGAGTTTTTTTCCCGATTGATCCTGGTGCTAATGCAGCAATTGGAGGAATGGCTTCAACATCAGCTTCAGGGACAATGGCTGTAAAATATGGAACAATGAAAACTGTAATCAGCGGACTTACAGTTGTTTTGCCTAATGGAGATATTGTAAATACTGGTAGCAGAACTAAAAAAACATCAGCAGGTTATAATTTAACCAATTTATTTATAGGTTCAGAGGGAACGTTAGGCATAATTACAGAAGTTCAATTGAGATTATCGCCAATCCCAGAGAGTATTATGTCTGCAGTTTGTCATTTTCCAACTTTAGAAAATGCAGTTCAAACTGCTCAACAAGTTGTTCAATATGGAATTCCTATCGCTAGAATTGAGATGCTAAACAAAGATCAAATGGGTATTAGTATTAATTACTCTAAATTGAAAGATGTCGAAGCAGTGCCAACTTTATTTTTTGAGTTTCATGGATCCGAGGCATCTAATAATGAAAATATTAAAATTGTTGAGGAAATATCAAAAGATAATAACGGAAGTTCTTTTAAATGGGCAAAAGATTTGGAAGAGAGAAATAAGCTATGGAAAGCACGTTGGGATGTTTATTATTCTGTAAAAGCATTGATAAATAATGGAAGAGTTTATTCGACTGACGTGTGTTTACCAATTTCAAATATAACTGAATGTGTAAATTACGCAGAAGAGCAAGCAAAAAAGTTTGGATTAAGAGCTCCGATGGTAGGTCATTTAGGTGATGGAAACTTTCATGTGCTTTTGCCTTTTGACCCTGAAAACAAAGAGACATACAAAAAAATAAGAGAATTTAACGACTTATTAATTAACAAAGCGCTTGAATTGAAAGGTACAATCACCGGAGAACATGGAGTTGGGTTACATAAAAAAGAATATCTTTTGAAAGAACATGCTGACAACATTCCATTAATGAAATTGATTAAGAGGAGCATTGATCAAAATAATATAATGAACCCTGGGAAGATATTCGATCTAAACTAGTTAATTCTATCTTTTAATGAAAAAAATTCTAATCACTAGAAAATTAATTAAGGAGAGTGAGGACAAAGCCAATAAAACTTTTGATCCAATATTCAATAATAATGATGAGCTATACTCTCAGTCAAAAGTAATATCAATGAGTAAAGGATGTGATGGAATTTTATCTTCTCTCACAGATAAAATGGATAAAGAAACAATCAACAAATTGCCAGACACGATAAAAATTATTTCAAATTTTGCAGTTGGATTTGGAAATATTGATTTAGATGCTGCAAAAAAAAGGGGCATTGCAGTAACAAATACTCCTGAGGTTTTATCTGATGCGACAGCTGAAATTGGGATACTTTTAATTTTAGGCGCATGCAGAAGAGCCTCTGAAGGAATAGTATCTGCTCAAGAAGGTGGATGGAAGTGGTCAGCAGACTATTTAATAGGTAAGCAATTGACAGGCTCCAGACTTGGTATTCTAGGCATGGGAAGAATAGGACAAAAAATTGCAAAGATTGCAAAGTCTTTAGGCATGATAATTCATTATCACAATAGATCAAAGTTAAGTGATGAAAAAGAACAGGGAGCAATTTATCACGATAATATTAAAAGTCTTTTTTCAGTTTCTGATGTCCTATCAATTTGTTGTCCTGCGACTAAAGAAACAGAAAACATGATTAACAAAGAAACAGTTGAATATTTTCCTAAAGGAGCAGTAATTACTAATGTCGCTAGAGGAGATATAGTCGATGATGAAGCTTTAATTGATGCATTAAACCGGAGAAAAATATATGCAGCTGGATTAGATGTTTATAAAAATGAGCCAAACTTAAATCCCGGTTATAATAAAATTAAGTCAGCATTTATTCTTCCACACCTAGGAAGTGCAACAAAGGATACAAGAATTGCAATGGCAAACTTAGCAATCGATAATATTGATGAGTTTTTCAAAACTGGAAATTGTAAAAACCAAGTAAATTAATTCTACTCTGGATTGAATCTAATTCAACTATTGCGACATCTACGCCTTTTTTTAGAAAGACTCTAATCTGATTCTATGTTTTAATTAATCAAGTTAATTAACTTTAATAGGAGTAATAATGACTAAAGAAAATAAATCATTGAAGGTGAAAACATCTTCAAGACGTAAGTTCTTTAAAACTGCTGCTAAGACTGGTGCTATAGCTGCAGCCGCTGTTGCAATGCCATATGTGAAGGCAAATGCAGCAACAACTTTAAAGATGCAAGCTGCATGGCCAAGTGGAGCTAACATCTTTTTCGAAATGGCTGGAGACTATTGTAACATGGTAAAAGAAATGTCTGGAGGATCTCTTCAGATTGATCTTCAACCGGTTGGAGCAGTTGTAAAGACTTCAGAAATCGGACAAGCGGTTAGTTCCGGTGTAGTAGATATGGGTCACTGGGTGACTGCATATTGGTATGGTAAAAACCCTGCTGCATCATTATTTGGAACTGGTCCTTCATATGGAATGTCATCTCAAGAAGTTATGGGATGGATGGAGTATGGTGGAGGAAGAAAATTATATGACGAAACACTTGCAAAAGTTGGTTTTGATTATGTTGGTTTTTTCCATATGCCTATGCCAGCGCAGCCTTTTGGTTGGTTCAAAAAGAACGTAACTAAAGTGTCTGATGTTAAAGGTATGAAGTACAGAACCGTTGGTTTAGCGACTAACGTTTTAACTGCAATGGGAATGGTAGTTAGACAATTACCAGGTGGTGAAATTCAACCAGCGATGAAAACTGGTTTGATTGAAGCTGCTGAGTTTAACAACCCAACTTCAGACTCTCAGTTTGGTATGCAAGATGTTTCTAAGCACTATCACTTAGGAAGCTTCCACCAATCTCAAGAGATGTTTGAGATACCAGTTAACAAAAAAACATATAATAGTTTGTCACCTGCGCACCAAGCAATATTGAAAAATGCTGCTTATGCTGCAAATAGTGATAACTACTTTAAAGCTTTAGTAAGATACTCAGCTGACTTAGCCAAGTTAATGAATGAGCATAAAGTAAATGTTTACCAAACTTCTGATGAAATCTTAGCTCAACAATTAAAAGGTTGGGATAAGGTAATCGGTGATTTTAATAAGAAAGATCCTTTCTTTAAGAAAATCGTAGATTCTCAGAAAGCGTACGCGAAGAGGGTAATGAAATACTTGCTGATGAATCAGCCGAATTACAAACTTGCGTATGAAAATGAGTTTGGTCCAATAGCAAAAGTTAAGTTATAATTAACTTTTTATAAATTTTAATGAGGGGGCCTCGGCCCCCTTTTTATTTGATTAATTCAAAACAATTCAATAAGAGTCTATATCTATGATGAGATCTTATATAAAATTTGCCGACCGATTAAGCGTCTCAATGGGTAAAGCATTTTCCTGGTGTATTGTAATTTTAATGGGTGGAACGTGCTATGAAGTTTTTATGGCATATGCTTTAAACGCACCAACTTTATGGAATTTTGATTTTAGTCTTCAAATGTATGGTGCGATTTTTATGATGGCTGGTGCATATACTTTATGTACCGAGGCACATGTAAGAGGAGACGTCATTTACAGATTATTTTCTCAAAGAGTACAAGCTTGGATAGATATAGTTTTATATTTTATTTTCTTTTTCCCAGGCGTAATTGCGTTAGCCTTTTATGGTTACGAGTATGCTGCGCTAGCTTGGAAAATAAAAGAAACAAGTTGGAATAGTCCAGCTCAAATTCAAATTTATATGGCTAAATCTTTAATACCTTTATCTGGAAGCCTGTTAACCCTTCAGGGAATAGGTGAAGTGTTCAGATGTATTATATGTATAAAAACTGGTAGTTGGCCAGAAAGAGGAACAGAACGTGATGCCGAAGAAACTGAAAAAGTATTAATGAGAACTTCACAAGAAGGAAATAAAGAAGATGTTATTTAGTCTGACAAATCCTGAAGTGGCAATTATGATGATGGGTATATTTTTATTTGCCGTACTATTAGGTTTTCCGATTGCCTTCACTTTAATGGCGATGGGACTAGGTTTTGGATATTATGCTTACTTTGATCCAACTAAGATGGAACATCTTTTTGATAATAGGATATTCCAACTTTTTGTTCAAAACACCTACACAGTCATGGATAATAATGTCCTTACTGCTGTCCCGCTCTTTTTATTCATGGGATATTTAGTTGAAAGAGCAGGTATTGTAGCAAAACTATTTTTTGCAATTAGATTAGCATCTCATAAGCTTCCTGCATCAATGGCAGTAGCAGCGCTGATTACTTGTGCCCTATTTTCAACAGCAACAGGTATTATAGGTGCAGTTGTCACTTTAATGGGACTATTGGCATGGCCTGCTATGATTAAAGCTGGTTATGATAAAAAATTTGCATCTGGAATAATTTGTTCAGGTGGGTGTTTAGGAATTTTAATTCCACCTAGTATTATGTTGATCGTTTATTCCGTAATTGCTCAACTATCACCACTAAGATTATTTGCAGCCGCTATTTTTCCAGGATTGATGTTAGCAGGACTTTACATTGCATACGCAGTGTTTAGAGCTTGGTTAAATCCTTCGATAGCACCAAAACCTGCAGCTGAGGAAATACCTCCTACAGCAGTAATTCTTAAAGAGGTTCTTGTTTCCTTCTTACCTTTATTTTCATTGATAATTTTAGTTTTAGGCACAATTTTAGCTGGAATAGCAACACCTGCTGAAGCTGCAGCCGTTGGTGCATTTGGATCGTTGGTGCTTTCATATTTTTATAAAACTCTTAAATGGAAAAATTTTAAAGAGTCTGTTTTTTTGACAGCTAAAACAACTGCAATGATTATGTGGCTATTCATAGGATCTTGGACATTTGCTTCTGTATTTTCTTATCTTGGAGGTCACGAGGTTTTCGAACATTTCTTTAAATCTCTAAATTTACAACCTTGGCAATTTTTAGTAATTACACAATTGATTATATTTTTATTAGGTTGGCCATTGGAGTGGACGGAGATATTAATTATTTTTGTACCAATATTTTTACCATTAGTCGAATTTTTTGGAGTAAATCCATATTTCTTTGCAATGTTGATTGCTCTAAATTTACAAACCTCATTTTTGACACCACCCATGGCAATGTCTGCTTACTATCTAAAGGGAGTTCAATCAAAGAATGTTGAATTGATGCAGATCTTTGGAGGAATAATGCCATTTTTAGGTATTGTCATTTTAGCTATGGTTCTAATGTATTTATTTCCAGGTATAGCACTTTGGTTACCAGAGACATTATTTGCAAATTAATTTTAAATGACAGATATATTTTCTTTAAGTCTTGAAGAACTTGCTACAAAGATTAAAGATGCTCAACTCACTTCTGTTGATGTTTGTGAAAAGTATATCGAGAGAATCAATAAATTTGACAAAGATATAAAGGCTTGGGCCCATTTTGATAAAAAAGTTTTATTAGAGAAAGCTACGGAAGCTGACGATCATAGAAGATCTGGTAAACCAATTGGTCCACTTCATGGAGTGCCTATTGCGGTTAAAGACATTATCGGGACAGTTGATATGCCAACCGAATGTGGAACAGTTATTAGAAAAGGTAAATCATATTCGCAAAATGCTGAAATAATTGATCTGCTTCATGCATCTGGAGCGATTGTAATGGGTAAAACAGCAACTTCAGAACTTGCTTATTTAGGACCTCCGGCAACCACAAATCCACATGATAAAACAAGAACACCAGGTGGTTCTTCAAGCGGATCTGCTGCTTCTGTAGCTTCTTTTATGGCACCTGCATCAATTGGATCACAAACCGGAGGATCCATTATTAGACCAGCATCCTATTGTGGAGTTGTGGGTTATAAACCTAGTTATGGTTTAATATCTAGAAATGGTGTTTTAAGAACTTCTTACAGTCTTGATCACATAGGAATTTTTGGTCGAAAAGTTGAAGATGTGGCCATGTTAGCAAAAGTATTGATTAAAAAAGATAAATTTGATCCATCAACTATACATTACTCAACAGAAAATATTTTATCTGAAACAAAAAAAGGACCTTTGTTTGATCCTAAATTTATTTTTTATAAAACTGAACATTGGAAATTAATAGATAAAAAATCTAGAGAATCATTTGAATATTTCATTAATTCGTTTAAAAAAAATATTGAGATTTTTGATACACCCTCTTATTTCAAGGATATTCACAAGTACCACCAAATTATTCATGAGACTGATTTAGCCAATAATTTTTCAGTGTATTTTAAAAAATTTAAAAAGAAATTATCGAAGTATATGCAAGATGCAATTACAAAAGGTAATAAACATTCGGCGAAAGAATACGCGGAAGCAATTGATTTTATGAAAAGAAGCTATGAGTCTTACGAGGAAGTTTTTGAGGATTATCATGGAGTTTTGTCACCAGCTAGTCCAGGTGTTGCGCCAAAGGGTTTAAAAAGTACAGGAACAGCAGAATTTAATAAAGTTTGGTCTTATCTTGGCACACCATGTATTTCGTTACCTTTACTTGAAGGTGAAAATAATTTACCATTAGGAGTACAATTAATTGGCAATAAATATGATGATCATAGATTTCTAGGGGTTGCCAATTGGTTAGAAAAAGAATGTCAGGAATGAAATGAATAAAATTACTACAATCATAGGATTATCTTTTGCAGTTTTCTTTTTAATTGGTTTAGCAACAACTTTAACGAGATCAATGATGATAGGCTTCTTGGATGTTATTCCAGTTTATCTTTTAATGGGTGCAGCTATCATCATGATGATATACGAAGCCTTTTTTGATAAAGATTAATATCAATTAAATTGAAAAATATTAAGACAGATATATTTCCATTATCATTACTATTTATACAACCAATCTTTATGGCTAGTAACTTAGTTGTTGCTAGAGGTGGTGTTGAATTTGTTCCGCCTATTTCACTTGCATTTTGGCGTTGGACAGTAGTTTTTTTGATTTTATTACCATTCACTTATGTAACTTTAAAAAATAATTTTCATATAATTAAAAAGGAATGTAAAAAATTATTTTTTTTAGGGTCAATGGGATGTGGTGTATGTGGCGCTTTCCCTTTTTTAGCTGGT
Source organism: Pelagibacteraceae bacterium AG-447-N18 (assembly GCA_003212275.1). GTDB lineage: Bacteria > Pseudomonadota > Alphaproteobacteria > Pelagibacterales > Pelagibacteraceae > Pelagibacter. The sequence continues at coordinate 98,008 of QCQE01000001.1, forward strand.
GAGACAACAACTGTAACTAATATGGGGATAATTTACACATCCTCTCCAGTTTTTATTATTTTGATTTCATATTTCTTTTTTCAAGAAAAAATAAATTTGACAAAGGTAATTGGTTTAATTGCTTGTTTGATTGGTGTTTTTGTCATTATTATTAAAGGTGATATTGATTTATTAATTAATCTTAGATTTACAATTGGTGATTTATGGATGTTAGCTGCTGCAGTTGGTTGGGCTTTATATTCTATTTATTTATTTTATTGGAAATCAAAATTAAAAATTTTCGATAGATTTGCTATGATTTCCTTTTTTGGTGCTTTAAGTTTGTTACCCTTTTATGTTGGTGAGGAATTATTTTATAAAGAGACTATTTTTGTAACAGAATTCTATTTATGGGTGATTTTTGCTGCTATATCGCCAGGGATAATTGCCTTTACACTTTATACTATAGCTCAAAAAAAATTAGGTGCATCTTTAACTGGCTTTACGCTTTATGTCTTTACAGTTTACGGTGCTATTTATGGATACTTTTTATTTGACGAAAAATTTGAAAATTACCACATTATTGGGACTATTCTGGTATTTTTTGGCGTATATTTAGCAAAGAAAAATAATGTTAAAAAGGTTTAGGAATAGTTTGTTATTATTTTTACAACTAACAATTTTAGTTTACCTATTTCTCTTAGTATTTCTTTATTTTTATCAAAGGAACTTAATGTATCATCCTGATGAAAATAATTATTTTGATGACAAACTCTCAGTTTATATTGAAAAAGTAAAAGTCCCAACCCAAGATGGATTAGATTTATTGGGTTGGTATCATGAAAAAGATATAAAAAAAAATAAAACAATTCTATTTTTTCATGGAAATGCTGGATCTTTAGAAAATAGAATTCATAAATTAAATCATTTTAGAGACATGAGTGTTAATTTTTTAATAATTGCTTGGAGAGGTTTTAGTGGTAACGAGGGTAAACCATCAGAGTCTGGATTATATGAGGATGGTGAAAGTGCAATTAAATGGTTGGTAAAAAAAGGTGTAGATGAAAAAAATATAGTAATTTATGGAGAGTCATTAGGAACAGGAGTTGCAACACATTTATCCCAGAACAAAGATTTTGCAGGTGTTATTTTAGAAACTCCATTCACATCAATGATTGATGCGGCTAAAAAATTTTATCCATATATACCCGTTGGTCTTTTACTCAAAGATAAATTTGAAAATAAAAACAAAATTAAAAATATTAAATCTCCAATTTTGATAATGCATGGTGAAAAAGATCAAATTGTTCCTTTTGAGATGGGTAAAAAGATGTTTGAGATAGCTAATGAGCCCAAATATTCATATTTTACCAAATATGACAATCATATGATGGAGTATGACGAGAGTCTTGTAAAAGCACTAAACTCTTTTTTGATTAATTTAAATTAAGCCATATTCTAAACAAATATTTTTCAAGATTTAAGATTAAGTTTAAAAAGTGAAAAATGTTTTTATTATTATAATTTTATTCATAACTTTAAAAAGCTTTGCTTTTTCGAAAGATAATTCATTTTATCCTGACGATTTATTTCACATAGATCATATGGACTCACACAATAAAAAATTTGCGTTATATTTTAAGGGGCGAGAGAAATCGATTTTAGCTAGAGGTGAAGAAAGTAATTATATAAATGACTATCCAAAAGATCTTTATATCTATAATTATTCAACAAAGTCTTCTTCACCATTGATCTCTTATGATTGGTTTCCCTCTCAAGCCAAGTTTCATTTAGAGGAATATGACTTTCCTGTATTTCCAGACGACTTTGCTTATTATCTTTTAAAAGATGATAAAACACTGGTGATGATTAGTGCAGTTAAAAGTTTAAATGCAAACTTTAAATATGATATTTTTAATAAGAAACTTGAACTTTACCCCACTACAGGAAAATTTGATTTTATTATTTCATCTTTTTCTAAAGATTGTGGGCATTATAAATTTAAAGATAATTATAAGTGTAGTATTTATAAACCTTTAATCTCGAGTAATTTAATCAATTAACCTGCGTAAAAGCCTCAGCAAATTTTTCTGCATTAAATAATTGTAAGTCGTCTTCTTTTTCGCCCAAGCCTAAAGCAATAATAGGTAGTTGATATTTTTTTGCTATCGCCAGTAAAATACCACCTTTGGCAGTTCCATCTAATTTGGTCATGATTAAACCAGTTAATGGAATAATTTTGTTAAATTCTTCCACTTGATTAATTACATTCTGTCCCGATGTTGCGTCTAAAACTAAAATAATGTTATGAGGGGCATCCTGGTCAATTTTTTTTGTTACATTAGCTATCTTTTTATATTCTTCCATTAAATTTTTTTTATTTTGTAGTCTCCCAGCAGTATCGATTAATACTTGGTGAAAATTATTTTTGATTGCTTCTTCAACTGCTTTATATGCTACTGATGCTGGATCAGAACCTTGAGATGATTTAGTTATTTTAACATCAATTTTATTTGCCCAATTTTCTAATTGTTCAATAGCTGCTGCTCGAAAAGTATCAGAAGCGGCAAACATAACTTTGTTTCCTTTAGTTTTTAAAATTTTACCTATTTTGCCAATAGTTGTTGTTTTGCCAACACCATTTACTCCTGAAATTAATGTTGCATTGAGTTTATCTTTTTTTTCAAAAAAAGAATTATTCTCTAAAGGCTTCATTAGATTAATAATATATTCTTTCAAAATAAAATTTATCTCGGTTGATAAATCTTTATTTGGATCGATTTTTTTACTTGAAATGATATCTTTGATCTCAGATGCAGCCTCGACACCTACATCTGACTCAATTAAAAATTCTTCAATTTTATTTAAATTTTTATCATCAATCTCTTTTTTTATTATTATTTCTTTTAGTCCAGATGTCAGTGCAGATGCACTTTTTTTAAAGCCTATCTTAAATTTATCAAAAATACCCATTATAGTTTGAACTCAATTTCTTTTATTTCTGAAACAGGTCCTTTCATGTGGATTGAATTTTTATCATCTATAAGAATTGATAATTTACCTGTTTGAAATTCTATGTCTGTTTTATTTTCAGTAAGATTATTTAATTTACCAGCAAATGCTGTTGCACATGCAGCTGTTCCACATGCTTTGGTCAGCCCCGCTCCTCTCTCCCATACCTTCACTTTAATTAAATTTTTATTAATTATTGTAGCAACTGTAACATTACATTTTTCTGGAAAAATTTTATGATTTTCAACTTCGGGTCCAATTTTTTCAATATTAAAATTTTCAATTTCGTTTACAAAAAAAACAATATGTGGATTTCCAACATTAACCGCCGTCCCACCTGAATGTTCTTTGTTATTTGAGTCAATAATCTTAATATTTAAATTTTTCGTATCTAGTTTTTCTGATAAAGGAATTTCGTTCCATTGTAATTTAGCTTTACCAATTTCAGTCGTAACAATATTTTTATCTAATATTTTTGACTCTAAATTTCCATTTGAGGTTGACAAAATGATGTTTTTAGATTTTGTCTCCTCAGAGATTAATTTTGCAACACATCTAGTACCATTTCCGCACGCACCAGACTCTCCTCCATCAGAATTAAAAAATTTTAAATTTGCATGACTTGATTTGCTAGATTCAATAAATATTAATTGATCACAGCCAATAAAATTTCTATCACAAATTTTTATGATTTGACCTTTAGTCAAATTGGTAATCTTTTGTCTATTATCAATTATTACAAAATCATTACCTAATCCATCCATTTTAAAAGCCCTTATATCCATATATAGTTATTTAACTTATTTATTGACTTTTTGAACCTCTATTATAGTTTGTGGCAGTTTCCGCAAAAACGTTAAATTTGCGGTGTCTTTGGAAACAAAGAGATCGACACTAGTCAGCGAGGGTTCGCCCACTAGTGCGATTACTGCTGTGTGAAATAAATATGTTTGAAAATTTAACAAATAAATTTGAGGAAGTTTTTTCCTCTTTGAAAAAAGCCCCTTCGCTTGATGAGAGCCAAGTTGATGAGGGCCTTAAAGCTATTAGACAAGCCTTATTAGAGGCTGATGTATCACTTGAGGTCGCAAAAGATTTTATTGAAAAAGTTAAACCTAAAGCTTTAGGGCAAGAAATTATCAGATCTACATCTCCTGGTGATATGGTTGTAAAAATCGTTTATGACGAATTAGTTAATTTATTAGGTGAAAAAAACATTGATGTAAATTTAAACGCTGTTCCTCCAGTGCCAATGATGTTAGTTGGTCTACAAGGTTCAGGTAAAACTACCACTACTGCTAAACTTGCAAGATACTTAGAAAATACAAAGAAAAAGAAGGTAATGATGGTCAGCTTAGATATTTATAGACCAGCTGCACAAGAACAGTTGAAATCTTTAGGTGAGCAAAATGATATCTTAACTTTACCAATTATAGAGGGTCAACAACCAGCAGATATTTGTCAGAGAGCAATAAGTGCTGCAAATTTAAATGGTGCCGACATTATCTTGTTCGATACAGCTGGCAGAACACAAATAGATCTTCAAATGATGAGTGAAATAAAGCAGATTGAAAATATAATCAATCCTGCCGAAACTTTTTTAGTTGCAGATTCTTTAACTGGTCAGGTAGCAGCATCAGTTGCAAAAGAATTTAAAAATACTGTAGGTTTATCAGGAATTATTTTAACAAGAGCTGATGGTGATGCCAGAGGTGGGGCCGCGGTAAGTATGAAGTTTGTATCAGAGGTTCCAATTAAGTTTTTAGGGGTAGGAGAAAAAATTGAAAATTTTGAGGTGTTTCATCCCGATAGGATTGCAAACCGAATTCTTGGAATGGGAGATATTGTATCTCTAGTTGAAAAAGCAGCACAAGATTTAGGTGAAGAAAATATTAAAAAGACAGAAGAGAATTTAAAAAAGGGACAATTTTCAATGCAAGATTATTTAACTCAACTAAGACAGATGAAAAAAATGGGTGGAATAGAGGGAATTATGTCTTTTATGCCAGGTATTTCTAAAGTTAAATCACAAATGGATGCTGCTGGTATTGACGAGAGTGTTATCACTAAGAACGAGGCTATAATTTTATCGATGACAAAAAAAGAAAGAGAGAACCCAAAAATAATTGATGGTTCTAGAAAAAGAAGAATTGCTAATGGTTCTGGAACTGATCCAGCCACTATCAATAAATTGTTAAAACAATTTAAAATGATGTCTGAAATGATGAGAAAGATGTCTAAAGGAAATCTGAAAGGTATGTCAGACAAAGGAATACCACCAGAATTATTTAATCAATTAAAATAAAAAAGGAGAGTAAATGTTAAAACTTAGATTATCAAGAGGTGGAACAAAGAAAAGACCAGTTTACAAAGTTGTTGTAGCTGATAGTCGTTTTGCAAGAGATGGACGTTTCATAGAAAAAGTTGGTTTTTTTAATCCTCTATTACCTAAAGAAAAAAAAGAAAGAATAGGATTAGAGGCTGAAAGAATTAAATATTGGTTAGGCCAAGGTGCACAACCGACTACAAGAGTAGCAAGAATCTTGGGTGAAAATGAGTTAATGCCAATGCCTGCTAATGGTAATAATCCTCAAAAAGCTATTCCAAAAAAAGATAGAAAAAAAGAAGGGTCTGATGATGCTAAAAAGGAAGAGGTAGCAAAAGCAGACGCAGCACCGACAGATGGAGCTAAAAAGGAAGAAGCTCCAAAAGCAGAAGCTAAAAAGGAAGAAGCTCCAAAAGCAGAAGCCCAAAAAGAGGAAAAAAAGTAATTTAAGGTTTACTTATGTTAAAGACACAAGTGTTAACACTTTATCCAGAAATTTTCCCTGGTCCGCTTAACAAAGGATTATATGGAAAGGCCATGGCTAAAAAGATATGGAGTCTTAATGTAGTAAACATAAGAGATGCAGCAACAGATAAACACAAAACTGTTGATGATACTCCATATGGTGGTGGATCAGGTATGCTGTTAAAACCAGACATACTAGCAAAATCAATTGATAAAAATATCCAGAAGGGGGAAAGAATTTTTTATCTTTCACCAAAAGGTAAAAAATTTGATCAAAGACTTGCTCAAGATTTATCAAAAGAAAAATCATTCAGTTTAATTTGTGGACATTTCGAAGGTGTTGATGAAAGAGTATTATCCACAAGAAATATTGAGGAGATAAGTATAGGAGATTATGTGCTTTCTGGAGGGGAAACAGCTGCTCTTGTAGTTCTTGATAGTGTGTTAAGACTTTTGCCTGGAGTTTTAGGTAATGATAAATCATCTTCGGAGGAAACTTTTGAAAATGGTCTTTTAGAGTATCCTCAATATACAAAACCTCAAATTTGGGAGGAAAAATCAGTACCAGATGTCTTATTATCAGGGGATCATAGCAAAATTAAAGACTGGCGTTTATCTCAATCTGAGGCTATAACACGCGTCCGAAGACCAGATTTGTGGCAAAAATATAAGAAGGATTAACTTGATAAATATTGAAATGAAAACGATTGAAGAAATAAATCAATATAATGTAAAAAAAATTCTTTCGGAAAAAAAGATTCCAGAATTCTTTCCAGGTGATGTTGTAAAAGTTGGTGTAAGAATTACAGAGGGAAAAAAAGAGAGAATTCAGTATTTTGAAGGAGTATGTATTGCAAAAAAGAGCAGAGATTTAAACTCTTCTTTTACGGTTAGAAAGATTTCTTTTGGTGAAGGTGTTGAGAGAACATTCCCACTATTTGGTACAGTAATTGACTCAATTAAAGTTATTCGTTCAGGAAAAGTTAGAAGAGCTAAACTATATTACTTAAGGGATAGAACTGGTAAATCAGCTAGAATTGCCGAAAAAATAAGAAAGAAGATTGGTATTGATATAGATGTAAAACCAGAAACAGTAACTGAAGAAAATTTAGCTCCTGTTTCAACAGAAGCATATGATAATAAGGAAGATGTAACTAAGGCAGATGCTAAGAAAGAAGAAATTCCTAAGGAAGAGCCAAAAAAAGAAGAAACAGCCAAAGTTGAAACAAAACCTAAAACTGAAGAAAAACTTGAAACTTCTCCAGAAAAAAAATAATTTTTTTTTCAATGTCTAATACTCTTTACGACAAAATTTGGAAAGAACACTTAGTTGATCAACAAGATGATGGAACAGCTTTATTATTTGTTGATAGGCATCTTGTTCATGAAGTGACCAGCCCACAAGCATTTGAAGGTTTACGAAATTCTAAAAGAAAAGTAAGACATCCAAAGCTTACATTGGCCGTTGCAGATCACAACGTCCCAACTACTGATAGAACCAATGGTATTTCAGATAAAGAATCTAAAATTCAAGTTGATACATTAGAAAAGAATTGCAAGGAATTTGATATCCAACTCTTTGGAATGGAGGACAAGCGTCAAGGCATAGTTCATATAATTGGTCCTGAACAAGGATTTACTCAACCTGGAACAGTTATAGTTTGTGGAGATAGTCATACAGCTACACATGGAGCATTTGGTGCTTTAGCATTTGGCATAGGTACCTCAGAGGTTGAACACGTACTAGCAACACAAACTTTAGTGCAAAAAAAAGCAAAAAATTTCAGAATTAATGTTAATGGAAAACTTCCATTAGGTGTTACTTCAAAAGATGTAATTTTACAAATAATTGGAAAAATAGGAACAGCAGGTGGAACAGGATGTGTTATTGAGTATGCTGGTGATTTAATCAGATCATTGAGTGTTGAGCAAAGAATGACTATATGCAACATGACTATAGAGGGTGGAGCAAGAGCAGGTTTGATTGCACCAGACGAAAAAATTTTCAAGTATTTGGAGGGAAAACCTATGTCACCCAAAGGTGAAAAATGGGATAAAGCTTTAGCGTACTGGAGAAGTTTAAAATCTGATGATGGTGCAAATTTTGATAAAGAAATAAGTCTTCAAGCTAATGAAATTTCACCGATGATTACCTGGGGAACTTCACCTCAAGATGTAATTACAATTGAGGATAAAGTACCAAACCCAAACAATGAAAAGGATGAGGATAGAAAAAATTCTATTGAAAGAGCTTTAAAATATATGGGTTTAAAACCTGATATGGCCGCTAAAGATATTAAGATAGATAAGGTTTTTATAGGAAGTTGCACAAATGGAAGAATTGAGGATTTACGAGAAGCAGCAAAGATTTTAAAAGATAAAAAAATTGCCTCTCATGTTCATGCAATGGTTGTTCCAGGATCTGGTTTAGTGAAAGAACAAGCAGAGCAAGAAGGTTTACATAAAATATTTGAAGAGTCTGGTTTTGAATGGAGAGAACCAGGATGTTCTATGTGTTTGGCAATGAATGCTGATAAATTAAAACCAGAGCAAAGATGTGCATCAACATCAAACAGAAACTTTGAGGGAAGACAAGGCAGAGGTGGAAGAACACACCTTGTGAGCCCAGGAATGGCAGCTGCAGCAGCAATTTCTGGAAATTTGGATGATGTTAGAAAGTATCAAAATTAATGCAAAAATTTTCTACATTAAAAAGTATTCCAGCATATTTACCAATAGTAAATATCGATACTGATATGATTATCCCAAAGCAGTTTTTAAAAACTATTAAAAGAACTGGACTTGGAAAAAATTTGTTTTTTGAAATGAGGTATGATGATAATGGAAATAAAATACGGGATTTTATATTAAATCAAGATCCATTTACAAATTCGAAAATACTGATAGCAGGAAAAAACTTTGGTTGTGGATCCTCAAGAGAACACGCTCCTTGGGCATTATTAGATTTTGGTATTACATGTGTAATTAGCTCCAGTTTTGCTGATATTTTTTATAGCAATTGTTTTAAAAATGGAATTTTACCAATTATTGTTGATGAGGAAAAAATTAAAGAGTTGTCTGAATATGCTAATAGAAAAGAGGAAATTTCAGTAGATCTTAAAGAAGAAAAAATAGTTTATGGTAATAATGAAATTAAATTTAAAATAGACTCCTTTAAAAAGAAATGTCTTCTCGAAGGTTTAGATGATATTGCGCTATCTTTAAATAAGTCTGATAAGATAAAAAGTTTTGAGCAAAAATTAAAAAGCTCTAAGCCATGGATTATAAGTGATTAAGGTAAAAAAGAGAAAGATACTATTACTTCCCGGAGATGGTATTGGTCCCGAAGTTATTGGTGAAGTAAAAAAAATTATCAATTGGTTCAATGATAAAAAGTCTCTAGATTTTGAGATGGATGAAGATTTAGCGGGAGGATGCTCTTACGATAAGCATGGTACACCGATTACAGATGAGGTTTTTTATAAAGCATTAGAAAGTGCAGTTGTTATGTTAGGCGCTGTAGGAGGACCAAAGTGGGATAATGTTGAGTTTTCCAAAAAACCTGAGAGAGCACTTTTAAAACTAAGAAAAGAATTAAAACTATTTGCTAATTTGAGACCAGCGATATGTTTTAAACAATTAGTTGATGCCTCAACATTAAAACCTGAAATTGTCTCAGGTTTAGATATTATGATTGTAAGAGAGTTAACTGGAGGAATATATTTTGGTGAGCCTAGAGGAATTAAACCAATAGAAAATGGTGAAAGAAAAGGGATTAATACTCACACTTACACAAGCAATGAGATTATAAGAGTTGCTAGAGTTGCCTTTGATTTAGCAAAAAAAAGATCAAACAAAGTAACTTCTTGTGAAAAATCTAATGTTATGGAGGCAGGCCAACTATGGAAAGAAGAGGTCCAGACATTACACGATAAAGAATTTAAAGACGTTGAACTAAGTCATATGCTTGCAGACAATTGTGCTATGCAGTTGTTGAGAAATCCAAAGCAATTTGATGTAATTGTAACAGATAATTTGTTTGGAGATATGTTATCTGACCAAGCCTCAATGTTAACTGGATCATTAGGTCTTTTACCTTCTGCGTCTTTAGGTGCAAAAAATAAAGATGGAGAGATGAGGGCTATGTATGAACCTATTCATGGTTCGGCTCCAGATATAGCTGGTAAAAGTATTGCTAATCCAATAGCTACAATTTTAAGTTTTGCTATGGCTTTGAGATATTCATTAGATTTAGATAAAGAGGCAGAAGCTCTGGAAAAAGCTGTACAGGATGTATTAAATGATGGTTTAAGAACTAAAGATATTTTATCAAAAGGTACAAAAGAGGTGACTACATCACAAATGGGTGATGCGATCATTTCAAAATTGCAATAATTAATTAATTATTTTAGAATCAAATTATGCCAACTTATACTGCACCCGTTGAAGATATGATGTTTCTTTTTGAAAAACTAAGAAACAACAAAGAGTATAATGAATTGGAAAAATATAAAGAAGTTACCCCAGATTTAGTAAAAGATATTCTACAGGAAGCAGCAAAAATAAATCAAAATTTAATTTTACCATTAGCCAAAGTTGGAGATGAAAATCCTGCAATTTTAGAAAACGGAGTTGTTAGAACGCCTCCGGGTTACAAAGAGGCTTATAAAAAATATATTGAGGATGGTTGGACATCTTTATCATGTGATCCAAAATATGGGGGTCAAGGCATGCCAAAAACAGTGAGCGCATTTTTTGATGAAATGCTATCCTCTGCTAGCCTTTCTTTTAAACTCTATAGCGAACTTAGTATTGGTGCTTATAATTGTATTAACCATCATGCTAGCGATGAAATAAAAAATAAATATTTACCAAAAATTGTAGAAGGTAAGTGGAGTGGAACAATGTGCTTAACTGAGCCAGTATGTGGTACTGATTTAGGGCTACTAAAAACAAAGGCTAAAAAACAATCTGATGGTACATTCAAATTAACTGGACAGAAAATTTTTATTACCTCTGGTGATCACGATTTAACTGAAAATATTATTCATTTGGTTTTAGCAAGAGTGGAAGACTCTCCGGCTGGTACCAAAGGTATCAGTCTGTTTTTAGTTCCAAAGTTTATTGTAAAAGAAGATGGGAATGTTGGTCCAAGAAATGGAATATCAACTGGTTCTATCGAAACAAAAATGGGAATTAAAGGATCAGCAACTTGTGTTCTTAATTTTGATGAAGCAACTGGTTACATGATTGGTGATAAGGAAAAAGGTTTGAGCGCAATGTTTACGATGATGAATCTTGAGAGGATCGTTGTTGGGATACAGGGTTTGGGTATATCAGAGATTGCTTATCAAAATTCACTTTCATACGCAAAAGAGAGAAAGCAAGGTAAGTCGAATAATTCAAAATCTAAAAATGGTGCTGATTTTATAATTGAACATGCAGATATTAGAAGATCGTTGTTAAATATGAAATCTATTATTGAGGGCGAGAGAGCCTTATGTTTTTGGTTATCTCAACAAACTGAGGTAAGCTTATATCATCCAGATGAAAAAGCTCGGCAGGAGGCATCTGATTATGTCTCATTAATGACTCCGGTAGTTAAATCCTTGTTTACAGATTTAGCAATGGAAATCACTAGTGATGCAATGCAAATTTATGGTGGATATGGTTATACTAAAGATCAAGGAATAGAGCAGTTGTATCGAGATAATAGAATCACACCAATTTACGAGGGCACGAATTCTGTACAAGCTGCTGATTTAGTTTTTAGAAAATTATCAAATAAGAACGGGAATGTAATTTATAAATTTTTAGATCAGGTTAAAAATGAATGTAATTCTAACAACGAAAAAATAAGACCATTCATCTCAGATTTTAATAATTATTTAGATGTATTAAAAAAATTTAGTGATTGGATGATTGAGAAATCTAAAACAGATAAAGATGATGTAAGTGCTGCTGCTAATGATTATCTTAAAACTCTCGGATTTGTTTCGATTGCTTACGCATGGATAAAAGTACTAGAGGTAAGCTTTAAAGATTATAATGAAAATAAAAATTTTTATGAGGACAAAATCAATACCGCTAGGTTTTATTTTGATAAAGTGCTACCAAGAGCTGAACAACATTACAAATCAGCAATTTCTGGAAGCTCCAATATTATGAATTTTAAATTCAATTAAATGAGTCATTACGATACTAATTTAGATAAGAATAGTGCAAATTATGTTCCTTTAACTCCTTTGACTTTTTTGAAGAGAGCAAAAGAGATTTATCCTGATTATGAAGCAATTATCTATGAAGATCGTAAATACACCTGGGCTGATGTTTACAAACGTACTATTAAATTTGCAAGCGCCCTTAATAAAATTGGAATTAAAAAAGGAGATACTGTCTCATTTTTAGCTTTCAACACACCTGAAATTTTTGAGGGACATTACTCTGTTCCTATGTCTGGTGCAGTATTAAATACAATTAACATAAGATTAGATGCTAAAACTATTGCTTATATTTTAGAACATAGTGATGCTAAAGCTCTTGTTGTTGATAGACAATTACACATAGAAGTTAAAAAAGCGTTAAGCACTTTAAAAAAGAAAATCACAATTATTGATATAGTTGATAAGTTTGCAGACCAATCAAAGTGTGAAAAAATTGGTGATCTAGAATACGAAAGTTTTTTAAATACTGGTGATGATAATTTTGATTGGAAAATGCCAGAGGACGAGTGGCAAGCAATATCATTGAGCTATACATCCGGAACTACTGGAAACCCTAAAGGTGTTGTTTACCATCATCGGGGATCATATTTAATGTCCACGGGTAGTGCAGTTGCCTGGAACATGCCAAACAGACTTAATTTTTTAACTATCGTACCAATGTTTCACTGCAATGGATGGGGTTATCCTTGGACTATACCCATGTTAAATGGAAGAACAATTTGTTTGAGAAATATAGATGTAAAAAAAATATTTGAATTAATAGATAAACATAATGTTACTCACTTTGGTGGAGCGCCTATTGTACTAAATATGATAACTGGTGCACCAGAGACTGATAGAAAAAAATTAAAGCAAAAAGTATACGTCCTTACTGCAGGAGCCCCACCGCCAAGTATAATTTTCAAAAAAATGAAAGAACTAGGTTTTGAAGTTATGCATGTTTATGGATTAACTGAAACTTATGGGCATGTAACTCAATGTGCGTGGAATGATGCTTGGAATGACTTCGATGAGGAAAAGCAGAACGAAATTAAAGCAAGACAAGGAGTTAGATACCCAAATACAGAAGGGATTGCTGTGATGAATCCAGAAACAATGACTGAAGTTCCAAAAGATGGAAAGACGATTGGTGAAATAATGATTAAAGGAAATGTAGTCATGAAGGGTTATTTTAAGGATAAGGATGCTACAAATAAAGCGATGGCTGGTGGCTGGTTTCATTCTGGTGACTTAGCTGTCATGCATCCAGATGGATATGTAAAAATCCAGGATAGGTCTAAAGATATAATAATTTCTGGAGGTGAAAACATATCCTCTATAGAAATAGAAAATACTCTTGCAAAACATCCTTCAGTATCTATTGCAGCCGTTGTAGCTAAACCAGATGAAAAATGGGGAGAGGTACCTTGTGCATTTATTGAGATGGTAAAGGATAAACCAACAACCGAGAAAGAATTAATTGGTTTTTGTAAAGAAACTCTCGCAGGTTTCAAGGTGCCAAAACAAGTTGTTTTTTGTGAACTACCTAAAACATCGACAGGAAAAATTCAAAAATTTGAATTGAGAAAAAAATTTTAGGTAATTGATTGATATTTGAAATAGAAAATAAAACTATTCATGCATCTGATGCAGGTCAAGGCATAGATCCGAAAAAACAAACAATAGTATTTCTTCATGGAAGTGGCCTTTCACACATAGTTTGGTCATTAACTGAACAATTTTTTTCGAATAAGAATTTTAATGTATTGTCTATCGATCTTCCTGGTCATGGAAATTCAGATGGACCATGCTTAGATACCATAGAAAAAATTACTGATTGGTTAGAAAGTGTATTTAAAAAATTACAATTAAAAAATTTGATTTTAGTTGGTCATTCTCAAGGATGTTTAGAAATACTTGAATATGCTTTCAAATATAAAAGCAGGTTAAATAAATTAGTTTTTGTTGGAGGTTCAAATAGAATGCCAGTTCATCCTGATTTAATAGAACTTGCAAAAAATGGCGACTCTGATGCTGTAAAATTAATGATGAAATGGGGTTATGAAGGCTCAAAAAAATTTATTGGTGGGAATCCAGTAGAAAAAATAATTCAGTCTCCGAGAGATATTAGTGAAGTTTTAGCAGTCGATCTAAATGCGTGTAATAATTACTCAAATGGGTTAGAGGCAACAAAAGTTTTAGATCTTCCCACATTACTTATTTTTGGAGAGTTAGATAAAATGATCAATTTAGATGCAGGGAAAAAATTTTCAAATTTAGTAAAAAACTCATCTACTCATGTAATTAAAGGTTGTGGCCATATGATAATGATTGAAAAAGCATTTGAAATGAGAGAAAAGATTTTAGAATTTTTAATTAAATGAAAAGTTATCCGATAGCAAAATCAAGAAGAGTTAGAAGTACACCCTATACTTCTAGAATAGAGAATCAAGGTGTTACCGCTTATACCGTTTATAATCATATGCTTTTACCAGCAGCTTTCGGTTCCTTGGAAGAGTCTTGTGATCATTTAAAAAAGAATGTTCAGATATGGGATGTAGCTGCAGAAAGACAGGTTGAAATTTCAGGCAAAGATGCTGCAAAACTTGTACAACTCATGACTTGTAGAGATTTATCGAAATCCAGAGTAGGAAGATGTTATTATTGCCCTTTGGTCGATGAAAATGGAAATTTGGTAAATGATCCTGTTATTTTAAAATTAGCTGAAGATAGATGGTGGATTTCAATTGCTGATTCTGATGTAATTTTTTTTGCAAAAGGTCTTGCTTCAGGAAATAAATTTGATGTTAAAATTTTTGAACCAATCGTAGATATCTTAGCAGTTCAAGGTCCTAAATCTTTTGATTTAATGGAAAAAGTTTTTGGTGAAAAAATAAAAGAGTTAAAATTTTTTGGATTTGATTATTTCACTTTTAATGGGGCAAAACATTTAATAGCTAGATCTGGTTGGTCAAAACAAGGTGGTTTTGAAATTTATGTTGAAAACACCGACTCAGGTTTGAAGTTATACGATCATCTTTTTGAAATCGGTAAAGAATTCAATGTTAGACCTGGATGTCCAAATTTAATCGAAAGGATTGAGAGTGGTTTACTTTCTTATGGGAATGATTTTGATAACAATGATAATCCATTTCAATGTGGTTTTGATAAATATATCGATTTAGAGACCGATATAAACTTTTTAGGTAAAGATAAACTTAAAAAAATCAAAGAAAAAGGAATTGATAGAAAGCTAATGGGTGTTCAGATAGATTTAACCAAGATTCTTTTAACTAGTTCTTTAGACATCAAGAATATTGAAGGGAATATAATTGGAGAACTAAGATCCGCTTGTTACTCGCCACATTTTAAAAAAGTTATTGGTATTGCAATGATAAAAGAACCATATTGCAAAGCATCTTCGTCCGGAACAATAGAAATTGATGGAAATTCTTTAGCTCTTAAAGTTTGCGATTTACCTTTCATCTAGTATAAAACTTAGATCATGAATATTGCAATTGTAGGAGCAACAGGAAATGTTGGTAGGAAAACATTGGAAATTTTGGAGAGAAAAGAATTTTCTATAGATAATTTATATTTAGTTGCGTCCTCAAAAAGTGTTGGAAAAAAAATTGGTTTTAGAGGTAAGGAAATGGATGTCCTTGATTTAGAAAATTTTGATTTCTCAAAAGTTAATATTGCTTTTTTTGCAGCTGGTGGAAAAATTTCTGAAAAATTTGCTGAAAGAGCAGCAAAAAATTGCTTGGTAATTGATAACTCTAGTTTTTTTAGAATGGATCCAGAAGTACCTTTGATAGTTCCACAAGTAAATTCAGATGATCTAAAAAAAATTAAAAAAAATATTATTGCAAATCCGAATTGTTCAACAGCTCAATTAGTGATTGCTCTTAAACCTTTACACGATCTATTTATTATCAAAAGAATTGTCGTGTCTACTTATCAATCAGTTTCTGGAGGTGGAAAAGCTCCCATGGATGAACTTATTGAGCAAACTAAATTAGTTTTAGATGGTAAAAAAGTATCATCTAAAAATTTTACAAAACAAATAGCTTTTAATGCCATCCCTCATATCGATCAATTTGCAGATGATGGTTATACTAAGGAAGAGTTAAAAATGATGAACGAAACTAAAAAAATTTTAGATACCGAAATTGATTTAACAGCAACATGTGTGAGATTACCAATCTCTGTTTCTCATTCTGAGTCAGTCAACTTACAATTTGAAAAACCTTTTACTCTGGAAAAGGTAAGAGATGCTTTGAATAATTTTGAAGGTTGTAAAGTTATTGATGAAAGAAATGATGGCGGTTATTCAACTCCAATTGAAGCAGAAGGAATGGATGAAACTTTTATTTCAAGGATAAGAGAAGATAAAACAATTAAAAATGGATTAAATTTATGGATCGTTTCAGATAATCTTTTGAGAGGCGCGGCTTTGAATGCAGTAGAAATTGCAGAAACAGTAATTAAAAACAATTACCATGGAAAATAAAAAACCATTATCTCCTCACATACAAGTTTATAAATGGCATATTTCGTCTTTAGTATCCATTTCACACAGAATTACGGGCATAATAAATATAATTGGAATAACGTTAATTTGTTTGTGGGCATCTTTATTATTATTAGGAGAAAATAGTTATGAGGCTGTTAATTTACTATTAAATTCTCAAATTGGAAAATTTATTACTTTAGGTTTGACCTGGTCTTTTTGTTTTCAAATTTTAAGTGAGATAAGACATTTGATAATGGATTTAGGTTATGGATTTGAACTTAAGACAACTAAAATAACTGGTCTTTTAGTAATTATAGGGTCAATCTTTTTAACTATAATTTTATATTTGATCGGAAAAAATTTATTTTAAAATGATTACTGCAACAAAAAAATGGATTTTTTTAAAAATAAGTGGAGCAATATTAGTTCCATTAATGGCCTGGTTTATTCTAAGTTTTATTAGTATTTATGATCAGAGTTATTCGGAAGTATTGGAATTTTTTACGAATCCATTATCTAAGTTTTTATTTAGTTTATTTATTATTACTGCATATTTCTTTTCAGCATTAAGTATTAGTGAGGTTTTTGAGGATTATATAAAAGATTATAAAATCAAAAATGTCGCAAATGGTTTTTTGTACCTATCAGCTGTGGTAATTCCATTAATTACAATTATATTATTAATTAACTTATGAATTCTTACAAAATAATCGATCATGAATACGATGTGGTAGTCTTGGGAGCGGGTGGTTCTGGTCTAAGGGCCGCAGTTGGTTTAAGTGAGGCTGGTTTAAAAACAGCTTGTATTTCAAAAGTCTTTCCAACTAGAAGTCACACCTCTGCAGCGCAAGGTGGTATTTCCGCTGCTTTAGGAAATATGGGTGAGGATGATTGGCGTTGGCATATGTACGACACAGTTAAAGGAGCTGATTGGTTAGGTGATCAGGATAGTATTGAATATCTCTGTAAGGAGGCACCAAAGGCTGTAATAGAGCTAGAAAAATATGGTGTTCCATTTAGCAGAACTGAAGATGGAAAAATTTATCAAAGACCATTTGGTGGTATGACCAAAAATTACGGCAATGGAATTGTACAAAGAACTTGTGCAGCCGCTGATAGAACAGGTCATGCAATTTTACATACTTTGTATGGACAAGCTTTAAAACATAATACAGAATTTTTTATTGAGTATTTTGCATTAGATTTATTAATGAAAGATGGAGCGTGCAAAGGTCTTATTGCTTGGAATTTAAATGATGGAACTATTCATAGATTTAGAGCTCACACTGTTATAATCGCAACAGGTGGTTATGGAAAAGTATATTATTCTGCAACATCAGCCCATACTTGTACGGGTGATGGTAATGCGATGGTATTAAGAGCAGGTTTACCATTGCAAGATATGGAATTTGTTCAATTTCATCCAACAGGAATTTATGGTCATGGCACATTGATCACAGAGGGTGCAAGAGGTGAAGGAGGATATCTTACAAATTCTAAGGGTGAAAGATTTATGGAAAGATATGCCCCTAAAGCGAAAGATTTAGCATCAAGAGATGTTGTGAGTAGATCGATGTCAATTGAGATTAATGAAGGAAGAGGAGTTGGAAAAGATCAAGATCATGTTCATCTTAATTTAAGTCACTTAGATAAGGATATTATCGAAAGTAGATTACCTGGTATAACTGATGCTGCAAGATTATTTGCTAATGTAGATGTTACCAAAGAACCAATTCCTGTTGTTCCAACAGTTCATTATAATATGGGTGGAATTCCAACAAATTATAAAGCAGAAGTATTAACTGTAAATGGTTCAGAAAAAACTGTTCCAGGTTTAATGGCAATAGGTGAAGCAGCGTGTGTTTCAGTTCATGGCGCAAACAGACTTGGTTCAAACTCATTAATTGATTTAGTTGTTTTTGGTAGAGCAGCTGCTAAACGTGCAGCAGAGCTAATAAAACCAGGAACTCCACACGAGGAAATCAGTGAAACAGAAACCCAAAAATGCTTAGATCGTTTTGATAAAATAAGAAATTCACAGGGTGACATTGGAACAGCTGAACTAAGGTTATCAATGCAAAAAACTATGCAGTCCAAGTGTGCTGTTTTTAGAACTGAAAAAACTCTTAAAGAAGGTGTTAATGAAATAAGAAAAACTTATGATGGGCTAGACTCTTTATCAGTTAAAGATAAATCTTTAATTTTTAATACTGATTTAGTTGAAACTTTAGAATTTGATAATTTAATAAGACAAGCTGTAGTAACAGTTGATTCAGCATATAACAGAAAGGAAAGTCGAGGAGCACATGCGAGAGAAGACTTTCCAAAAAGAGATGATAATAAATTTATGCAACATACTCTTGCCTGGTGTGACGGAAAAGATACAAAAATTAGTTATAGAGAAGTTCACAAATCAACATTGACTAATGAAGTGCAATATTTTCCACCTCAGGAAAGAGTTTATTGATGGCTCAAATAGGTTTACCTGACAACTCAAAAGTAAAAAAAGGTAGATATTTTAAGGATAAAACTGGTTCAAAAAATCTTAGAAAAGTAAACGTTTATAGATGGGACCCGTCGACAGAGGAAAATCCTAGAATTGATACCTATGAAGTTGATATGGATAATTGTCCCTCAAAAGTTTTAGATATTTTAAATAAAATTAAAAATGAAATAGATCCGACTTTGGCTTATAGAAGATCTTGTGCTCATGGAGTTTGTGGTTCGTGTGCGATGAATATGGATGGAAAAAATGGCCTTGCCTGTACAACTCCCCACAAAGAAATAGATGGTGATATCAATATTTATCCATTACCGCACCTTAAGGTCAAAAAAGATCTAATAGGCGACTTGGATGGTTTATATAAACAGTATCAATCAATTGAGCCCTGGTTAAAATCAAATTCAAAGTCAGAAACTAAAGAAATTTTTCAATCTAAAGAAGATAGAGCTAAACTAGATGGCGCATATGAATGTATAATGTGTGCGTGTTGTTCAACTTCTTGCCCAAGTTATTGGTGGAATGGTGATAAATATCTAGGACCAGCAGTACTTTTACAAGCCTATCGATGGATCATAGATAGTAGAGATGAAGAGAGAAATTCAAGATTAAAAAAGGTAGCAGATGAACTTAAACTTTATAGGTGTCACACAATTTTAAACTGTACTAGCGCTTGTCCAAAAGGTTTAAATCCTGCAAAAGCAATTGCTGAAATAAAAAAAATGTTAGCAACAGCTAATATTTAAACAATAGACTAATAACAATTTTTAATCTAAAAGGTCCTATTCATGAAATTAATTGAACATTTTGTAGGTGGAAAAATAATTCCCGGAACATCAAATAAAAAGGGTAAAGTTTTTAATCCAGCAACTGGTGATCAAGAAAAAGAAGTAAGAATCGCATCTAAAAAAGATTTGGATAGTGCGGTAGAAGTAGCAAAAAAAGCTTTTCAAGAATGGTCAGTAAAACCTTCTTTAGTGAGAGCTAGAGTCATGTTTAAATTCAAGGAACTTATTGAAAAAAATTCAGATGAACTCACACAACTAATTGTGAATGAACATGGAAAGGTTTATGAGGACGCAAAAGGTTCACTAACTCGGGGCTTAGAAGTTGTTGAATTTGCTTGTGGTATTCCTCATTTGCTGAAAGGTGAATTTTCAGAAAATGTAGGCACAAATGTTGATAGCTGGTCTATGCGACAGCCATTAGGTGTGGTTGCGGGTATTACACCTTTTAATTTTCCAGCAATGGTACCGATGTGGATGTTTCCAATTGCAATTGCTTGTGGAAATACTTTTATATTGAAACCATCTGAAAAAGATCCCTCTTGTTCCATTAAATTAGCTGAACTTTTAAAAGAAGCAGGTTTACCCGATGGCGTTTTTAATGTGATCAATGGAGATAAAGAGGCTGTTGATGCTATTTTAACAAACCCAGATATAAAGGCAGTAAGTTTTGTTGGTTCTACTCCAATTGCAAAATATATTTATGAGAATTCAGCCAAGAATGAAAAAAGAGTTCAAGCTTTAGGGGGTGCTAAAAATCATTTGGTAGTAATGCCTGATTGTGATTTAGATGGTGCGGTAAATGGTTTAATGGGAGCTGCATATGGGTCTGCAGGAGAAAGATGTATGGCACAATCAGTTGCGGTAGCAGTCGGAGATATAGGTGATGAACTTGTTTCAAGACTTTCAAAAAAAGCAGAAGCTTTAAAAGTAGGACCAGGAATGGATAAAAATTCTGAAATGGGACCTTTAGTAACAAAAGAGCATTTAGAAAAAGTAAGAGGATATGTAGATTTAGGAGTAAAAGAGGGAGCTAAGCTTGTTGTAGACGGTAGAAGCCTAAAATTACAAGGATATGAAAATGGTTTTTATATTGGTGGCTGTTTATTCGACCATGTTAAAAAAGAAATGAGAATTTATAAAGAGGAAATATTTGGACCAGTATTATCTGTGGTTCGAGTAAAAACTTTTGAGGATGCAGCAAATTTAATAAATGATCATGAATATGGAAATGGGGTGAGCATTTACACAAGAGATGGAGATGCTGGAAGAACTTTTGCGAGTAAGATTCAGGTTGGAATGGTAGGTATTAATGTGCCAATTCCTGTACCAATGGCCTTTCACAGTTTTGGTGGATGGAAAAGATCTTTATTTGGAGATAGTGCAATGCATGGTATGGAGGGTATAAAATTTTATACAAAATTAAAAAACAATAACTTCAAGATGGCCCTCAGGCATCAGGTCAAATGCAGAATTTGTGATGCCTACAATGAAATAAAAAAAATGACAAAAAAAAATAGTAAAATATCATTAATTGGTGCAGGTCAAATTGGAGGAACATTAGCTCACTTAATAGGAACAAAAGAATTGGTTGATGAAGTAGTTTTATTCGATGTAGCAAGTGGAATTGCCAAAGGAAAAGCTTTGGATATTGCTCAGTCCTCATCTGTAGATGGATTTAATGTGAAATTTTCTGGGACTGATAATTACAAAGATATTGAGGGATCAGATGTAGTAATAATTACTGCTGGAGTTCCAAGAAAACCTGGTATGAGTAGAGATGATTTATTAGGTATTAATTTAAAGATAATTAAACAAGTTGCAAATGGAGTAAAAGAAAATGCTCCTGATGCCTTTGTAATTTGTATAACTAATCCACTTGATGTAATGGTAATGGCATTCCAAAAATTTTCAGGTTTACCATCTAACAAAGTTGTTGGAATGGCCGGTATTTTAGATAGCTCGAGATTCAAATTATTTTTATCTTTAGAATTTGATTTACCAGTAAAAGAAATAGACGCGATGGTTATGGGAGGACATGGAGATACAATGGTTCCTCTTCCAAGATTTACCAAAGTATCTGGAAAACCTTTATTAGATTTGGTTAATGACGGAAAAATTTCAAAAGAAAGATTAGAAGAAATAAATCAACGAACTCGAGATGGTGGAGCTGAAATAGTAAAATTTTTAGAAAAGGGTTCTGCTTTTTATGCACCTGCAGCCTCCGGAATTGAAATGGCTAAAGCTTATCTCAATGATGAAAAAAAAATGCTTCCGTGCGCAGCTCAATTAAATGGTGAGTATGGAATAAAAGATATTTATGCTGGTGTGCCAATTATCATTGGAAAAAGTGGAGTTGAAAAAATAGAAGAAATTAACTTAGATGAAAAAGAAAAGTCTGAATTTTTACATTCAGTTGAAGCGGTAAAAAAACTATGGGAAGCGGCTTCTAAAATCGATCCTGATTTAGCTAAAAAATGAATATTCACGAACACCAAGCTAAACAAATCTTAAAAGAGTTTGGTGCAGTTGTCCCAGAGGGAGTTTTTGCTTTTACTGTTAAAGATTTAATTGAAAAATGTAAAAAACTAAAAACTGATAAATATGTCTTAAAAGCACAAATCCATGCAGGTGGAAGAGGGAAAGCGGGAGGAGTAAAAATCTTAAATAATTTAGATGAATTAGAAAAATCGGCCAATGAACTTCTTGGAAAAAAATTAATCACACATCAAACTGGACCTGAAGGTAGAGAAGTAAAAAGACTTTATGTTGAAACTTCCTCTAATATAGAGAAAGAATTTTATTTATCATGTTTAATTGATAGAGCCACATCTAAAATTGCATTTATTTCTAGCAATGAGGGAGGGATGGATATTGAAGAAGTAGCAGCAGAATCCCCAGACAAAATTTTGACTAACAAAGTTGATTTTACAGAAGAAATTTCTGATGCAGAGTGTGAAAAGATAATCAAAATTTTTGATCTAGAGGATAGTTCAAAAATGAGGGCTATTTCTTTGATTAAATCTATTTATAAAATGTTTGTTAAAACCGACGCAAATATGGTTGAAGTTAATCCATTAATTTTAACAAAAGAAAAAAAGATTGTTTGTCTAGACGCAAAAATAAATTTTGACAGCAATGCTTTATTTAGACATCCAGAGATTTTAAATCTTAGAGATCTAAATGAGGAAGACCCTATAGAGATCGAAGCTAGTAAACACGATTTAGCTTATATAAAATTAGATGGAAGTATTGGTTGTATGGTAAATGGAGCTGGTTTAGCAATGGCTACAATGGATATAATAAAGTTGTACGGAGAAGAGCCAGCGAATTTTCTAGATGTTGGTGGAGGAGCGTCAAAGGAGAAAGTTTCTGCAGCCTTTAAAATAATTTTATCAGATAAAAATGTTAAAGGTATTTTAATCAATATTTTTGGTGGCATCATGAGATGTGATGTTCTTGCCCAAGGTGTGGTTGATGCAGCAAAAGAAATCAATATCAATGTTCCTTTGGTAGTGAGATTAGCAGGCACAAATTTTAAAGAAGGAAAAACTATATTAGACAATTCTGGATTAAAACTTATCTCTGCTGAAAATTTAGATGATGCAGCAATTAAAATTGTTAAGGCCATAAAATAATGTCAGTTCTTGTAAATAAAGAAACTAGGTTAATTTGTCAGGGTTTTACTGGTTCGCATGGAACATTTCACTCTGAGCAAGCAATTAAATATGGAACAAAATTAGTAGGTGGAGTCACTCCTAAAAAAGGAGGACAAAAACATTTAGGATTACCAGTTTTTAATACAGTTAAAGAGGCTAAAAACTCTGAGGGCGCCAACGCCACGATGATATATGTGCCAGCGAAGTTTGCTGCTGTAGCAATCATTGAGGCAATAGAGGCATCAATCGAGTTAATTGTTTGCATTACTGAAGGAATCCCAATTCAAGATATGTTGAGAGTTAAACAGAAATTACTAAAATCAAATTCCAGATTAATTGGACCTAATTGTCCAGGAATAATAACTCCTGATGAATGTAAAATTGGTATTATGCCAGGCAA
The DNA here is from genome assembly GCA_003212275.1 of Pelagibacteraceae bacterium AG-447-N18. Taxonomy (GTDB): domain Bacteria; phylum Pseudomonadota; class Alphaproteobacteria; order Pelagibacterales; family Pelagibacteraceae; genus Pelagibacter. The sequence goes on from QCQE01000001.1 coordinate 121,853, forward strand.
TATCCACAAAAAAGGTTCAGTTGGTATTGTCTCTAGATCTGGGACTTTAACCTATGAGGCAGTTGCTCAAACCACAGAAAATGGATTAGGTCAATCTACTTGTATAGGTATTGGTGGAGATCCAATAAATGGTACAAATTTTATTGATTGCTTAGATTTATTTTTGAATGATGACGAAACAGAGTCTATTTTAATGATAGGAGAAATCGGAGGAACAGCCGAAGAGGAAGCAGCAGAATTTATTCAAAATCACAAAATAAAAAAACCAATTGTTGGCTTTATAGCTGGTATAACAGCACCACCAGGTCGTAGAATGGGCCATGCTGGTGCAATCATTTCTGGGGGCAAAGGTGGTGCTAAAGATAAGATTAAAAAGATGGAAGATTGTGGAATAACAATGGCAAATTCTCCCTCCAAAATTGGAAAAACATTGTTCGATAAATTGTCTGATTGAAAAATTTCTTAGTCAGTTTATATTGATTAAACATAATGTCTTCCTCTAAAAATTTAGAATTTAAAAAAACAGCCTTTCTCAATAAATCAAACAGCACTTTCATCGAAGAAATGTACTTAAAATTTGTAAATAATGATCCTGAATTACCTGATAGCTGGAGAAAATATTTTAAAGAAGTTGGAGATGAAGACGATATAATTGTAAATGAAATCAATGGTCCTTCGTGGAGTCCTTCTAAGAAAGTTTCAATAAATAAAAAGGAAAATTTTGAAAATCAAATCACAGAACAAAATAATGATGATATAATTAAATCAAACACAAATTCAATTAAAGCCGTTGCGATGATCAGATCATATAGACAAAGAGGTCATTTAATTGCAAAGCTTGATCCATTAGGATTGTTAAAATCAGATTATTTAGAGGAACTTCATCCAGAGTCTTATGGATTTAAAAAAGAAGATTATCAAAAGAAAATTTTCTTAGACAATGTCACTAATAAGCAATACTCAAATATTAATGAAATATTAAAATTCTTAAAAGAAAAGTATTGTGGTTCTTTAGGTTATGAATATATGCATATTTCAAATCCTACTGAGAGAAAGTGGTTTAGAGATCGTGTTGAAAAGGCAGATGATTTTAATTTTACACAAAATGGTAAAGAGGCAATTCTTAACAAACTGATTCAAGCTGAGGGTTTTGAAAAATTTCTTCATACAAAATATGTTGGGACTAAAAGATTTGGTCTTGATGGCGGTGAAAGCTTAATTCCTGCACTTGAACAAATAATTAAAATCGGTGGTCAGTCAAATGTTAAAGAAGTTAAAATCGGGATGTCTCATAGAGGTCGACTAAATGTATTAGCTAATGTTCTTCAAAAATCTTACAAAAGAATATTTAATGAGTTTGCAGGAGAAATAAGTTCAAAGTCTAAAGATGATACTGGAGATGTTAAATATCATTTAGGTGCTTCATCTAATAGAGAGTTTGATGGAAATTCAGTTCATGTGAGTTTGACAGATAATCCTTCACATTTAGAAGCAGTCAATCCAGTCGTTTTAGGTCAAACTAGAGCAAAACAATTTTTTCATAAAGATAAAGAGAGAAAAAAAGTAATTCCGATTCTTATTCATGGAGATGCAGCCTTCGCTGGACAAGGAGTGGTAGCCGAATGTTTTGCAATGTCTGGTCTTCCAGGACATAATACAGGTGGCACAATTCATATTATAGTAAACAACCAAATAGGTTTTACAACAAGCCCAAGATTTGCAAGATCTTCGCCATATCCTTCTGATATAGCAAAAATGGTTGAGGCACCGATTATTCATGTGAATGGTGATGATCCAGAGGCGGTTGTTTATGCAGCAAGAATTGCAACAGACTTTAGATTAAAATTTAATAGAGACGTTGTCATTGATTTGATTTGTTATAGAAGATTTGGACATAATGAGGGAGACGAGCCTTCGTTTACTCAGCCTTTAATGTATAAAAAGATAAGATCTCATCCCTCAACTATCAAAGTTTATGGTGAAAAACTGGTAAGCGAAGGATCAATTACAAATGATTATTTAAATAATTCCATTAAAAAATTTAAAGATCTATTAGATGACCAATTTAAAAATGCAAAAAATTATAAACCAAAAATAGAGTGGTTTGAGGGAACATGGTCAAGATATAGACCAGAACGAGGAAAAGACAAAAGAGGAGTTACAGGCTCTGACACCAAAAAATTAAGAAATATCTCTGATAAAATAAATACAATACCGTCTGAAATAAATATTCACAAAACAATTACAAAAATATTAGATAATCGTAAAATTTCAGTTTCAAAAGGCAAAGGCATAGACTGGTCTACCGCGGAATCTTTAGCATTTGGGTCATTGTTGGAGGAGGGTTATCCAGTAAGACTTGTAGGTCAGGATTCAGGAAGAGGAACATTTAGTCAAAGACATTCTGTTTTAAGAAATCAAATAGATAATTCGAGATATATCCCTTTAAATAATATTTCTAATAAACAAAAAAATTTTGAAATAGTAGATAGTTTTTTATCTGAATTAGCTGTTCTAGGATTTGAATATGGATATAGTTTGGTGGAACCTAATACACTTACTATCTGGGAGGCCCAGTTTGGAGATTTTGCTAATGGTGCGCAAGTAGTTATTGATCAATTCATAGCTTCTGGTGAACGAAAATGGTCAAGAGCCTCTGGTTTAGTAATGTTGTTACCACATGGATATGAGGGTCAAGGACCTGAGCATTCATCAGCAAGGCTAGAAAGGTTTTTACAATTATGTTCAAATGATAATATGCAAGTCATGAATTGCACAACTCCTGCAAATTATTTCCATGCTTTAAGAAGACAAATGCATAGAGATTTTAGAAAACCATTAATTATTATGACACCAAAATCTTTATTACGTCATAAATATTGTGTTTCTAATTTGGATGACTTTAGTAAAAAAAATTCTTTTCATAGAGTTTTATGGGATCATGCTATTGATCCGAAAATAAAAGGATTTATCAAACTTAAAAAACCAAAAGATATTGAAAAAGTGATTCTTTGTTCTGGAAAAGTCTACTTTGATTTACTTGAAGCGAGAGAAAAAATAAAAAAAGATAACGTAGTTTTATATAGGATTGAACAACTTTACCCTTTTCCTGCAAAAGCACTTGCTAATGAGCTTAAACCATATGCTAAAAAAGCAAAATTTTATTGGTGTCAAGAAGAGCCCAAAAATATGGGTGCTTGGTTTTCAGTCAGAGATTATATCCAATGGACATTAGATAATATAAAGGCTAAGAATAGTATGATTTCTTATATTGGAAGAAGTCCAGATGCATCACCTGCAACAGGATATGCCAAAAGACATATTTCTCAACAACAAGAAATTATAAAGAAAGTTTTTGAATAAATATTGATGAGTGAAAAGATATTAGTTCCAGTTCTTGGGGAAAGTATCACAGAGGCTACTGTCTCTAAGTGGTTAAAAAATGAAGGTGACCCCGTTGAAGCTGATGAACCACTTGTTGAACTAGAAACTGACAAAGTAAATTTAGAGGTTCCTTCTCCAGTATCTGGTGTTCTTACAAAAATAAATTCAAAAAATGGATCAGTCGTTGAAGTTGGTGCTGATTTAGGATCTGTTTCCGAGAGTGAGACTAAATCTAAAGAAAATCAGGAAATTAAAAAGATACAACCTACTGTGAAAGTTGATAAGGAAAATTTGATAGATGAAGATGATAAAGATGAGGAGATGGAAGTTTTTCAAGATAATGTTGAAGAGGAGAAACCATTAGTTCTTACTAAAGAGGTAGAACCTTTAAAAGTAGAAGCTGAATTAAAAATCGATGAAACTTTATCTCCAGCAGTAAGAAAAATTGTAACTGAAAATAAGATAGATATCAGCTCTGTCAAAGGTTCAGGAAAAGATGGCAGAGTTTTAAAAGGCGATCTAATAAATTTAATGGGTGTCAATCCCCCTCCATCTCAAAGAAAAATAAAATATGGTCAAGAAGAGAGAATTAAAATGACCAGATTAAGACAAACTATTGCTAAGAGATTAAAACAAGCACAGGATAATGCAGCCTTACTCACAACATTTAATGAAGTTGATATGTCAAATGTAATGGCAATGAGGAAAGAAAATCAAGATGATTTTCAAAATCGCTATGGTGTAAAATTGGGGTTTATGTCCTTTTTCGTTAAAGCAAGTATAGTAGCACTAAAAAATTTTCCAGCGATAAACGCTGAAATTGAAGGTGATACAATTGTTTATAAAAATTATTATAATATAAGTTTTGCAGTTGGCACTGAAAAAGGATTGGTAGTTCCAGTTCTAAAAAATGCAGATGAATTATCTTTTGCTGATATTGAAAAAAATATCAAAGATATTTCTGAAAAAGCAAAAAGTGGAAAACTTACAATTGAAGATCTTCAAGGTGGGACTTTCACTATCAGTAATGGCGGTGTTTATGGTTCAATGCTTTCAACCCCTATTCTTAATCTTCCGCAATCAGGTGTCTTGGGTATGCACAATATAGTTGATAGACCTATCGTAGTTGATGGAGAAATTAAGATCAGACCTATAATGTACTTGGCATTATCATATGATCATAGAATTGTTGATGGTAAAGAGTCTGTTTCCTTTTTAAAAATGATAAAAGAAAATTTAGAGGAACCAAGAAGGCTATTTTTGGATATTTAAATGACAGATAAATTTCAAGCAGTAGTAATTGGTGGAGGACCTGGAGGTTATGTTTGTGCAATAAGATTGGCACAATTAGGCCTCAAAACTGCATGTATAGAGTCTAGGGGCTCACTGGGTGGTACTTGTTTGAATGTTGGATGCATACCTTCTAAAAGTTTATTAAATTTATCTGAGGAGTTTCATAACGCGCAAAGTCTATCAAATAAAGGAATAGAAATAGGTGAAGTAAAATTAAACTTGTCAAAAATGATGAAGAATAAGGATAAAGCAGTTACGATTTTGACCAAAGGAGTAGAATTCCTTCTTAAAAAAAATAAAGTCACATATTTTAAAGGCACTGGAAGTTTCAAATCTAAAAATGATATTGTAATTAAAGATAACAATAGTAAAGAGACAATTATACAAACTGAAAATACTATAATTGCAACTGGTTCAGTTCCAGTATCATTACCAGGCATTGAAATTGATGAAAAAGTAATTGTTTCATCCACTGGAGCACTTAAGTTAGAACAAGTCCCCAAAAAAATGGTTGTGGTTGGTGGAGGATACATAGGTTTAGAGATGGGGTCTGTATGGTCTAGACTTGGTTCAGAAGTTCATGTAGTTGAGTTTTTAGATCATATTACACCAGGTATGGATAAAGAGATTTCTAGTGAGTTCATGAAAATTTTAAAAAAACAAGGTATCAATTTTCATATGCAGCATAAAGTAGAGAAAATTAAAAAGAATAACAATAATGCAATTGTTTCAACTTTAAATGAAAATGGTACCAAAAAAGATTTTGAATGTGATGTAGTATTAATATCTGTTGGTCGAAAGCCAAATACAGAGGGACTAAATCTTCAAAAAATTGGTGTGGAATTAGATGAAAAAAAGAGAGTAAAAACAGATAAAAATTTTAAAACTAATCAAAATAATATTTATGCGATAGGAGATGTAATAAGTGGTCCTATGTTAGCTCATAAAGCTGAGGATGAAGGAATTGCAGTTGCAGAAAATATAGCAGGTCAATCAGGTCATGTTAACTATGATACTATCCCAGGTGTGATTTATACTAGTCCAGAAGTTGCTTCTATTGGAAAAACGGAGGAACAATTAAAAGAACTAAAAATAAATTATAAAATTGGAAAATTTTCATTTATGGCAAACTCTAGAGCAAAAGCTATTGATGATACAGAGGGTTTTGTAAAAATTCTTGCTGATGAAAAAACTGACAAAGTACTTGGAGCACACTTAATAGGCCCTCACGCTGGTGAATTAATTGCTGAGATTGGAGTTGCGATGGAGTTTGGAGCAAGTTCAGAAGATATAGCGCGTACATGTCATGCTCATCCAACATTCTCTGAAGCCGTTAAAGAGGCAGCTTTATCAGTAGAAAAAAGGGCTATACATTCTTAGAAAAGATAGCACCTGCTTCAGATGTTAGGATTTAAAAAGTAAAAAAATGTTTCGAAATTCAAAAAAATTTAAATGTCAAAGCTAATAAGTATAATTGTAAATTGTTATAATGGTGAAAAATATCTTAAACAAACATTAGAGAGTATTCAAAAACAAAATTATACCAATTGGGAGTTAATTTTCTGGGATAACCAATCTACTGATAATAGCAAAGCAATATTTGATAGTTTTAATGAACCAAGATTTAAATATTTTTATTCTGAAAAATTTACGTCACTTTACGAAGCAAGAAATTTAGCCTGTAGAAAATGTAATGGAGAGTTTATTGCTTTCTTAGATTGTGACGATTGGTGGTATGATGATTTTCTCTCAGAAAGAGAAAGTTTTTTTTTAAATAAGCAATTTAAATTTTCATATTCCAAATTTCACTATTTTTTTCAAAAAAGTGATAAATTTAAAATTAATTATGAAAACGAGTTACCCAATGGAAAAATATACGATTTTTTATCTAAAAATTATCAGGTAGCAATTAGTAGTCTAATAGTAAGTAAAGATTTACTTGAAAAGATAAATTTTTTTAACAAAGAATTTAATATTATTGGTGATTATGATGCGGTAATGAAAATATCCAAAATAGAGGAAGCGCATGTAACACAAAAACCATTATTATCTATTCGAATACATGGAGAGAATTTTAGTGATAGACATCGAAAAATGAGTTTTAAAGAGTTTAAGAAGTGGTATTTTTTTCAAGAAAGAGACAGTTTTTTTAATAAAAATAAGTTTTCTTTTCAAAAAAAACTTTTGCATTTATTTATTGTGAGCATAACACCCAAATTTTTGAAAGATTTGTTAAAAAAGAAATAGATGAATTTTAATATAAGGTTTGTTCATAATTGATAATAATTGAATAAGATTAGGTAATAAATAAAAAAACTTTATAGATTGTTATATACTAGGGTATGAAGTTTCCGATTCTTATACCAAATATATTTAATTATCCTTTTACCTACGAGAGTAAATTAAATTTGAAAATTGGTGATTTTGTTGAAGTCCCTTTTGGAAAATCAAAAAAAATAGGCGTTGTGTGGGATTATTTTGAAAACGATAACAATAAAAATTATAAAACGAAAAAAATAATTAGAAAATTAGAAATTCCACAATTAAAAAAGAAAACATTAGATTTTTTAAACTGGTTTTCAGAATATAACATTGTACCAAAAGGAATGGCGCTCAAATTAGCCCTACTAAGTGGAAAACCAGTAGCAATATTAGATAAGAAGTTTTATGATGAGTTCTCTTTTAAGTTAAACAAAAATTCTTTTCAATTAAATTCAGAACAAAAAAAGTCTCTCACAGAAATAAATGATATGAACAAAAAGTTCAATGTTCATGTTTTACAAGGAACAACTGGCTCAGGTAAAACCATTGTCTACTTTGAAGCTTTAAAGCATATCTTGCAAAAAGGTTATCAAGGATTAATAATGTTGCCAGAGATTGGTTTGACCAATCAATTTGAAAAAAAATTTTTTGAATTTTTTGGTTTCAAAGCAGCAATTTGGCATTCTGGTATATCAAAAAAAAATAAAGAAATTATTTGGAGTGGCTTAACGAATGGAAAAATTAGTGTTGTCATTGGAGCTAGATCATCTTTATTTTTACCATTTAAAAATTTAGGATTAATAATAGTTGATGAAGAGCATGATCAATCTTACAAACAAGATGAAGGGATAATATTTAATGCTCGAGATATGGCTATCTCTAGAGCATCATTTGAAAATATTCCAATAAATTTAATCACTTCTGTTCCATCAATAGAAACATACGAAAATATAAGGAAAAAAAAGTACACCTCTTCAAAACTTGTTAGAAGATATCAAAATGCTTCTTTACCCAATTATGAAATAATTAATTTGAATAATGTTAAAATGGATAAACAATCCTGGCTTTCTAAAGAGATAATTCAAAAAGTAAATTTCCACCTAAATAAGAATGATCAAGTTTTATTTTTTCTAAATAGAAGAGGATTTTCCCCAAGTGTTTTGTGTAAAAAATGTTTCAATAATTTTCCATGTCCAAATTGCTCAATAAATTTAGTTTATCATAAAAATAAAAATAATTTGTTATGCCATTATTGTGGATTTAAAAGTTTTTTGAATAGAGAATGTTCTAAAGAAGGATTTTGTGATTTTATATTTTGTGGACCTGGTGTGGAAAGAATCTCAGATGAAATAAAAAAAAATTTTCCATCGAAAAAAATTGAAATTTTTTCGAGTGATACAATGAATAAAAAAAGTTCAAAAGAAAAATTAGAAAAAATAATGAATAATGAAATAGAAATTATAGTTGGAACACAATTAATTTCCAAAGGTTTTCATTTTCCAAATTTGAATTGTATTGTTGTAGTTGATATCGATTTATCACTAATGGGCCACGACTTGAGAAGTGCAGAGAAAAATTTACAATTATATCATCAGTTATCAGGTAGAGCTGGAAGAACAGGAAGTCCGTCTACTATTTATTTTCAAACTTATAATTTTAATACAAAATTGATTGATGATATTACAAATAAAAATCCAGAAATTTTTCTTGATAAAGAAATAGAAATTAGAAAAAAAAATAATTTACCTCCATTTCAAAGGTTTATCTCTTTGATTTTGACAGGTAATAAGGAAAATGAATTAGAAAAAGAAGCTTTGAAATTCAAACTATTTATCTCTAATAATATTAATGGAAAAATTTTAGGTCCAGTAAGTGCTCCTATTTTTAAATTAAAGAGCAAATATCGTATGCGATTACTTATAAGAGGTGCTAAAACTCTTCAATTACAAAATAGTTTAGCATCAATAATTCCAAAATATAAATTTGCCTCAGGAATAAAACTTTCAGTTGATGTTGATCCAATTAGCTTTAATTAACGCTTAAAAAAACTAATTTTTAGCTAATGTGTTACTTGAAGACTATAAAGGCATGTGCTAATTAAATCGTGATTTTAAATTAATCATATTCATTTGAAGGGTAAAAATTGAGTAAAAATAAAGGATTTTCAGACACTTCAGCTAATAGATATTCTTTAGCTTTGTATGAGTTAGCGAAAGATACTAACTCATTGGTTAATGTAGAAATAAATGCAAAAGCTTTTTTAAATTTAATTTCAAATAATAAAGATTTTAAAAATTTTATAAAGGATCCTACATTAAACAGAGAAGTTTTGACCAATGTAATTAACAAAATTTCAGAAGACTTTAAATTAGAGATCCTTTTTAAAAATTTTGTAAATTTTTTAGTTTTAAAAAGAAGATTTTTTTATCTAGAACAAATTTTAAAAACATTTATTGAAATATGTTCGGAAAAAAGAGGCGAATTAAAAGCAGAAATTAAATCTGCAAAATCACTTAATCAAGATGAGATTAAAAAAATTACAGATGAATTGTCAAATAATTTTAAATCTCAAATAAAATTAAACTACATACAAGATGAAAGTTTAATTGGAGGTTTGGTCGTTAAAGTGGGAAGTACAATGATCGATACTTCAATAAAAAGTAAATTACAACAAATAGAAAATAGAATGATAGAGGCATAAATGGAAATAAATCCTTCAGAGGTTACAAAAATATTAAAAGAACAAATTAAAAATTTTGGTGAAAAAGCAGAAATTTCTGAAGTTGGACAGGTTTTGTCTGTAGGTGATGGTATAGCAAGAATTTATGGCCTTGATAATGTTCAAGCAGGAGAAATGGTAGAATTTTCTGATGGATCAAAAGGAATGGCTTTAAATCTAGAAAGTGAAAATGTTGGAGTTGTAATCTTTGGTGACGACCGGAATATTAAAGAAGGTGATGTTGTAAAAAGAACTGGAAGTATTGTAGATACTCCTGTTGGAAAAGAGTTACTAGGTAGAGTAGTAGATGGTTTAGGAAATCCAATTGATGGGAAAGGTGCTTTGGACAAAAGTATTAAAAAAAGTAGAGTTGAAGTTAAGGCACCAGGAATAATTCCGAGACAATCTGTTAGCGAACCAATGCAGACAGGTCTAAAATCAATTGATAGTCTTGTACCAATTGGAAGAGGTCAGCGTGAGTTAATAATTGGAGATCGTCAGACAGGTAAAACTGCTGTAGCAGTTGATACAATTATCAATCAAAAAAAAATTAACGAGTCAGGTGACGAAAAACAAAAACTTTATTGTATTTATGTTGCAGTCGGTCAAAAACGTTCAACTGTTAGACAAATTCAAAAAACTTTAGAAGAAGCTGGAGCAATGGAATATACAACTATAGTTGCAGCAACAGCATCAGACTCAGCTCCGCTTCAATTTTTAGCTCCTTACACTGGATGTGCAATGGGAGAATATTTCAGAGATAATGGAATGCATGCACTGATTATTTATGATGATTTATCTAAGCAAGCAGTCGCTTATCGACAAATGTCACTGATCTTAAGAAGACCACCAGGCAGAGAAGCATACCCAGGCGATGTATTCTATCTTCATAGTAGATTACTGGAAAGGGCTGCTAAATTAAGTGATGAACACGGCGGAGGTTCATTAACAGCTCTTCCGATCATTGAAACTCAAGGTGGAGACGTTTCTGCTTACATTCCAACTAATGTAATTTCAATTACTGATGGACAAATTTTTTTAGAAACTGAGTTATTTAACCAGGGTATAAGACCAGCAATTAATGTTGGGCTCTCTGTTTCTAGGGTTGGATCAGCAGCGCAAACAAAAGCTATGAAAAAAGTATCAGGATCAATGAAACTTGAATTAGCACAATATAGAGAAATGGCAGCTTTTGCTCAATTTGGATCAGATCTAGATGCCTCAACTCAACAGCTTTTAAATAGAGGATCAAAGTTAACTGAGTTATTAAAACAGAAACAATACTCACCGATGACAGTTGCTGAACAGGTGATATCTGTATTTTGTGGAGTAAAAGGATATTTGGATGATATTAATTTAAAAGATATTGCTGAATTTGAAAACAAGATCATTGAGAGATGTAAATCTGATAAACCAGAATTAATCGAGTCTATTCAGAGCTCAGGTAAATTAGAGGAGGCAACAGAAAAAAGCTTAATTGATGTAATTACTAATCTTAAGAAAAACTTTAAATCTTGATTTATTTATGGCTAGTTTAGACGATCTGAAAAAAAGAATAACAAGTGTAAAATCTACACAAAAAATTACAAAAGCTATGAAAATGGTTGCTGCAGCTAAACTAAAAAGAGCTCAAGATAGCGCAGAAAAAGGAAGGCCATATTCTGAAAAAATGAATAATATAATTTTGAATTTATCTAGTGGTATCTCAGATAAAGAAACAGCTCCAAAATTACTATCTGGCTCAGGTAAAGAACAAGTTCATCTTTGTGTTGTTATGACGTCAGACAGAGGTTTATGTGGAGGTTTTAATGCTAATATAATTAAAAAAGCTAAAAGTTATTTTACTAAATTGAATAAAGAGGGTAAGGAATTGAAGATTATTACTGTTGGTTCTAAAGGTAACGATCAATTAAAAAGAGTTTATGGGAATAAAATTATTGAGAACATTTCTTTTAAAAATTCAAAAAACGCAAATTACTTTGATGCAGAAAAAGTTGGAAAAATTATAATTGAAAAGTTTCAAAAAGAAGAATTTGATATTTGTACCATTTTTTATAATCAATTTAAAAATGTAATAACCCAAATACCCCAGGCTCAACAAATCATCCCGTTAAATACAAAAAGTGATGATCAAAACAATCTAGAAGATAACTATGAATTTGAACCAGACGAGGATGAAATTTTAAGTAATTTATTACCAAAAAATATTTCGACTCAAATATTTAAAGCGATGTTAGAAAATTCAGCTAGCGAACAGGGTGCAAGAATGAGTGCAATGGATAACGCAACTCGAAACGCGGGTGAAATGGTTGACAAACTCACAATTGAATACAATAGAAGTCGTCAGGCAGCAATTACAAAAGAACTAATAGAGATAATATCAGGAGCGGAAAGTTTATAATTATGAGCAAAGGAATAATAACACAAGTTATAGGAGCAGTTGTTGATGTAAAGTTTGAAGGTGATTTACCAGAAATATTAACAGCTTTAGAATGTAAAAATGGCAATAATAGATTAGTACTTGAAGTAGCACAACACTTAGGTGAGTCGACTGCAAGAACTATTGCGATGGATGCTACTGAGGGATTAAAAAGAGGTGATGAGGTAATAAATACGAACGCTCCAATTAAAGTGCCGGTAGGACCTGAAACTTTAGGAAGAATTATAAATGTTGTTGGAGAGCCTATAGACGAAAGAGGAGAAGTAAAAACAAAAGAAAATTGGCCAATCCATAGACCAGCTCCAGAATTTAACGATCAGTCAACAGAAACAGAAATACTTGTAACTGGTATCAAAGTTATTGATCTTTTAGCTCCATATGCTAAAGGAGGAAAGATAGGTTTGTTTGGTGGTGCGGGTGTTGGAAAAACTGTTTTAATTATGGAATTGATCAACAACGTTGCCAAAGCTCATGGTGGCTTTTCGGTTTTTGCTGGTGTAGGTGAAAGAACTAGAGAAGGGAATGATCTTTATCATGAAATGATGGAATCAGGGGTAATAAAATCTGAGGGTCCTGGATCTAAAGCTGCTTTAGTTTATGGACAAATGAATGAACCTCCGGGAGCAAGAGCAAGAGTGGCGCTAACAGGATTAACTGTAGCAGAATATTTTAGAGATCAAGAAGGACAAGATGTTCTATTTTTCGTTGATAATATATTTAGGTTTACTCAAGCAGGTTCAGAGGTATCAGCATTACTAGGAAGAATACCATCTGCAGTTGGATATCAGCCAACATTAGCAACTGATATGGGAAATTTACAAGAGAGAATTACAACCACTAACAAAGGCTCAATTACATCAGTACAGGCAATTTATGTACCTGCTGATGATTTGACTGATCCCGCGCCAGCAACTTCATTTGCTCATTTAGATGCAACAACTGTACTTTCTAGACAAATAGCTGAAATAGGTATTTATCCTGCAGTTGACCCATTAGACTCAACTTCAAGAATTCTTGATCCTAGAATTGTTGGTGATGAGCATTATCGAGTAGCTCGTGAAGTGCAAAAAATATTACAAACATATAAATCATTGCAAGATATTATAGCTATCTTAGGTATGGATGAATTATCAGAGGAAGATAAACTAGTCGTAGCAAGAGCTAGAAAAATTCAAAGGTTTTTATCTCAACCTTTCTTTGTGGCTGAGGTTTTTACAGGATCACCTGGAAAACTAGTTGATTTAGAATCCACAATTAAGGGTTTTGATGCAATATGCAAAGGTGAGTACGATCATCTTCCAGAGGCAGCATTTTATATGGTTGGAACCATTGAGGAAGCCATCGAGAAAGCTGAAAAAATGTCTAAAGATGCAGCAGCTTAATGAGTGATGAATTTAAAATTGAAATAGTTAATCCAGAGAAATCCTTCTTATCAAAAGAGGATGTCAATGAGGTTGTTGTTCCTGCATTTGAAGGAGAAATGGGGATATTAAAAGATCATATTTCTATAATTTCATTTTTAAAACCAGGTATTGTTACCATTCAAGCAAAATCTGGTGAAGAAAAGTATTATGTTGAGGATGGGATTATTGAATTTAAAAATAATACTTTATCCATTTTGACTAGCTACATCTTAAATCTAAAAGATATTGAGAAAAATAAGTTCCGGGAATTATTAAAAAATGCAGAAGAAGAATCTAATAAACCAGAAATTAGTGATCAATTGAAATATTTGGCTGATCAAAAAGTTGAAACTTTAAAATCAATCAATTAATTATTGTTTTTATTTTTTCTTTAAGTTCTTTGTAAACATGATATTTGAAATCTACTACCACTTCAGTTATCTTATCTAATTCAATCCATTTCCATTCTAAAAATTCTGGTTTATTTGTTTTAATATTAATATCTTCATCTTTACCTAGGTATCTCATCAAAAACCATTTTTGTTTTTGTCCCTTATATTTACCTTTCCAAATAATACCTAATAAATTTTTTGGTAGCACATAGGTAAGTGTGCCTTCTATTTCTTTTACAAGTTCTACATTCTTGATACTTGTTTCCTCTTCTAATTCTCTATATGCAGCAGCTAAAAATTCTTCTCCATCATCTACTCCACCCTGTGGCATTTGCCAAAAATTTTTTGGATTATCTATTCGTTTTGCTACAAAAACTTTATTCTCCTTGTTAAGGACAACAATTCCCACTCCACTTCTAAGTGGCAGATTTCTGAATCTTTCTTCCATGTTAGCCTTTGAGAAGTTTAATGGCGTATTCTAACTGATTGTCGGTTTCAGTTTTGATTCTGAAATCATCATTTTCCTCATCAATTTCTATATCTGGAGATACACCAACTTCAGAAATAGATTTTCCTGAAGGAAGATAATATTTAGCTACTGTGAGCCTAATTGCTCCATCATTTTTAAGGGGGATGATAGATTGTACTGACCCTTTACCATAACTATTTTCACCTAATAAAATTGCTCTTTTGTGATCTTTGAGGGCTCCCGCAACTATTTCTGATGCCGAAGCCGATCCATAGTTAATAAGAACAATCAAGACTTTTCCATTTGTAAGGTCACCTTTTTTTGCAAACCATTTTCTATTTTCAGAAGGTTTTCTACTTTTTGTGGATACGATTTCTCCATTATCTAAAAAAAAGTCGGAGATTTTTATTGCTTGAGAAAGTAGTCCGCCAGGATTGTTTCTTAAATCTAAAATGTATGACTTAACATCTTTATTTTTTTCTAATTTTTTAATTTCTCTTTCTATTTGTTTGCCACTATTTTCATTAAACGAGGTTAGTCTTAAATAACCTATACTTTTTTCTAAAATGTCAGCTTTTACGGATTGAATTTGTATAATCTCTCTTACAACATTAAATATTAGAGCTTTTCTCTCCCCACGTCTTCGAATTGTGAGTTCAATTCCTGATCCAACTGGCCCCCTCATTAAATCAACAGCTTCGCTGAGAGATTTGCCCTGAACTTGAACATCATTAATTTTAACAATATAGTCGCCTGCTTTAATCCCTGCTCTAGATGCTGGCGTGTCATCTATAGGAGAAATGACTTTTACAACACCGGACTCCATACTCACCTCAATACCAAGACCCCCAAATTCACCACTAGTCTCAGTCTGCATTTCATTAAATATTTCTGGAGACATGTATGCCGAGTAAGGATCAAGAGATTGTAGAAGGCCATTAATTGCAGAGTCCATACTCTCAGATTGATTAATTTCATCTACATATTCTTTATTGATTTTTTCAAGCACTTCTCCAAATAAATCAATTTTTTTGTAAATATCATTTTCAGCAGAATTCACCTGCTGAAATAGAAAAGAAAATAAAAATAATGTTAATACTTTTTTCATTAGATAATTAATTTTTCTTTAGGTATTAGCTCAGACCACATTTTTTCAAGTTCATAAAATTTTCTTTTTTCTGGGTGAAAAATATGAACAATTAAGTCTATACCATCAATTAATTTCCATTCACTACTATCTGCGCCCTCAATTTTTGAATTTTTTATGCCATTATCTTTGAATTTTTCCAAAACTTGCTCGGATAAAGATTGTATGTGCCTAGATGAAGTGCCGCTCGCAATAATCATAAAATCAGCCATAGAACTTTTATCTTTGAGATCTATGCTTATTATGTCTTGAGCCTTGTTAATATCCAATGTTTTGATGATAGAATTTTTAAGATCTGAAATTTTATCCATTAATTAATTTTAGACTATCAAATTTTCCTTAATTGAGAAGATGAAATATTGACTTTATTAAAATAAACAAATTTAAATTTCTCACTTTTAAGGGTTTTATATGTCTTAGAATTTAATGATTTTTTCTTATATCCATATCTATCAAAAACTAAGATATTACATTTTTCAGAAATCTGTTTCCATTTATGCCATTTATGGAAATTAACTAAATTATCTGCACCCATTAAGAAAAAAATTTCATTTTTTTTATTTTTGTTGAAGTAATTTATTAGATTTATTGTTTTATTTGATTTAATTTTATTTTCATAAAATTTAACCTCAATAAATTTATTTTTTTTAATAATCTTTTTACATCCTTTAATTCTAGATTGCAGGCTTAAAGAACTTTTTATTTTAAAAGGATTTTTTTTTGTTATGGCCCATATAATCTTTTCAAGTTTAAATCTTTTTACTGCTTCTTTAGATATAGCTAAATGACCATTGTGAGCAGGATCAAATGAACCACCTAAAATTCCAATTCTTTTTTTTTTCAAATTCAAATTACTTCCTTACTTGGCCTTTGCTGGTGACTTGATATTTATAGGAAATCAGTTGATTAAGTCCTACGGGACCTCTAGGTGGAAGTGTGTTGGTTGAGATTCCCACCTCGCCACCAAAACCAAATTCACCTCCATCTGCAAATTGTGTTGAAGTATTGTGCATAGCAATTGAACTTTTTACCTCATTTAAAAATTTTTTTGCTGCTTTTTTGTTTTGAGTAATAATACAATCCGTATGCATGGTTCCGTATTTGTTAATATGCGCTATAGCCTCATCTATATTTTTTACTGATTTCACAGATACAACAGGTGATAAATATTCTTTTGACCAATCTTTTGTCGAAGCTTTCTGAATTTTTTTATCATAAAGTTTTCTTACCTTATTATCACCAATAATTTTACATCCATTTTCTTCTAAATTTTTTAAAATTTCATTTCCAAATTTCTTAATTATTTTTTCGTGTAAAAGAATTGTTTCGGTTGCTCCACATATTGCGGTATTCCTCATTTTAGCATTTTGAACTACTTTATTCGCAATCTTAGGATTTGCATTTTTATCTACATAAGAATGACAAACACCTTCCAAATGACCAATTGTTGGAACAGATGACAAATCCTGTACTTTTTTAACTAAACCTTTCCCACCTCTTGGAATTATTACATCAATAAATTTACTCATTTTTTGTAGAAGAAAATCAACAACACTTCTTTTTTTGAGTTTTAAAAACTGAACAAAATTTTCATCAACGTTATTTTTCTTTAGTGATTTTCTAAAGAATTTTGTGAGAATAAGATTAGAATAATAAGCTTCAGATCCACCTTTTAAAATGACGGCATTCCCAGACTTAAAACATAACGATGCAACATCTGCTGTAACATTGGGTCTACTTTCGTATATAACGCCAATTACACCAATAGGTATAGATACTTTTGATATTACTAAACCATTTGGCCTTTTCCATTTTTCTAAAATGACATTTGTAGGATCCCTTAAACTAATAATTTTTTTTATAGAATTGGTTATCGCAACTATTTTTTTGTCATTTAATATTAATCTTTGGATTAAATTATTTTTAATACCTTTTTTGTAGGCATTCTTAATATCTTTTTTATTTTCATTAATTATTAATTTTTTGTTTTTTAAGATTAGAAGACGATAATCTTTTAGAACTTTGTTCTTTTTTTTTGTGCTTAACCTTTTATTAATAGCTTTTTTTGATTTTTTTCCGATATCAGTAAGTAGCTTTTGCATTAAACCTCGACCATATCATCTTTATGAACAACTTCAGATTTTGTTATGTATCCAAGTTTTTTTTCAATCTCATTTGAGTGACAACCCATTATCTTATTTATTTCTTCAGAAGAAAAAGAGCTTAGACCTCTCGCAAATTCTTTGTTTTTAGTGTCTAGAATCTTGATATGATCACCTTTGTTAAATTTCCCTGATAAATTAATAATCCCTGCTGCCAATAAACTTTTACCACCAACTAGTGCTTTTTTAGCACCATCATCTATGACAAGAGTCCCCTTTGGTGAAATAGAACTTATTATCCATTTTTTCCGTGCATGTAATTTAGATATTCTTGACTCAAATAAAGTACAAATATTCTTTTTTTCAATTTGTTGTATTGGATTTAAATATAATCCGTTTGCAATAATCATATTACATCCTGCTAAATTACAAATCTTAGCAGCTTCAATTTTGGTATTCATCCCACCCTTACCAAACTCTGTAACCCCTTTTATGTAAATTTTTTTCATATCTTTGTCTAGATTATTCACTTTTTTTATTAATTTTGCGTCTTTAAATAATTTTGGATTTTTTGTGAAAAGACCGTCTACATCGGATAATAATATTAAAGTATCGGCATTAGTTATCTGTGCAACCCGAGAGGCAAGTCTATCATTATCACCATATTTTATTTCTGACGTTGCAATAGTATCATTTTCATTAACGATCGGTATGTAGTCCAACTTAAATAAGTTCTCAAAAGTCCTTTTAGCATTTATTGATCTTCTTCTCTCCTCGGTATCATCCAAAGTTAGCAAAATTTGTGAAATATTAATCTTTAATTTTGAAAAAGTTTGAGAAAATAAATTCATAAGTTCGATTTGACCCACAGAGGCTATTGCTTGACTTTTATCAAGCTTTAAATTTGATTTATTGTAATTCATTTTTTTACATCCAAGTGCAATAGCTCCAGAACTTACAATGATAATCTTTTTATTTTTAGATTTTAGTTTTTGAATATCTTTAGCAAAAGAAGATAGCCATTTTTTTCTTATCTTTTTTTTACTATCTACAATCAGTGATGATCCAATTTTTATTACTATAATTTTCGAATTTTTAAGATGCATAACCAACTAATTTTGCTTTAATTTTGGAAATATATTTCTTCTTTATTGTAGAAATTGTAATAATTTCTGATTTGGTGATTTTTTTTAAATTTTTCTCAATTTTTTTCATTTCTTTATCGTCAATTAAATCGGTTTTATTTAAAACAATAAGCTCTCTTTTTTTTGCAAGCTTGGAACTATAGCTCTTTAATTCTTTTTTTACCTGATTGTAACTTTTTTTTATATCATCGTTTGTTATATCGATCATGTGTAAAAGAGATTTACACCTCTCGATATGTTTTAAAAATTGTATTCCTAAACCAGTTCCTTTATGTGCGCCCTCTACTAATCCAGGAATATCTGCAATTGTAACTTCTTTATCATCATAGCTTGCCACACCAAGATTAGGATTTAATGTTGTAAATTCATAATTTGCAATTTTAGGATTAGCATTAGTAATAGCTGCTAGTAAACTTGATTTACCTGCATTAGGTAATCCAATTATTCCAACATCTGCAATTGTTTTTAATTGAAGCCATATAGTAAATTCTTCACCACGAGTACCTTTAGTAAATTTTCTTGGAGCTCTATTTGTTGAACTTTTGAATCTAGTATTGCCTAAACCACCTTTACCACCTGCAGCAGCCACAAACTCCTCCCCAATTTTTATAAAGTCAAAAATTAAGGTTTTATTATCTTCTTCAAAAACCTGAGTACCTAATGGAACTTTGAGAATGAGATCATCTCCACTTTTACCAGTCCGGTTTTGTCCAGCACCATTGTTACCTCTTTTTGCTTTATGATGTTGTTGATATCTAAAATCGATTAAAGTATTTAAATTTCTCTCAGCTTTTAAAATTACTGAACCACCTTTACCACCATCGCCACCATCTGGTCCACCATACTCGATAAATTTTTCTCTTCTAAAACTTGGAGAGCCATCACCACCATTGCCAGCTTTAATATAAATTTTTACTTGATCTAAGAATTTCATAATACAACGCTATTTTGAGTTGTAATATTAATTGGGTTTTACTGAAACAAAAGTTCTATCGGATTTTGTTTTTTTAAAAACAACTTTACCTTTTATTACTGAAAAAATTGAGTGATCTTTACCCATACCCACATTTTCTCCTGGAAATATCTTAGTGCCTCTTTGTCTAACAATTATGTTGCCAGGAATAACATTTTGACCACCATATTTTTTTACACCAAGTCTTCTGCCGGCACTATCTCTACCATTCCTTGATGATCCACCAGCTTTTTTTGTAGCCATATTTTATTCCTTTATTTACTCAATTCCTTTTTTTCAGAATCTTTTTTTATTTGTTTAGAAATCTTCTCAGCCTCAGATAAAATCTTACCATCTTTTGAAAAAATTTTATTTATTCTAATCATAGAATATTCTTGTCTATGACCATTTTTTCTTCTTGAATTTTGTCTTCTTCTCTTTTTAAAAATAAGTACAGTTCTATTTTTACTATTTTTTATTAGGTTTGCTTCAACTTTGGCACCTTGAATTGTTGGCGAACCTATTTCTATTACTTTATTATCGCCATATGCTAATATATCATTAAACTCAATTTTAGTGTCAGATTTTGAATTTGGTAATTTTTCAATTTTTAAAATTTCACCAGACTTCACTTTATATTGTTTTCCACCTGATTGTATAACTGCGTATGACATAAAATAGATTTTTTTATCAGGCAATATAGTCAGGGCATTTCTTTAGTCAAGCTTATTAACTAAAAATTATCCTTTAAATCTCTCAATTTTGAAAAACTTTCTAAATCTTTTGCTTTAAGAAATATATTACATTCTAATTCATCAGCTAAAGTACTTGGTATTGTTGGTAATGCATTTTTAAGTTTCTTGTTAATCTCTAGTATTTTATTTTTTAATTTTAAATTACCAGAGTCATTGGCGATACAAAAATTTGAGTTTTGTAAAGTGTATTCATGGCCACAATATATTTCTGTATCTTTTGGTAATGATTTAATTTTTTTAAGTGAATTATACATTTGTTCGTAGGTACCTTCAAAAATTCTGCCACACCCTAAAGAGAATAAAGTATCACCAGTAAAAATTTTTTTTTCTTTAAAAAAATGAAAAGCGATATGTCCAGATGTATGACCTGGAACATGATAAATTTTTGCTTCAAAATTATCTTGTTTCCATATTTGGTTGTCCTCTAGAGATATATCAATCTCGGGTATACGATTTTTATCTCCAATAAATCCAACCACTTTAGAATTATACTTTTTTTTTAATTCAAGATTTCCACCCACATGATCGTAATGATGGTGCGTATTAAGTATGAATTTTAAATTTATCTTTGAATTATCAAGATAATTGATTATTGGTACAGACTCGCTAGGGTCAATGACACATGCGGTTTGATTTTTTTCATCAATGATTAAGTAGCTATAATTATCCTGTAGACATTTAATAATTTCAATTTTCATTTATTTTTCTATTAAAAATATACCAAGTTCTCCAAATAAATTTTTAAAAATAAGATTTGAGTTATTTATATCAGAAACATTTTCATTAATTAATGCTAAAGATTTAAAAATTTTAAAGTTAATAATCTTTGAAAATCTGACAAAATCTTTTATCGTGCACATATGAATGTTTGGTGTGTTATACCAATCATGAGGTAAAGATTTTGTAATTGGCATTGTTCCTTTAAATAATAAATTTAATCTTACTTTCCAATGCCCAAAATTTGGAATAGTTACTATAGCTTTGTTACCAACTCGTAAAAGCTCTTTAATTACTATCTCAGGATTTATAAAAGCTTGTAAAGTTTGTCCAAGAACAACATATTCAAAAGAGTCATTTGGAAATTGCTTTAAATCAAATTCTGCATTCCCCTCAATAACAGTCAGTCCTTTAGCAATACAAATTTGCACTTTTTCTTTTGAAATCTCAATTCCTCTGATATTAGCGTTTTTATTTGTCTTTAAAAATTCCATTAAAGTTCCATCATCACATCCTACATCAAGAACTTTTGCGTCTTTCTCAATCAAATCTGAAATAATTTTATATTCTGGCTTCATGAATTTTTTTCTGCATAAGATTTATCTAAAAAATTTTTTAGAGCTTTTAAGAAATCGGGAACATTAAGCAAAAAAGAATCGTGGCCTTTATCAGACTCAATTTCAACAAAACCTACATTTGCACCAACCGCGTTTAAGGCAATTACAATGTCTTTATTTTCTTGTGTTGGATAAAGCCAATCTGAGGTAAAAGATATTATAAAAAATTTCGCTTTAGTATTTTTAAAAGCATTAGATAAATTTCCATCAAATTGTTTTACTAAATCAAAATAATCCATTGCTCTAGTAATATACAAATAGCTATTTGCATCGAACCGATCTACAAATACCGAACCTTGGTATCTAAGATAACTTTCAATTTGAAAGTCAGCATCAAAACCAAATTTTAAATCATCTCTTTCTTGAAGTTTTCTACCAAATTTTTCTTGAAGCCCTTTTTTTGAGAGATAAGTAATATGTGCAGCCATTCTAGCTACAGCTAATCCTTTATCGGGTACAATATTTTTTGAATTATAATCTCCATCAGACCAATTATGATCTGCCGCAATGGCTTGTCTACCAAGTTCATTAAAAGCAATATTTTGTGCAGAATGGCTTGAAGTACAAGCAATTGGTATTGCTGTTTTAGCTTTATCAGGGTAATTGCTAATAAATTGTAGGACTTGCATTCCACCCATTGAACCGCCTACAACTGAAAAAAGTTTTTTTATTCCAAAAAAATCCAACAAATTAATTTGTGCATTCACCATGTCATTAATTGTGATGACTGGAAAATCTGTTCCATAAATTTTTTTTGTCTTGGGATTTTCATGGCTAGGCCCAAAAGATCCCATACATCCGCCTATTACATTTGCACAGATTACAAAATACTTATCTGTATCTATCGACTTGCCAGAGCCTACCGCATAAGACCACCAACCATCCTTTTTGGTCACTGGATTTGTACCTGTTACAAATTGATCACCTGTTAAAGCATGAAATACTAAAATTGCGTTATCTTTTTCATTATTGAGTGAGCCATAAGTTTCATAGGCTAAAGGAAAATTATTTATAGTCTGACCACAATCTAATTTGAGTGGTTTTTCAACAATCAACGTTTTTATATTTTGTTTTATATTCATAATAAAAGCTGAAAGTTGAATTGTGAGAAAAAAAACTTTTTTAGCGGTTTTTTTAAAGCGCTCGCAATTCAGGTAAATCAGCGCATAAATTTTGTACTAGAAGTTATTTAGTATGTCAATTTTTAAAAATAATTACACTTAAACTATATAAAAAAATGTTTTTTTATTTATAAAGAGCATAAAATTTATAAAAGTTGGCTACCATGAGATTTAAGAGATTAAATATTGAAACCTATGAGCCTGGTAAATCCAGTCTTAAGAGATTTCATCAAGTTGTAAAGCTATCTGCGAATGAGTCAGCCCTAGGTGTCAGCTCAAAGGCTAAAAAGATTTTGTCTAATAAAAATTTAAGTTTTTTTAGGTACCCAGATGGCAAGTCTAATGCCTTAAGAAGACAAATATCTAAAAAATTTAAATGCAATGAAGATAGAATTATTTGTGGCGCTGGATCTGATGAGGTCATTCAAATGCTATGTCAGTTATTTTTAAATCCTAAGGATGAAGTTATTCTTCCTCAGTATAGTTTTTTAATGTACAGGATATATTCTAAAATAGTTGGTGCAAAAGTTATTTTTGCTAAAGAAAATAATTTTAAAGTATCAATTCATGAAATTATTAAAAATGTTTCAAAAAAAACAAAAATTGTTTTTTTAGCAAATCCTAATAATCCAACTGGAACATACCTAACAAGTTCTGAGCTTTTAGAACTTAGAAAAAAATTGAGAAAAAATATTCTGCTAGTAGTGGATGATGCATATGCAGAATATATGAAAAATAATGATTACAAAAGTGGATTAAAATTATTCAAAAATAAACAAAATGTCTTTATTTTAAGAACGTTTTCTAAAATATACGGTTTATCTTCTTTAAGAGTAGGCTGGGGATATGGTTCAAAAAAAATTATTAAAGCACTGAATATTATTAAACCACCTTTTAATGTTAATGAGGTAGCACAAAAAGCTGCTATTGAGTCTCTTAAGGATACTAAGTTTATAACTCGATCAGTTAAACATAATATCATTTATGCAAATAAATTGAAAAATTTTCTTAACCAATATGGAATTAATTCAAATAATATATCGGCCAATTTTTTATTATTAAATTTTGATAAATGTAAATTTAAAGCAAAATTTTTTTATGAAAAATTAAAGATGAAAGGAATTATCTTAAGATCAACAGAAAATGGCTACAATATAAAAAATATGTTACGATTAACTATTGGATCAAAAACAGATAATTTGAAATTTATGCGAGCAGTAAAAGGAATGTTTAACTAATGAAAAATGTGCTCATCATCGGCTGTGGCTTGTTAGGATCTTCGTTAGTAAAAAAAATTGCAAAAAAAAAATTAGCAAAAAAAATTTTCATTTTCGAAAAATCTAAAAAAAATATATCAAAGATCAAAAGACTAAAGTTGCCAGGAACTCTCGTAAATAAACTACAAGAGGTAGTTGCAAAATCAAATCTAATTATTTTTTGTACACCAATGAGTGAATACAAAAAGATGATATTAAGATTAAACAATAATTTTAATTCAAAACAAATTATTACTGATGTTGGTTCGTCAAAAATAGAATCTTCAGAAATAATTAAAAGAAATTTAAAAAAAAAAATATCATGGATTCAAAGTCATCCTATAGCTGGATCAGAAGTAAGTGGGCCTGAGCATGGTAAGGAAAATCTGTTTGAAAATAAGTGGTGTGTATTGATTAAAAATAAGAAAATAAATATGAAACATTTAAAATTTTTAAATTCTTTTTGGAAAAAAATGGGTTCAAAAACTGTAATTATGAATGCGGAAAGACACGATAAAATATTTTCAATTACAAGCCATTTACCACATTTAATAGCTTACAATTTGGTTAAATCAGCTCAAGATTTTGAGAAAAAGCAAAAATATGACTTAATTAAATATAGTGCAGGTGGATTAAGAGATTTTTCAAGAATCGCTGCATCAAATGAAATTATGTGGAGAGACATTTTTTTTGATAATAGAAAAAATGTTTCAAGAGCAATTGATATATTTATCAAAAATTTAATATCTTTTAAGACAGACATTAATTCAAAAAATAATAAATCAATTCTAAAAAAATTAATTCAAACAAAAAAAGTTAGGTCTAAAATAATCAAATTAAAACAGGATGTAAATAAACCTGACTTTGGTAGAGATTAATAATTACCAATATTACTTACTTTTTTAACTTTTAGATTTGCAGTTTTATCAATTAATTGAATTGCTTGTTTAGTTGGCATTACTAACACCTTTTTTTTTGGTCCATAAGCGTGAATAAATTTAGACTTACTTAGACATATACCGACATGTCCTTTCCAGAATATTATATCTCCTTTACTTAAATTTTTTCCTTTTTTTCTTTTACAAAACTTTATCTGATCTTTCGTATCTCTTGGAAAAAATATTCTGTTATAATAAAAGTAAATTTGGATCAAAGCAGAGCAATCAATACCATCAGATGTTTTTCCACCCCATAGATATTTACTACTTTTAAATAATTTCATTATTTTTAAAATATCTTTTTCAAGATGATCAATTTTAACAATATCACTTTTTTTTATCCATCTGTCCTTTTTAAACTCAATCAGCCTTTTATTTTTGTTTAAAACCGATATGCCAGATGCAAAGAAAAGATAATTTTTTGTTGGTAAAAACTTATTTTTTTTTTTAATAAATATTCTAGATTTTGTTTTTTTTATCTTTAAAGTTGGCTTAAAATTTTTGTAAAAATAATTTTTTTTAATATAACCAATATAATTATCAAAATTAGTTTTAATCTTAACCCAGTTTTTTTGATTTTTTAATACTTTAAATTTTTCACCATATAAGATTTGCGATAAAGTTTCAGAGTTATTAGAAGGTTTTGCATTTATATTTCCAAGTGAAAAATTATAAAAAAAATTATTTTTCATTAATCTTTAATTTATTTCTTATTATCCATAATATAATTAAAGATGGTATTACCATTATAGCAGTTAAGATAAAAAATACTCCCCAGTCTCCATTAAGCCAATCAACTAGAGCGCCCGATGATGACGCTAATGTAGTTCTTCCAGCAGTACCTATTGAAGCTAATAGAGCATATTGAGTTGCTGTGTAAGTTCTATCAACTAGCAATGATATAAATGCAACAAATGCAACAGTGGCGAAAGCTGCTGCAATGTCGTCAAAGATTACAGCTATTGCAAAAAGTATTTCAGATTTACCGCTCCACGCCAAAAGACTGAACAAAAGATTTGTACTCGCCATTAAAATTCCTGCTAAAAACATTGCTTTTAAAACACCAGATCTTATTACAAATAGTCCACCTAGTAGAGTGAAGATGACAGTCGTTATCCACCCCAAAGTTTTTGAGTAAATAGCAATATCTGATTTACTAAAACCAATTTCTTTATAAAAGATAATAGACATACGCCCTAAAAAAGCCTCTCCAACTTTGAATAAAAAAACAAACCCTAGGATCCCCAAAGCAATTTGAAAGCCATTTTTTTTAAAAAAACTTATTATAGGTCCACTGATTGTTCCACTTATCCAAGTTATAGTGTGAGTTAGAAAATTTGAATTTTGAAATTTACCAGCAATTAATTGATCATTTTCTTTCTGATTAATTTGTCTTTCAGTCGAGTCAGTTTCATTGACAAACATCAATCCAATATTCATAAGAATTATTAAAATTCCCAAGATTAAAAAAGTTAGTTGCCAATAATTTTGAAAACCTAAATTTTCTAAATAATCCGCAGAAAACAATGATAAAACTCCGCCTAATTTATATCCACTCCACCACCCAACGACAGCCATTGCTGCGCCCGCAGCCATTGATTTACCCTCGTTCTCGCTAATTTGCTCAATCCTTAAAGCATCCACAGTAATATCTTGTGTTGCTGAGGCAATTGCAATTAGTAAACCTACTGATATTACAAGGGCTAAATTTTCTGAAGGATCAATTACACTCCACAAAAATAATGAGATTAAGATTAATATCTGCATTAGGACAATCCATCCTCTTCGATGTCCAATTTTTTTTGTTAGGTACGGTATTTGAATACGATCGATTAAAGGAGCCCATAAATAATTAAATGCATAAACTGCAAATATAAGACCAGCCCAACCAACTGTAGATCTGCTTAATCCATCTTCCTTTAACCATAAACTTAAACTACTACCTATCAATACCCAAGGAAAACCAGAGATAGCACCAAGTAATAATATTTTTAACATTCTTTTATCGAAATAAACTGAAAATGTCTCTGAGAGGGATTGTTTTTTAATTTCTATCATTTTTTAATTTCTCCAGAATGAAGGTAAAAATAACACTAATATAGCAAATAATTCCAGTCTTCCCAAGATCATACCGATTGTTAAAATCCATTTGGAAAAATCTGGCAATGAGGAGAAATTCCCGTTAGGTCCGATTATTGATCCTAAACCAGGACCAACATTTGAAATAGAGGTCGCAGCACCTGAAATTGCGGTTATAAAATCTAGTCCATTCAAAGATAGTAACGCAGATAATAAAAAAAATATTATTAAGTACATGTAAATAAAAGAGATGATTGATGCTATGAATTTATCATCAATTGGATTTTTATCATATTTCAACACAAAAACGCCTTTAGGGTAAATAATTTTTTTTAGTTGATTAATTATAAATGAATAAAGAATTTGAAATCGAAATATTTTTATACCACATGTCGTTGAACCGGCGCAACCACCTATGAACATTAAAGCCAAAAATAATACTAGAGGAAAGCTACCCCAATTGTCAAATTGAGCATTGACGTAACCAGTTCCAGTTAGAATAGAAATAACGTTAAAGAAAATTGATCTTAAATTAAATGAACTTGAATTATTTAAAGTAAGATAAATTGATAAAATAAAAATAGATATAAATATTATCTTAATAAAAGTTTTGATTTGAGAGTCTGATGTAAAAATAGACCTATTGCCATTTAAAAATTTTATGTACACGATAAATGGTACACTTCCTAAAATAATAAATACCATAGCCGTAGTTTCTATTGCTAAGCTATTAAAAAAACCAATGGATTGATTATAATTAGAGAATCCACCAGTTGCTATAGTTGTCATCGAATGTGTAATACTATCAAAAATATTCATCCCAAATATATTGTAAGTGATTGCACATAGCGCAGTTAATCCAGAGTAAATATAAATCAATCTTAGAGCAACCTCTTTAGACTTTGGAAGAATTTTTTCAGATGAATCATTGTTTGAAATTTTAAATAATTGCATTCCCCCAACATTCATGATGGGCATTAATGTAATCGCCATCACTATGACACCAATACCTCCCAACCATTGAAGTATTGCTCTCCAAAATAATATCCCTTTAGGCATATTTTCCAAGTTTGATATGATTGTTGAACCAGTCGTTGTAATACCTGACATACTTTCAAAAAAGGCATTTGTGACTGAAAATTCTAAATTAGAGAACATAAAGGGTAATGAACCAAATATAGCAATACTTACCCATGCTAATGCAGTTAGAAGAAATGCTTGTTGTAAATTAAGTTTTTTTTCATGATCTAGATTGGAGAGAAAAAATAAGGTGCCAAAAATAATTGTAACAATTGCTGCACCAAAAAAAGAAGAATCTATTTGACCATAAATAAATTGTACAATTATTGGAACAAGCATAAAAATACCAAGAATTATTTGAAGAATTCCAAGAGTGAAAAAAACTGTTTTATAATTAGACATTTTGAAAGAACATTATTTTATGGTAAATAAATTTCAACTCTATAAGAATTAAGTAGTTCGCTAATTAAAGATTTTGTTGAATTATTCATGATAAAAAAAGAAAACTTAGAAAAAACAAGCTCTTGGCCAATCGTTGAAGCAAAAAAAATGCTCAGAGAAAGAAAATCTTTTTTAGAAAAAAAAGGTAAAATTACACTACAGACTGGATATGGCCCAAGTGGACTTCCTCACATAGGAACATTTGGAGAAGTTGCTAGAACTTCTATGATGGTTAATGCGTTAAAACAATTAACTGATCTTCCAACAGAAATTATCACTTTTTCTGATGATATGGACGGTCTTAGAAAAGTACCAGACAATGTACCCAATAAAGAATTGTTAGAAAAAAACCTTCATAAACCTTTGACAGACGTGCCAGATCCCTTTGAAAAATATAATAGTTTTGGTGAACATAATAATGAGAAATTAAAAAAGTTTTTAAATAATTTTAATTTTAAATATAATTTCAAAAGCTCTACTGAATTGTATAAATCAGGTTTTTTTAATCCAACACTTCAAATTATTTTAGATAATTATGATGGAATAATGGATATCATTTTGCCTACTTTAGGAAAAGAACGTCAAAAAACTTATTGTCCATTTCTTCCTATTTGTCCAGAAACAGGACATGTTTTAGAAATTCCAGTCAAAGAAATTGATAATTCTAAGTCTAAGATTGTATTTGATAATAAAGGTAAAGATTTAGAATCAAGCATATTAGATGGTCATTGTAAACTTCAGTGG
Organism: Pelagibacteraceae bacterium AG-447-N18; assembly: GCA_003212275.1. Taxonomy (GTDB): domain Bacteria; phylum Pseudomonadota; class Alphaproteobacteria; order Pelagibacterales; family Pelagibacteraceae; genus Pelagibacter. The sequence goes on from QCQE01000001.1 coordinate 151,249, forward strand.
AAAGTAGATTGGGCTATGAGATGGTATGCGCTTGATGTTGATTTTGAAATGTACGGAAAAGATCTGATAGAAAGCGCAATATTATCCTCTAAAATTATTAAACTAATTGGAAAAAAAAACCCATCTGGTTTTGCTTATGAACTCTTTTTGGATGAAAAAGGGGAAAAGATTTCTAAATCAAAAGGGAATGGAATAACAATCGAGCGATGGTTAGAGTACGCCTCACCAGAAAGTTTATCATTATACATGTATCAAAATCCAAAAAGAGCAAAAAAACTTTATAATGAGATAGTTCCAAAAGCAGTCGATGAATATTTGGAATTTATTGAAAAGGCTAAAACCCAAGATGAGCTTCAATTACTGATGAATCCAGTATGGCATGTTCATAATGGCAGTGTTCCAAAAGAAAAAATGATTATGTCATTTTCTATGTTATTAAATCTTGTGGAAACAAGTAATGCTGAAAACAAAGAATTACTATGGAAGTTCGTAAAAAAATATAAAGAAAATATTTCTGAAAAAGATCATCCCATTTTTGATAATTTAGTTGGTTATGCTATTAAATATTTTAATGATGTAATAAAAGCCAAAAAAAAATATAAAATACCTGATCAAACTGAAAAAAAAGCGCTAGAGGCTCTAATATCAACCTTAGACAAATGTAATGATAAGATGTCTCCTGAGGAAATTCAAACTTTAATTTATTCAACAGGAAAAGAAAACGGGTATTCAGAAAATTTAAGAGACTGGTTTAAATTAATTTATGAAGTTGTATTTGGAGTCGAAAATGGCCCTCGAATGGGTTTTTTTATAAGTTTTTTTGGTGTTAAAGAAACTAAAGATCTTATAATAAATAAAATTAAATAATGTTTTCAAATTTAAGATCTCTAATTTTTAAACTTGATCCAGAGACAGCCCATGGTTTGGCAATAAAGTCATTAAAATTTAATTTTGTGCCAAATGTTTTAGATCAAAATAAAAATAGCCATTTATTTAAGACTAAATTATTTGAAAAAGAAATAGAAAATCCAATTGGAATGGCAGCAGGATTTGACAAAAATGCTGAGGTTTATAATTCTTTATTTAAATTGGGATTTGGTTTTGTGGAGGTAGGCACAGTAACACCTCTTAAACAATATGGTAACCCCAAGCCAAGAGTTTTTAGATTAGTTGAAGATGAAGCATTAATTAATAGATTGGGTTTTAATAACTTAGGTGCAAAAAATATTGTTGATAGGATTTCAAGTAATAAACAAATTGGTTTACTTGGAATTAACATAGGTCCTAATAAAAATACAAATGATAGATTTAAGGATTATGTTGAATGTTTAAAAACCTTTCATGAATTTGCTGATTATATTACGATTAATATTTCATCTCCCAACACTGAAGAGCTGAGAAATTTCCATGATCAGGAAAAATTGAATAGTTTATTAAATGTAATCAATAGTGAAAAAACAAAACTAAATTCAAAAATTCCAATTGTAGTAAAAGTCTCACCAGATATTAAAGATCAGGAAATACCTAAAATTTCTGATGTCCTTTTAAGTAGTAATATAAAAGCAGTCATTTTATCGAATACCTCTGACTCTACTCGAGATAAATTAAATGACATTCAAAAGCATCAAAAAGGAGGTTTGTCAGGTAAACCAATAGAAGAAAAATCTACAATGCTGATTAATAAATTTTATAAAACTCTTGGTAATAAAATTAAAATTATTGGAGTTGGCGGAGTAGACTCTGGAATAAGTGCATACAATAAGTTTTTAGCTGGCGCGAGTTATGTTCAACTTTATACAGGTATGGTATACAGAGGACCAAATATTGTAAACCTTATTAAAAAAGAGCTTAAGGAATTATTGATAAGAGATGGAGTTAAACATTATAGTGAAATCATAGGGAAAAAAACAACTTCTTAAATTTTATAAACTTGACGCAATCATCAACTCACTTTATATAGTCGAAAATATTATGTCAAAAAAATGCGAACTTACCGGCAAAATTCCCCTTAAAGGTCATAATGTTAGTCATGCTAATAATAAGACAAAGAGAAGATTTTTACCTAATTTAAAAAAAGTAAAATTTACCAGTGAACTTTTAAAGAGAAGCATGAAACTTACTGTAAGTAATGCCGGTGTAAGATCTGTAGATAAAAAAGGAAGTTTTGACGAGTTTTTAAAGACTGTAAAAAATAAAAATTTATCTCCAAGATTAAAGAAGATGAAAAAAAATTTATTAATTAAGTCTCCATTCCAAAAAAAACAAGTTCAATCTAAGACAGCTTAATGAATAAAATTTTTTTTATACTCTCATTTTTAATGGGAGCAGTTGTTTTAGCATCTAATTATTTAGTTCAGTTCCCTATAAAACATTATGGTTTAGAAGAAATATTAACTTATGGCGCTTTTAGCTATCCAATTGCTTTCTTGATCACAGATTTAGCCAACAGATCTTTTGGCAAGATAGTAGCCAGAAAAATTGTTTATATTGGTTTTGCTATAGGTATTAGCTTTACGCTTTTATTCTCAACAAACTTTACAGACTTGATATCTATAAGAATTGCAATTGGATCGGGTACTGCCTTTTTAGTTGCCCAACTCTTAGATGTTCAAATTTTTGATAAATTGAGAAAAAAAGAATGGTTTGTTGCACCTTTAACGTCATCTTTGATAGGTTCAACAATTGATACGTTTATATTTTTTTCAATATCTTTTTATGGAACAGGCATCCCTTGGATCACATTGTCTTTGGGAGATTTAAGTGTAAAAATTTTTGTTGCTTTAATGATGTTAATCCCTTTCAGACTACTGCTGAAAACACTTAAACCAGTTTAGATTTAATATAAATATTTATAAGATAATATTTTATAAGCCAACTTTGCTACTAGAAAATTGTAGGAATTAAATCCTTTTATTGGTGCGAGCTCATTTATATCTGCGCCAACGATGTTTGAGTTTTTGGCTGCAATCTTAATTATATCTAAAACTTCATCCCATAATAAACCGCCAGGTTCAGGTGTTCCAGTTGCAGGCATGATACTCGAATCCAAACCATCTACATCAAAAGTTAGATAAACAGTCTTATTCTTAATTAGTTTTTTAAATTTTTTTAAATTCCATTTTGCCTTATCTTTTGCCCAAAAAATACTAATTCTAGATTTATTTTTTTTTAAAAAAGGTAACTCCTCTTTAGAAATATTTCTAATTCCAAATGAGATTATTGAAACGTTTTTATAATCTAAACATCTTCTGATAGCAGATGCGTGCGAAAATTTTTCACCATTATAACTTTCTCTTAAATCTGCATGAGCATCGAAATGTAAGAGGCAGATATTTTTATGTCTTTTAACAAATGGAACAATACATCCTGGTGTGATTGAATGTTCACCACCAAAAGTCATTGGAAAAAGTTTATTATTAAGAATTTCTTTATTTACTTCAGCTATCTTTTTTAAAGCTTTTTTAATATTTTTATCAATCTTAAAAGGTTTTAAAGTTTTAATTCCAATTTTTTTGTAAGGTTCACAATTTAATTCCTCATCATATAATTCAACTTGATGTGAAGCTTTAATTATCTCTTTTGGACCATTTTTAGTCCCACTACCATAACTCACAGTTTTTTCCAGACCAAAAGGAACAATTACAACCTTTTCTTTAAAATTGAATTTATTATCTATTCCAAGAAACCCTTTTTTATTTGAAAGATATTGCAATGTTTTATCCAAAAATTTTTGTAAAGTTTTTTCTATCTCTATTTTTCCATTCACCTTTATGATATGCATCACTTGCAATCAAAGGTAATACACTTGTTGCTTCAGCAAAAACCATTTGTTCTTTCGTGACATCAACTTTACCCCATGAACTTGCCTCTTTTAAAGTTGAACTGCTACACGCACCATCTCTTGAGTCTGCTACAGTAATTTGCACAGCATATTTATGCATTTCAACATCTTTTCCCAAAAGTTCAGCACATATGATTGTGTCCTGAATAAAATTTTTTGGCACTCCGCCACCTATCATAAATAATCCAGAACCTTTTGATTTAATTTTTATTTCAGTTAATTCTCGAAATTCTCTTATAGAGTCTATTGTAATATGAGATTTCGGGTTCTTTTCTTGATGAATTACTAAACCAAAACCAGCGCTAGAGTCTGTAAAAGCAGGACAGAATATTGGCACATTGTGATCATAGGCAGTTTCAATTAAGGAGTCTTTCTTTACTGAGTTTTTTTTGAGATATTTTCCCATTTCATGAATAAATTCTCTAGAGGTATAGCTTTTAGGCTCCAAGTTATCAGCTATTTCACAAATTTTCTTATCACAAATTTGTAATTCATCTTCGTCAATGTACGTATCGTATATTCTATCAATATAATTTTTCCTAAGTTCAGTATCATCTTGAAATTGAGAGCCTTGATAATGCTTAAATCCTAATGCCTCAAAAAAATCCATATCAATTATCGAAGCACCAGTTGCAACGATTGCATCTACCATATTGTATTTGACTAAATCTTTGTAAATATTCATACAACCAGCTGCTGAGGTCGAACCAGCTAAAGTTAGAAAAATTGTACAATCTTTATCTTTTAACATTTCATTATAGATGTTTGCTGCATTTGCAGTTTCTCTTGATACAAATGACATTTTTTCCATTGATGAAATAATTTTTCTAGAGTCAAAAGATGTAATATCTATATGTTCAACTGGATTTTTAAGAAAGTCTTTTTTACTATTATGTCCTAGATTTTTATTTTTTGACATTAAGCAACTAAAGTATCTTTGTTGCTGTCTTTGTTATAGAGGCTCATTATAGCATTATCTTCAACTTCATAAATTTTATCAGAGTAGAAACCATTAAACTGTGTTCTAAAGGTAAGGCCGTATGAACCTAATTGACCAAGTTCTACATAATCATTTTCTTTAATATTATTAGGTAAAAGGAAAGGACCTTTCATGTAATCCATGCTGTCGCATGTTGGTCCATAAAAATCAAATGCAGTTAATTTTTTTGAGATAATTTTGTTTGAATTATCTTTTATCATTTTAGATGGAAACACAATATTTGGTGTTCCTGCATCAAAAAGTGTTCCATAAGTTCCATCATTTATATAAAGTTTTTGTTTTTTTCTTAAGTTAACCCGAACTATAGTTGAACCACTTTCAGCAACTAAGGCTCTGCCTGGTTCACAAATTATCTCTGGTAATTTTTCAATCTTTAAATTTTCTAAACTTTTCTTAATTTCATCAAAATAACTCTCTAAAGAGGGTGGAATTAAATCTGGATAGATAGTAGGAAAACCGCCTCCTATATTTAAATAATCGGGAACAATTTTCGTTTTCTTTATTATATTTGCAATTTCAGAAATTCCTTTTGAGTATGAAATTGGATGCATACATTGCGATCCTACATGAAAACTTAATCCAATCTTTTTTGAATGTTGTTTTACTAATCTTGAAAGTCCTGCCGCCTCTGAATTTATAGCACCGAATTTTTTTGATAAGTCAATTTCAGCATGTTCATTTGATACAGCCACCCTTACAAATAATTCTAAATCTTTTGCATTGCTGGTGCTCTCAATAATTTTTATCAATTCATCTTTAGTATCAAGTGCAAACGTTTTTACTCCGTATTTAAAGTATGCTTCACTTATATCTTCTCTACTTTTAATTGTGTGCATGAAAGAACACTTAGATACTTGATCAAATTTTCTGACTGCTTTTATCTCCTCCACTGAGGCAACATCAAATTGATTAATACCGCTTTTTAATAAAGTTTTAATTACCTCAGGATGAGGATTTGTTTTGACAGCATATAGAATTTTACCTGGAAAGTTTTTTTGAAAAAATTTGGAAGCTGAAAGAATTGATTTCTTTCTAATACAATAAACCGGTTTGTCTGGTTTCAGTTGATTAACTAGTTCCTCAACCGACTTAAATTTTTGCATTTTTCATGCCCCCCAAAAAAAATTTAACAAAAAAAAGTCTTTTTATTTAAAAAAAACTTTAATGAATCGAGCAATTAATTCAATACTTACCTAATGTAAAGCAAATAATGACCTATTGAATTGTGGAAAAAAATTCCCATATTGGACTTATGAAAAATGAAGGCGCATTACAAAATTTAGCTGATTTCAACAATAAATCACTATTAATTGTTGATGATGACAATCCATTTAGAGAAAGATTGGCTAGGGCCATGGAAAAAAAGGGTTTTGAAGTTATTCAAGCTGAAGGTGTGCAAAAAGGAATTGATACAGTCAAAGCAAAAAAACCAGGATTCGCTGTTGTTGATTTGAGATTGGGTGATGGTAATGGTTTGGAAGTTGTAAAACAAATACAAACCTCTAATCCTGAAAGTAGAATAATAATGTTAACAGGATATGGAAATATTCCAACTGCTGTTGCAGCAATAAAAGAAGGTGCAATCGATTATTTGGCTAAACCTGCAGATGCAGATGATGTTGAAAAAGCTCTTTTAGCTGATCCTGCTAAAAAAGCGGCTCCACCTGAAAATCCAATGTCAGCAGATAGAGTGAAATGGGAACATATACATAGAGTTTTTGAATTGTGTAATAGAAATGTTTCAGAGACAGCAAGAAGACTAAAAATGCACCGAAGAACTCTTCAAAGAATTTTATCTAAAAGATCACCTAAATAAGTTTCCTAAATTTAAAAATTTTCTTAGCAACAAGCACAAGTAAAGCTATCTTAAATATTTCAGCTAATAGAAAAGGCTTTACACCTAAATCGAATATAGGTTTGTCCCATCCGATTAGTGTCCCTAACCATAAAATACCAAAAATATAGATTGTGGATACTGCAAGTATAAGTTTTAAGAAAATGATTAGAAAATTATCTTTTAATTTTACTAAAGAAGCTAAAAAACAAGCTGATAGAAATCCAATTAAATAGCCCATTGTTGGGCCTGTAAAATAAGTTAAACCCACTCCTCTCTCTGGAGAATTTGAAAATACTGGCAGACCTGCAATCCCTTCAATTAAATATAAACCAATTGTCGCAATACCTATTTTATATCCAAAACTTATTCCAATAAAAAGAACTACAAAAGTTTGCATTGTCATTGGAACTGGATAGAAAGGAATTTTAATTTTTGCTGAGACAGCAAGTAACACAGAACCTAAAAAAATTACAAGTATTGATTTAATTATTTGGGCTTGTGTATTTTGCTTTATAAGTTCCATAAAAAATAATACTCTTATTTCTGTTGATAATCTATATTAATTTCTAATGGGAAAAATTAAAAAAACAGATCATTTTTATTTAATTGATGGATCAGGTTATATTTTTAGAGCGTATTATGCGTTACCACCATTAACGCGTAAAAGTGATGGACTACCGACTGGTGCAGTGAGTGGTTTTTGCAGTATGCTTTTTAAACTTCTAGAGGATTCAAAATCAAATCAAAATTTGCAAAAACCAACACATTTTGCAGTTATATTTGACTCTGCTAGAAAAACTTTCAGAAACGAAATTTATAGTGATTACAAAGCTAATAGAGCTGAAGCACCTGATGATTTAGCTCCTCAATTTGATTATATCAGAAAATCAGTATTAGCTTTTAATTTACCTTCATTGGAATTGATAAATTATGAAGCTGATGACTTAATTGCAACGTATGTTGAAATGATTTTAAAAGAAGGTGCAAAAGCAACAATAGTGTCCTCAGATAAAGATTTAATGCAATTATATAAAAAAAATGTTCGAATTTATGATCCAATGAAAAATAAGTTTATTTCAGAAGAAGATATTAAAAATAAATTTGGTGTAGGCGCAAGTAAGGTAATTGATGTTCAGGCTCTAGCTGGTGATAGTAGCGATAATGTACCAGGAGTTCCTGGAATTGGTGTTAAAACAGCTGCAGAATTAATTAATAAATATGGAGACCTTGAAAAACTTTTAAAATCTGCTCATGAAATTAAACAAAACAAAAGAAGAGAAACACTCATAGAGAATAAAGATAAGGCTTTAATAAGCAAAAAACTAGTGACATTAAAAAGTGATGCTCCAGTAAATAAAAATCTAACTGATCTTGAATTAAAAATTATTGATAAAGATAAACTCTATAAATTTTTGAGAGAGATGGAATTTAATAGATTGTTGAGCTCAGCTATCTCTGCATATGGAGAGCCAAATTTAACAAGTATCAAAAACGAGGTTAAAATTGAAAAAAATCAAAAAGCAATTAATAAAAAAGAATATTATTTAATTGAAAATTTGGAACAAATCGACAACTGGATAACTGAAGCTGAGGAGTTAGGTGAAGTTGCAGTAGATACTGAAACAAATTCATTAGATCCTCATCAGGCAGATCTAGTCGGTGTTTCGTTATGCTCAAAAATTGGAAAAGCTTGTTATATTCCTATCAGTCATAAATCTAACAATTGCATCAAAAAAGATTTAGTTTTAAAAAAATTAAAACCTTTACTTGAGGATCCTAGTATCAAAAAAATTGGTCAAAATATAAAATTTGATTTTATAGTTTTTTTCAAACACGGAATTAATATGACTTCAATGGAAGATACTATGCTGATGTCCTATGTTCTTGATGCAGGAAAAAATAGACATAATATGGATACATTGTCAGAAATTCATTTAAACCATAAAACAATATCTTTTAAAGATTTAGTTGGCACAGGAAAAAAGGAGATTAATTTCAGTGAAGTAGATGTTGAAAAAGCCAAAGATTACGCAGCCGAAGATGCTGATATTACATTTAGATTATACAAAAAATTTCAAAAAAGTTTGAAGGATGAAAAAATGATAAATATTTATGAGATATTTGAAAAGCCTTTATTAAAGATTCTTGCTTTTATGGAAATTGAGGGAGTTAAAATAGATAATAAATTTTTAAAATCATTATCCGCTAAATTTGAAAAAAAGATTGTTAAAATTCAAAATGAAGTTTTTAAAATATCTAAAAAAGAATTTAATATTGCATCACCAAAACAACTGGGGGAAATATTATATAATGATCTTAAAATCGCAGATTTAAAAAAAACAAAAAAAGGGAGTTTTGCAACAAGCGCTTCGGTTTTAGAAGATTTGGCATTTAAAGGTCATAAGTTTCCCCAATTAGTATTGGATTGGAGACAGGTATCTAAATTGAAAAATACTTACTCAGATTCCTTGCCGGAACATATTAATCCTAACACACAAAGAGTACATACCTCTTTTTTATTAGCAGCTACTACAACTGGCAGATTAGCGTCAAGCGATCCAAATTTACAAAATATTCCGATTAAATCCGAGGATGGTAAAGATATTCGTAAAGCATTTATAGCTAAAAAAGATCATGTTTTAATTTCTGCTGATTATAACCAAATTGAGATGAGAATTTTAGCTGATTTGGCTGACGTGAAAGGATTAAAAAAAGCTTTCAAAAACAACGAAGATATTCATTCACTTACAGCTAGTCAAATTTTCAATGTTGATATAAAAAAAGTAAATCAAGATCAGAGAAGAAAGGCTAAAGCTATAAATTTTGGAATTATATATGGAATTTCACAATATGGATTAGCAAAACAAATCAATGTCACAAATCATGAAGCTGAGGAATTCCTTAATGCTTATTTTTTGAAATTTCCTGAAATTAAAATTTATATGGACCAAACAATAAAGTTTTGTAGAAAAAGTGGATTTGTAAATAATATTTTTGGAAGACGATCACATTTTATTAATATAAACGATAAAAACTATAATATTAGAAATTTCCAAGAGCGCGCAGCAATTAATGCTCCAATTCAAGGTTCTGCGGCAGAAATAATGAGATTAGCTATGATAAGACTTGATAAAAAATTAAGTGATCAAAAAAATCAAAAAACAAAAATGTTGTTGCAAATCCATGACGAGTTAATTTTTGAAACTCCCAAAGAAGAAGCAAAAAGAATCAGTAAAATTATAATTGATGAAATGTCTAGTGTTGTTAAGAGTGAACAGCATTCTTTTTCCATACCTTTAACAGTTGATCTAAATACCGGAGAAAATTGGGGTACACTTCATTAATTTAATTGCCCAAATTAGAACAATTTAGTATTTTTATAATTGAGTATGCAGAAACAAACAATTGCCCTTGTCGACGATGATAGAAATATTTTAACAAGTCTTAGTATAGCTTTAGAGAAAGAGGGATTTAAAGTTCAGACATATATTGATGGTGAAAGCGCTTTAATTGGCTTAACTAGAACCCCACCAGATCTTGCAATCGTTGATATTAAAATGCCAAAAATGGATGGAGAAGAACTACTTAAAAAGCTAAGAAAAAAAACTTCATTACCAGTTATTTTTTTGACCTCTAAAGATGACGAAATCGATGAATTGCTTGGATTGAAGTTAGGAGCAGATGATTTCATAAAAAAATCTGGAGGGTTTTCAATTAAAGTGTTGATTGAGAGAATAAGAGTGCAACTTAGAAAGAAAGATTCAAAAGAAATTATAGAGGAAAACAAAAGTATAATATCTCATGGTAAATTAAAACTAGATCCTTCACAATTAGAGTGTGAATGGAATGGTAAACAATTGCCAGATAAACTTACTACGACTGAATTTTTATTAGTTAAGGAATTAGCAAAAAGACCAGGTATAATTAAAGAAAGAGCTCAGTTGATGGATATAGCCTATAGAGAAGATACCGATATAGAGGACAGAACAATAGACAGTCATGTGAAAAGAATAAGAAAAAAATTTAAAAAGGTTGACCCTGAATTTTCAGCTATAGAAACTAGATATGGAAGTGGATATAGGTGGAATGTTAGCTGATGTTAAGCAACCTTCTTAAAAACTTATCTATATTAAAAAAATTTTTATTTATTAATTTTATTTTTTTTACAATTATTGGAATTTTTCTTTTTATTTACTTAAAAAATGTTCAACCAAATTTGATAAAAAAAAAATCATCTAATCACATTGAAGTAATTAATAATACAATTGATAATTTGACAAGACTAAATGTCGAATTTGTAGAAGATGATATTAGGAAATTTCTTTTTTCCACAAGATTTCTTTTTCAAAATTTAGATAGAGTGATATTTTTTGATAATCAACTAAACTTAATTGGTGATACAGATACCTTAGATCTTGATCCTAGATCGTTTTCACAAAGATTAGATATTGTTGAATTTGAAGTGTTAACTGAAAAAAAAACTAAAGAAATCACTGAGAAAAAAAATATTGATGTTGGAAATAATAACGTTGTTTCTCTTAATGATGTACTTTTAAATTACGCATCCTCTAAAAATTTTGGAACACCTTTTACTTTTACCCAAGAAGAGTTCAATAAATTTAAGCTGACAACAATTAAAAATGTAATGCAAAAAGGTGAAAACATTGGTTATTTAGCTATTACAGAAAATGCAAATGATGTTAAAGCAGCTATAGATGAAAGAAAGACATTTGTAATTAGAACAGCTTTGGCTATTGGTTTAGTAATATTAATTTTCTCCTTTGTTTTAAATAGATATTTCCTAAAACCAATCAAAAATTTAGTAACGTATACGGAAACAATTAGAAATAAAGATCCAAAAGTTACTAATCTTGATATTTTAAAAAAAAGGAATGATGAACTAGGATTACTCTCAAAATCGCTAGATGATATGACAAATGAATTAACTAAAAGGATTTCACATGCTGAAAATTTTTCAACAGATTTAGTTCATGAAATAAGAAATCCACTAGCTTCTCTCAAGAGTGCGTCTGAAATTTTACATGATACGACTGATGTTGAGCAAAGGATCAAATTAATTGATATTTTGAGTCACGATGTTCAAAGAATTGAAAGATTAATTACAGATTATTCGCAAATGCTAAAAGATGAAGTTGCGTTAAGTAAAGAAAAAATTAAAAAACTTGATATCGAGCCTATTATTAAATCAGTGGTAGATGATTTTAATAATATTTATAAATTAAAAAGAGGAATAAATATTTCTTATTCAAACGATGGAAAAAACAAATATTTGATAAATGGAATAGAAAATAGGATTGAACAAATAGTTGCTAACCTTTTGGACAACGCAATATCTTTCAGTGGTGATAATAAAGATGTGATTGTTAAGGTTTCAAAATTAGAAAATGACAAAGTTTCAATCAATATTTTGGATGAAGGACAAGGATTTAAAGAAAAAGATACCAATAAAATATTTAAAAGATTTTATAGTAATAGACCTGATAAATTTGGACAACATTCAGGACTTGGTTTAAATATTGTTAAAAATTTAGTCGATTTACATAATGCTACAATAAGAGCATCTAACAGATTAGACAGAAAAGGAGCAAGTATGGAAATTATATTTCCAAATGCTTGAAGAGTTCTATTGATTAATTAATTCTTTATTGTTAGAAGACGCACCATGAAAGATTTTAAAGTTAAAGATTTGACCCAAGCTGAATTTGGGAGAAAAGAAATTTCAATAGCAGAGAGTGAAATGCCTGGCTTAATGGCTTTAAGAGAAGAATACTCTGGAAAGTCACCGCTAAAAGGAGCAAAAATTATTGGGTGTCTGCACATGACTATTCAAACAGCTGTTTTAATTGAAACACTTGTAGCCTTAGGCGCAGAGGTAAGATGGTCATCTTGTAATATTTTTTCAACTCAAGATCATGCAGCTGCTGCAATCGCTAAAGCTGGAATTCCAGTATATGCTTGGAAGGGAGAAACTGAAGAGGAATATATTTGGTGTATTAAACAAACGATTGAGGGTAAAAAAGATTGGGCGCCTAATATGCTTTTAGATGATGGAGGAGACCTCACTGCAATGATGCATCAAGATTACAAAGAATTACTTAAAAATGTGAAAGGTGTTTCAGAGGAGACAACAACAGGCATTAAAGCTCTTAATAAAATGGAAAAAGATAAAACTTTGTTAGTGCCTGCAATAAATGTAAATGACTCTGTCACCAAATCCAAATTTGACAATCTCTATGGATGTAGAGAAAGTTTAGTTGATGGCATAAGAAGAGCAACAGATGTTATGATGTCTGGAAAAATTGCTATAGTTGCTGGATTTGGAGATGTTGGTAAAGGAAGTGCTGCATCTTTAAGACAAAGCGGTGCTCGAGTATTAGTTACAGAGGCGGATCCAATTTGTGCATTACAAGCAGCAATGGAGGGTTATGAAGTGGTTTTGATGGAAGAGGCAATTAGCAAAGCTGACATCGTCGTTACAGCAACTGGTAACAAAGATATTGTTACAGCTGATCACATGAGAGAAATGAAAGATAGAGCAATTTTGTGTAATATAGGACACTTTGATAACGAAATTCAAGTTGAAGCTTTAAAAAATTATAAATGGACTGAAGTAAAACCTCAAGTTCACGAGATAGAATTACCAAGTAAGAAAAGGATTATTTTATTAGCAGAAGGTAGATTAGTTAATTTAGGTTGTGCAACAGGTCATCCAAGTTTTGTAATGAGCGCGTCGTTTACTAACCAAGTGATTGCACAGATAGAGCTTTGGAATAATCATAAAAACTATGAGAACAAAGTTTATGTTTTACCAAAACATCTAGATGAGAAGGTTGCCACACTTCATCTTAAGAAAGTTGGAGCAAAATTAACCAAATTATCAAAAGAACAAGCGGACTATATAAGTGTCGGAGTCGAAGGTCCTTTTAAACCTAATGCCTACCGCTATTAAAAGTGATAGAATTGATTTATCTTCAGAAAAAGAAACAGAGGAACTCGCTGGTACATTTTTAAAAAAAATCAAGCCTGGAAGCTTTATTTTTTTATATGGTGAAATCGGAGTAGGAAAAACTACTTTTATTAGATACCTTATTAATCAATTTCAAAAATTTAATAAATTAGAGATAACAGAAGTTACGAGTCCCACTTTTAATTTGTTAAATGAGTATCAAATAAATGATTTCAAGATAAATCATTATGATCTATTTAGATTAAAATCTGCCGAGGAAATTAAAAATTTAGATTTATTTGAGGATAATAAAAACATAATTACTTTAGTAGAATGGCCACAAATAATTAAAGAAAAACCAAAAAATTTGATAGAATTAGTTTTCGAGTATGGAAAAGATCACAAAACTAGATCTGTGCAAATTAAAGGTTTATAGCTTCTATTCCTAAATGCCAAAATTAATAAAAATAAAGGGGGATGCATCTTTTAGAAGTTTTTTTAGAAAGAAAGTAAATGGTAAATCCTCTATCGTTGTTTATGCCAAAAAAGAAAAATTTAAAAATTTACTTGTATACGATGCAATAAATAAAATTTTAAACAAGAACAAAATATTAGCACCAAGATTATATACCCAAAGATATGATGAAAATTTTATTGAAATAGAAGATTTTGGAAATGAAACTGTTTTCAAAATATTAAAAAAAAAGGGTAAAAATAAACTAAGCTATTTTAATCAAATAATTAAATTGTTAATACAAATGCAGTCTATAAAACATAGAAAAGTAAAAAATTTTAGAAATCAAAATTATACAATTCCAAAATATGATAAAAAGATTTTAATAAATGAGGCAAATTTATTTTGTGATTGGTATGTAAAGAATAATTTATCAAAATTAAGAAAAAAAAGATTTTGTAAAAATTTTAAAAAGATTATAAAAAAATTAACTTTGAAATTAAAATTAAAAGATAATATTTTCGTCCACAGAGATTTTCATGTTTCAAATTTAATGTCAGTTAAAAACCAAATAGGTCTTATTGATAGTCAGGACGCATTAATTGGTAACAAAGCTTATGATTTAGCCTCTTTAATAGATGATGTGAGACTAAAAACTTCTTACTCTTTTAAAGAAAAAATCTTTAAGTTTTATACAAATAAACAAAAAAACTTGGATATTAAAAAATTCAAGAATGATTTTGAAATATTATCAGTTTTAAGAAATCTAAAAATTATTGGAATATTTACCCGTCTAGCACTTAGGGATAGAAAAAAAAAATACTTAAGATTAATTCCTTACACTTGGCAACTGATTAATATGCGTATTGATCAAAATCAGACATTCATTGATTTAAAAAATCTATTAAGTCAAAATTTTAAAAAGATTAAATGAGGATTAAAACAGCTTTGATATTATGTGCAGGCCTCGGAACGAGGTTAAATCCCCTTACTTTAAAGACTCCTAAACCTCTTTTAAAATTAAATGATAAAACGATGTTAGAGGTTTGCATAAATCTAACTTTGAAACTGGGTGTTCAAAAAATTTTTATCAATACATTTTATTTAGGTGATCAAATCTCAAAATTTATAGAAAATAAAAAGTTTCCAATAAATATTCAAATAATCAAAGAGGAAAATGAGATACTTAATACAGGTGGAGGAATATTAAATTTGATCAATTATTCAGATGACAACGATTTTATAATTTTTAATCCTGATACTTTATGGCACAAAGATTATCTTCATGAAATAACTGAAATGCAAAATTTTTATTTTTCTAATAAATTAGATAATGTTCTTATGCTGTCAAATAAAGAATTGAGTTTTGATAAAAATTTTTTAGGTGATTTCACATTGGAAAATAATTTGATAAAAAAAAATGAAAAAAACGATTTGATATATATTGGTTGTCAAATTTTGAACAAAAGTTTGTTTAAAGAATATAAAGTCTTAAATTTTTCTATTACAAAAATATGGAATAGTTTACGAAAAGAAAATAAATTAAATGGTTTTCAAAGTAAAAAAAAATTTTATCATTTAACAAATTTAGATGTCTTTAAAAAACTAAAAGATCTTTAGCTCTTTCCTTATCAAGATATTCACATTTCGCTATTGAAAAATTTTTTCTAAATTCTATCAACATTGGGTTTCCAGTGGGTATTTCTAAATTAGAAATTTGTGTATTATCTAAATTAAATAAATTTTTACATAGAGCCCTAATAGAGTTTCCGTGTGCAGATATTAAAACATTATTATTTTTTAAATTTTCTTTTACGTGTTCTTCAAAAAAATTTATAACTCTTTCATAAGTGTCTTTTAAAGATTCTGTGTTAGGTAATAATTCTCTCGGAATTTGTTTATAAATTTCAATATTAAGTGGATGATATGGACTTTCCTTTTTTAGTGGATCTGGTCTTAGATCCCATGATCTTCTAATCTCATAAATTTTATCCTCACCAATTTTTTTACTCATTTCAATTTTATTCAAACCAGTTAGTGCTCCGTAATGTCTCTCATTCAATTGCCAAGCTCTAGTAAAATTTTTTTTATCATCTAATTCTTGCTGAATTATTTTAAGAGTATTATTTGCTCTTAATTGAAGAGAAGTGTAATAAAAATCAATTTTGATGTTTTTGTTTTTCAATAAGAATCCCGCTTTTTTTGCCTCCAATATACCTTTTTCGGTCAAATCAACATCAACCCAACCAGTAAATTTTTTCTCTAAATTCCAAGTACTTTGTCCATGCCTTACTAATATTAAAAAACTCATATGATTATCTTTAAATTAAATTTATAAATAAAACTATAAAATTAAATGATAAATTTTTTTTCAAAATTTAAAATATTTTTTTATGTAACTAATTTATTATTAATCATCTTATATTTATTCCCTGGAAGTTTATTGGGATGTATTTTTTTTGATAATTGTAAAGTTCAACCACAAATTACATCAGATGTTATAATATCATCTAACCATTTTTACGCTTTTGTATTAGTTACTATTTTAGGATATTTGACTTTTTTTAATTCAGAAAAATTAAAAAAAGTTTTATATTATCTTTTAGTAATTTCAGTTCTATTAGAAGTGTTCCATATAATAATTCCTGAAAGGAGTTTTCAGTGGTTAGATGTGTTCGGAAATTTATTAGGGGTGGTAGTTGTAATTTTTTTTAAGAATCTTATAAATAAATATGGGACTACTAAAAAATAAACTTATTATATTATTTATTTTTTTTTTAACAGGATGTTCATCAATTCCATCAAATACTGCAAATAGTTGTTCAATATTTAATGAGCGTTATCTCTGGTATAAGTATGCAAAAAAAACAGAGCAAAAATGGGGTACTCCTATTTATATTCAATTAGCTATTATAAAAATGGAGTCAGATTTTGACTGGTTAGCTAAACCAGCTAGACAAAAAATATTTAAAGTAATCCCTTATAAACGCCCATCAAGTTCATTTGGATATTCTCAGGCAGTCAAAGGGACTTGGGAACAATATAAAAAAGAAACAGGAAATAAGTTAGCAACAAGAGCTAGATTTAAAGATAGTGTTGATTTCATTGGTTGGTATACTAGTAAATCAGAAACTATTTTAAAAATTTCCAAACAAGACGCTTTTAAACAATATTTGGCCTATCATGAGGGCTGGGGAAATTTTAAGCATTATAAAAAAAATAAAAAAGTTATCGGATTAGCTAAAAAAGTTGAGAAACAATCTAATATTTATAAAAAACAATTATTAAGTTGCAGCAATTCTTTAAATAAAAATAAATATATTATTTTTTAGAGAGTTCTTTTTTTAACTCCAAGTCTATTACATCAATCCTTTTGGTTTTTTTTGCTAAAGCTAAATACATTGATGGAGTAACATATAATGTGAAAAAAGTTGAAATTATCATACCACCCAAGATGGTTGCTCCCACAGCTAATCTTGATCCTTCACCTGCACCTGGGCCAATATTCCCTATAACCAAAGGTATCATTGCGATCATTGTACTTAATGATGTCATAATGATAGGCCTAAATCTTACTGCACAAGCCTCTTTCACAGCTAATTCAATACTTTTTCCTGTAGTCCTTATTCGATTGGCATAATCGACAATTAAAATACTATTTTTAGTCGAGATACCGATAAGTATTATCAAAGCGATCTGAGAAAAAATATTAATTGAACTATTTAAAAATAAAATAAATACTAATCCACCAAAAATTGCCAAAGGAACAGTTAAAACTATAATGAATGGATGAATGAATGAATTAAATGTTGCTGCCATCACCAAGTAAGCCGTGAGTAATGCGAGAGCAAAAATTATAAATAATTCATTACTAGTCTCTTTAATTTCCTCTGATTTACCTTTCCAGGTAATTTGATTTTTTGGAGCTAAATCTGCCATGATATTCTCAAAGAATTTTATCGCCTCGGTTAAGGTGTATCCTTCATTAATATTTGCAGATATCGTGACTGCTCGTTGCCTATTATACCTTGCAAGTTGTTTCGCTGAACCTTCCTCTTTAAAACTAACTAAATTTGATAAAGAGATAAGTTTTCCATTTGTTTCAGAACGAACGAAAATTTTAGAAACTCCTTCTTTATTCCTCCTGTCAGATAAATATTGCTGAACTATAATTGGGTATTCTTTACCTAATTTATTGAAAGTTGTAATTTTCTTTCCACCATAAAGAGTTTCAAGTGTTTCTCCTATTGCTTTTGTTGAAACACCTAAATCTTTAGCTTTATTTTTATTAATAACTAATTTGACTTCAGGTTTGTTTCGATTGTAATCAGACTCAATTCTTGAGAGACTTTTATTTGATCTTAATTTTCTAATTACTCTTTTTTGAATTTCTTCAAGTTCCTCATACGTACTTCCATAAATAACCATTTGTACTGGTTTATTATAATTAGATACCCTGATTGACTGTGGAGATATTGGAAATGCAAGAGCTTGAGGTAATGTAACGATTTTTCCAATAGCCTCTCTTAAAACAACTTGCTGTCCTTTTTTCCTATTTTTCCAGTCATCTAAAAGTGCAATTATGATAAAACTATTGTATGAGTTTGCAGAACTACCAAAACCAGGTACTCTCATAATAAATCTTGAGTATGGACTATCTTCAGTTTGTAAAAGTGGAATTAATCTAGCTTCGACTTTTTGTGCTTGTTCTTGTGTGTACTCAAAAGAGCTTCCTTCATCTGTTGCGCCAATTATTAAATAAGCACCACGATCTTCCATTGGCAATAATTCTTTTTTAGATAAACTAAACAACAATACAGAGCAAATAATTATAAATATAATAAAAGAACCCACTGATTTTGTTTTGTGAGCAATTACATCTAAAGTCTCTCTATAGAATTTTGAAAATCCTAAAAATATTTTTTCAAATTTTTGAATAAAAATCCTCTTTGAAGTCTTTTTATTTAAAAATTTACTAGCGAGCATTGGCGACAAAGTAAGAGCAACAAATGATGAGACAACTATTGAAAATGATAATGCAATTGCTGTTTCTCGGAATAATGTTCCTGAGATTCCTTCTATGAATATCAGTGGTAAAAATACAGCTACTAGAATTAATGTTGTCGCTATGATTGCAAATGAAATTTGTTTGGACCCTTTATAAGCAGCAACTAGTGGAGTTTCTCCATTTTCTATTCTTTGATATATTGCATCAGTCATAATCACCGAGTCATCAGTAATTATTCCAATCGCTAGAATAAAACTTAAAAGAACAAATATATTTATGGATAATCCAAAAATATAAAGACCTAAAAAAGATGCTATTAAGCTTACTGGAAGAGCAATCGCTGGAACGACTACAGCTTTAAGATTCCCAAGAAATAAATAAATTATTAGTACTACTAATACAAAAGCAATCAAAAGAGTTTTATATACCTCTTCAATAGCAGCCTCCACGTAGTTTGCTCTATTAAATGAAACTCTTAAATCTAACTCACTTGGTAAAGATTTTTTAACTTCTACTATCTTTTTTTTGATTTCATTCGAAAGTTCGACTGTTGAAGCTCCACTTCTCGCATAAATACCAATACCCACTGTCCTTAAATTAACCTGATCTTTTGTTTGGGCTTTAAAAAGTGTTTTTTCTGAAACAGGTCCAAATTCAATATCAGCAACATCAGATAACAAAATGACTTTATTATTTGTTTTTTTTATTGGTAATTGTTTAATCGAATTTATATCGTTGTATGATTTATCTAAATTTAAAGTTAGGTCAATATTATCTGCCTCAAGAGTACCAGCTGGAAGACTTATATTTTCTCCACGCATTGCAAGTTCGACTTCTTTAATAGTTAAATTATTTGCAGCAAGTTTAATTGGATCTATCCAAACTCTGATACTTAATTCTCTTAGACCACCAACAAGAATCCTTCCAACATTTTTAATACTAGAAAACTGATCCACTAAATATCTTTCTGCATAGTCTCCTAATTCAAGATCACTCCAAGTTGCAGATGATAACGACAACCACATAGTCGTTGTAAAACCAGCTGCCCTTTTTAATATTTGAGGAGGATCAGACTCAGATGGTAAATTATCTACAACTCTCGCAACTCTCTCTCTTATATCGTTTGCAGCATTATCTAAATTAATACTGGTATCAAACTCTACATTAATTGTGCTTCTTCCATTCTCAGATTTTGAGTCTATATTTTTTATACCTTCAGCACCTCCAATAACATCTTCAACGACTTGAGTAACTTCTTGATCCACAATTGATGCTGATGCAGATTTATAATCTACCTGGACCTGAACTACAGGCGGCTGTATTCCATTGGGTAATTCCCTGACTGGTAATTTCCAAAAAACAAATAAACCAAAAATAATTAAGATCAAAGACATTACCCAAGAAACAGCTGGTCTTTTTATGCTTAGTTCAGTAATAAACATTTATTTTGTAATAGGTTTTATTTTTCCTCTAGGTCTTACTTTTTTTAATCCTTCAGCAACGATTATTTCCCCTTCACTTAATCCAGAAATTACCTCAATGTTTTTATTACTTCTTAGACCTGTTTTAACCTCAGTTTTATTTGCAATATTTTCACTATTTATTTTGTAAACATAGGATTTGTCACCTTCAATCATTACACTCGTATCAGGCACACTTAATGAGTTTCTAAGATTAAATTTAACGCTTACTTCTAAAAGAGATCCCGAGATTAGTTCGAGATTACTATTTTGCACTTTAATTCTTGATAATATGCTTCTTGTATCTGCGTTAATCCTGCTAGATACAAAATCAACTTCGCCTGAAAAAATTTTGTCTTTAAAACTAGATAATTTTACCTCAACTGGTAGACCTTTTTTAATAGATGCGGAATAATTCTCTGGAATTTTAATGTCTGAGTAAATAGTTGAATTATCATCTAATGTTATGATGAATATATTATTTGATACAAGGATATCCTCTGTAAGACCAGTATAACCAAGTACTCCGCTGAATGGAGCTATAATATTTCCACTTTTCAACTTTATTAATACATCTCCTTTTTTAACAAAGTCTTTCAATTTTAAATCTTCAAAAAGATCATCTTTTTTTATTTTGAAAGTTTCAGATTTTTTTGAGATTGCAGTACCAAACGTCTCTATTGTTTCAGCAAATTCTTTTTTGACCACTTCGGTGACAATTATTCCTGGGGGCGGTCTTTTACTGAATTTTTTTTTAAAATGATTTCCAATCATTGTTCTGCCAATAATTACTGCTGCAATGATTAGAAAAAATATTAAAATAATTGATATAGTTTTAGTCGATCTTTTCATTCTTTTTAAATTAACCCGTATTCAGCCCAAGAGCCATCATAAATACAGGGTCGATATTTATCATTTATTAAAGAATAAGCTAGTGCCAAAACACACGCGGTTACCCCAGATCCACATGAAAAGACAATATTTTTATCATTTAAGTTTTTTAAGGAAGATTGAAAAATTTTTTCAAGTTCTTGTTTATTTCTAAAAGTTCTATCCTGATTAAGACAAGAGCCAAATGGTATGCAGACAGAATTTTTAATACATCCACTTTTTAATCCCTCTCTAGGCTCAGGAACCTTTCCTTCAAATCTTTCTTTGCTTCTAGCATCAACAACCCTAAATTTTTGGGTTGCTATATTTTGATTAATTGAATCTTTGTTTTTAACTAATTCCTGATTTTCAAAACTTTTGTAGTCTGACTTCATAACTTTAGATAAATTATTTGTTACTTTTCTTTTTTCTTCCAGCCATTTTTTTAAACCCCCATTTAAAACATGAACTAGTTTAGGATCATGACCATAATAGATAAAATTAAACCAACAGCGACATGAACTAACAACATCAGAATTATCATAAATAATAATCATATCCTCATTTTTGATTCCCATCTTTGAGACTATTTTTTCCCATTCATTTTTATTCACTAACATATGTGGAAGATTTGTATTTTTGTCAGAATTATCATCTAGGTCAAAAAAAATGGAATCTGGGATATGTTGAGTCTTGTACTCTTCAAAACCATTTCTTTTCGTTTGTGGCATGTGCCAGGAGCAATCAATTATTTTTACTTTGTCTTTGTTATTTTCGAGCCAATCAGTTTCTACTAATGACATTATCTCTTTTCTAAATATTTTTGATGATATTCCTCAGCGATACAATAGTTTTTTAGTAGGGAAATTTTTGTTACTACTTTCCCTGATAACTTTTTATTGACTTGTTCCAGAACATCTTCTGCAATTTTTTTTTGATTGTCATTTAAATAAAAGATTTCACTTCTATATTGTGTACCAAAATCTGGTCCTTGAGAATTTAGTGTAGTTGGGTCATGAATTTCAAAAAAAATTTTTAAAATTTCTTCATAAGTAATTACCTTCTCATCAAAATCAATTTTAACAACTTCAGCATGATTTGTACTTCCTGTGCAAACTTCTTTATAGGTGGTTTGTGAACTATTACCACCGCAATAGCCAACTTCAGTTTTGATAACACCATTAATTTTGCTGAATTTGATTTCAGGCCCCCAAAAACATCCAAGTGCTAAAACTGCTATTTCCATTGATTATGATTTAAATTAATTTACAAATTATTCGTATGCTCAGTAAAAATCAATTGGGATTTTTGTACATGTTTATGTCTGTTTGTGCATTCTCACTAATGGATATAATTGTCAAGTGGTCAGTCGATTATCCAATTGGACAGGTTTTATTTTTTAGAGGGTTTTTTGGGATACTATTTTATTTTTTCATTATACCAAGAGATAGACTTCACAATTTTTATCAAACTAAAAGACCAGGCTTGCATGCCCTAAGGTGCTTGTCGGGTTTAATTGCTTTAGTAGCAATTTTTATTGCTTTAAGAAAATTACCCCTCGCAACTGTGGTAAGTATTTCTTTTGCTGCTCCAATTTTTACAACTATATTTTCAATTTTTTTATTAAGTGAAAAAGTTGGAATTTATAGATGGTTAGCTGTGATAGTTGGTTTTATAGGAATATTAGTAATCACTGAGCCAGGGATAAGTGAACTTAACATTTATTATATTTTTCCCATAATATTTTGTCTTGGTTTATCTTACGTAGCAATATCAATAAGACAGTTATCGACCACAGAACCAGTTTGGTTAATTTCATTCTATTTTTCCTTATCAATAACCTTATTGAGTTTTTTAACTATTCCACAAGGATGGGTTATGCCCAATTTACAGGATTTTATTTTATTATCTTTTGTTGGCATTTTTGGAGGTGTTGCGAATTTATGGTTAGGTCAGTCATATAAGTATTCCGAGGTTTCTTTGGTAACTCCTTTAAAATATTTAGCTCTTTTGTTTGCAATAATTTTTGGATATTTCATTTGGGGTGAGGTTCCAACAATCAAAACTCTTCTTGGAGCCTCTTTGGTAATTATTTCAACATTAATTATTTTTAGAAGAGAAATTTACAATAAAAAAATAATAACTTCTAAAACAATCAATGACTAAAGTTCCAAAATATTGGAATAAAGCTAAAAGATATTTATCCAAAAGGGACAAAATAATGTCAAAATTAATTAAAAATTATCGAAGTCCCAATGAAACGATTCTTACCTCAAGAAAGGATATTTTTTTTTCATTATGTAAAAGTATTATTGGCCAGCAAATAAGTGTTGCTGCAGCAAATTCAGTTTTTTTAAAATTCAAGAAAAAATGTAATAATAAGATTAATCCTAAAACTGTATCTAAATTGACCTCAACACAACTTAGAAATTGTGGATTAAGTAGGCAAAAAGTCTTAGGAATAAAAAGTTTAGCAAAACAAATTATTAATAAATCCTTTAATCCCAAATTAATAAAGAATATGAGTGACGAGGAAGCTATACTTTATTTATCTAATTTAAGACAAATAGGTAGATGGTCAGCTGAAATGATTTTACTTTTTACTTATAATAGATCTGACATTTGGCCTATACAAGATATTGGACTTTTGAGAGCGATTTCTAAAAATTATAATAAAAGATATTTTCCACCGGAAAAATTTGTGTCTTTACTTAAAAAAAGATTTTCACCTTATTGCTCAGTAGCTACATGGTATTTGTGGAGAAGTATAGATCCTGAGCCTATTCAGTACTAAATCCTTCAACGATTTGCATGTGTCTTATAGTAGTCTTTTTGGCTAAATCCCAACCAGCCTGATATTCTTTAGATTGATGACATTTTAAAGCTTGCTCATAATTTGGAAATTCCCAAACCACAGTTCTTAAAAAATCATCACCATCGAAAGTTGTATGTTTGCCACCTCTAACCAAAGGTAAACCACCATAACTTTTAATAATTGGAGTTACTAACTCTGCATACTTTTTTAAATTTTCTTTGTCATTAACTTTAGTATACAAACTTATCCAATAAGCTTTCATGATTTCTCCTTTTTAATTATTTTTAATTATGATAATAAATTTCATGGCAGAGAAATTAATTATCAGTTTTGATGAATATACTCAAATTGTTGAAAAGTTAGCAATACAAATTCATGAAAAATATAAACCAACTGTATTAGTTGGTATTATGAGAGGGGCAGCTCCTATTATTGATATTTTATCAAGAATTTTGAAATTACCAATCGCATATATTGTTATTCAAAGTTATTCAGGTAAAGGTTTAGAGGATCAACAGGGCCAACTGATGTTTGCAAGGGAAATTAGTTCTTTGGCAAATAATAAAGATTTTAATAAGGTTCTTCTAATAGATGATCTTTCAGATACTGGTTTAACGCTTAATAAAAGCATTGAGTGGTTGAAAAATTATGGCCCAACTAAAGATTATATAAAAGAAGTAAAAACTGCTTGTTTATGGAAAAAGAAATCGTCAACTTTCGAACCTGATTTTTGTCCTATCAGATTAGATTCAGATCCTTGGATTGTTCAACCTACAGAACATTATGAAGAATTGTCTATTGAGGAGATCTTGAAAAAAAATAAACAGGGCTAGTATAGACTAGCCCTGTTCAATTAATATTTAAGCGACTGCAAAACTTACAACACTCAAAATTGCTATTACCCAAATAGCTGGTGAGGTAGTTGCAAATTTACCAGTGAATATCTTGATCAAAGCATATGATACGAAAGCTAGAGCAATACCATTGCTGATACTATAAGTTAAAGGCATAGCGATCATCGCAAGAATTGCTGGAGCAGATTCTGAAACATCATTCCATTCTATGTCAGTAATATTTCTAATAAATAAAACTGAAACAAAGAGTAAAGCAGCACCATCAATTTGTTTTGGCAAACTAGTTGCTAAGGGCGCAAAAAATATACATGCTAAAAATAATATACCAATTACCAAAGAGGTCATTCCAGTCTTTCCACCAGCTTTTACCCCAGCCCCAGACTCAACGTAACTAGTTACAGTCGTAGTTCCCATTACAGCTCCTGCAACAGTACTAACGCTGTCTGATAACATTGCTTTATTGATGTCTTTAACTTTTCCATCTTTGCCAACTTTTCCAGCCACATTGGCAACTGAAGTTAAAGTTCCTGCAGTATCAAAAAAGTCTACAAACAATAGAGTAAATATGACTGTAGACATTCCAGCTGTCATAGCTGCAGATAAATCAAACTCAAAAAGATAAGTCATTGAAGGCGGAGCACTTGCGATACCATTAAACTTTGCAAGACCCGTAGCCCAAGCAATTATACTAAATACTAAAATACCAATAATGATATTACCTTTAACATTCATCTTATCTAAAACAATTATTGCAATAAAAGTTGCGCATCCCAATAAAACAAGTGGATCACTTAAATTTCCAAGCTGTACTAATGTTACAGGATTATCAACAACTACCTCCATTATCTGAAGACCAATAATTGCTAAGAATAAACCAATTCCTGCACCAATTCCTAACTTTAAACTCTTAGGGATAGAGTTGATAAGCCATGCTCTTATTGGTGTTAATGATATAATTAAAAATAATACACCAGCAACTAATACAGCACCCAAAGCTTGTTGCGGTGTATATCCCATACCTGCACAAACTCCAAAAGCTACAAAAGCATTAATCCCCATTCCTGGAGCAAGACCAATTGGCCAAGTTTTTCCATGAAATGCCATTATGAAACAAGCCAAAGCAGTTGCTAGAATAGTTGCAGTGTAAACTGCACCGAAATCAAAGAAACCTTTTTCGGGTCCAGCAAATTCACCTGATAAAATAAACGGATTTAAAAACATAATGTAGGCCATGGTTAAAAAAGTAGTAGTCCCGGCTATTACTTCTGTTTTAAAATCTGTTTTGTGTTTTTTGTAATCAAAATATTTGTCTAACATTATTCCTCCTATTCTGACTAAATAGATGATTCTTTTGATAAATACTTAGCCAAATCTAATTTTATCAACATAATTCAACTAAGAAGTTTATATTTTGGTCATATTTAGAAGCTAGTATATAAAAATGAGAAATTTTAAATTAATCGTGTTGTTACTTAGTTTCTTCTTAATGGTCACCGCATGCCAGACTGTACAAGAAAAAACTGACAAAATTGTTGAGCAAGAAAATAAAAGATTGAGTAAATACATAGGTCAATTATCCAGTGAACTTAAAATTGATTTAGGAAATCCTGATGAAGATTTTAAGAATGAAAAAGGAAATCAAGTTCTTGTTTATAAAACAAAAAAATATGGTATTTCTTGTGAAAGAAAATTTGAGGTAGACACTAACTCAGTGGTGATTGGATTTTCATCAAAAGGATGTTTTTAGTTTACTTGCGGAGCTAGTTACCCCGCAAGCAAGGCTTTAATTTATCTAATTTCGATTAGTTTTTTCTTCTTATGCTCTGGTACAATTCTCTCGCAAGATATTGTTAAAAGCCCATCTTTGAGCTCAGCACCATTTACTTTTACGTCATCAGCAATTGTGAACGATCTAGCAAATTGTCTTTGAGATATTCCCTTATGAATGATCTCTCCATCAGCATTTTTATCTTCAGATTTATCAACTTGTTTTGTTCTTACAGTTAATAAATTATCTTCGAACTCAACCACAACATCTTTTTTGTTAAATCCTGCTAAAGCAACTTCAATAGCGTAGTTGTCCTTACCAGTCTTTCTGATGTTGTATGGCGGGTAATTGGATTGCATTGTCATTGCACCATTTCCCAACATATTCTCAAATTGATCAAACATATCGTCGAACCCAATCGAAAATGGTCTTAATGAGTTAAATATAGATAGATCCTTACTTGTCATATATCCTCCTTTGTTAAGCAAGTTTATTTATAAGCCCCATTAGGCGACCTACATAAGTTATGTGGGAACGATTTTAGTTTTTTCAAGATTGAGAAATTAAATTTTTTTCGAAATTTTTAGTGCAAAAGCATAGTCTAAAGCTATTTCCTCTATAGCACCATCTCTACCTGATTTTCCACCATGACCTGCATCCATTTCTGTTTTTAAAAGTAATAAATTATTATCTGTTTTTAAGTCTCTTAGCTTGGCAGTAAATTTAGCAGGCTCATCAAACAATACTCTATTGTCACTTAAACTAGTTGTAATTAGCATATGAGGGTAGTCCATTTTTTTTATATTATTATAAGGAGCATAAGAAAATATATAATCAAAGTGATCTTTATTATCTTTAGCATTACCAAACTCATCAAATTCACCAATTGTTAATGGTAGAGAGTGATCAAGGTTAGTAGTTAAAGAGTCAACAAATGGAACCGCCATTATAATTCCTAAAAATAATTTTGGAGATTGGTTTACCACTGCTCCCATTAATAATCCACCTGCAGATCCACCCATACCAATAATGTTACCAGCAGAAGAGTATTTCTTTTCAATTAAATATTTGGCTGCATAAATGTAATCCTCAAAAGTATTTTTTTTGTTTGTTAATTTTCCTTCTTTCCACCATTTCATACCTTTTTCCATTCCACCTCTTATATGAGCTGTAGCCCAGATGATATCTCTATTGATCAAACTTAAACGTGTCGACGAAAAACCAGGGCTCATTGAATTTCCGTATGAACCATAACCGTACAATAAGATATTTGCAGTTCCATCAATCTTAGTTTTCTTATGTCTTGTTATTGTTAAAGGAACCATTCTTCCATCATGAGATTTATATTCAATTCTCTCTACGATATAATCTTCTGAATTATGGCCTGATGGAATTTCTTGTTCTTTAACTAATTTTTTAGATTTATCTGAAAGATTATATGAATAAACTCTTGATGGAGTTTTTGGCGATGAATATCCAAGATAAATTTCGTCTGTGTTTCGATCTTTTTGTTTAAGAGAAATATTTGGTACGTATACTTTTTCATCTGAAAAAATTAATTCTTCCTCAAAATTTGTTGATATATTTCTAATGAATAACTTATCTAATGCATCAGAAGTTTCTGATCGAATTATCCAATTTTTTAAAAATACACAACCACCAATTAAAACTTCATTTTTTGAAGGTACAAAAGGTTTCCAATTTTGGTTCTCTAAGCTTGAAGAAATATCAATCTTAAAATCTTCAGCATCATTATTTGTATGATTGTAAAAATTATTAGCCCAAGAATTTATAGAGTATAAAATTCCTCTTTGTCTTTTAATAATTAATTTTGGTTTTGGAGTTATTTCTTCAACGCCAAAGTAGTATTGCTCTGACGTGTTGTGATCAGAAGTTGTTATTAGATAATATTTTTCATCAGAAGTTAGGCTTATTCCAACTGTAAAAGCTTTACTTTTTTCCTCAAATACCAAATAATCCTCACTTAACTGGTCTCCAATTTTATGTCTATATATTTTTCGGGCACGATGATTTTCATCTAATTTTGAGTAAAAAATATATCTATCGTCTAGACTAAAAGTAATACTACCAGATGTGTCCGTAATTTCTTTTGTGACTAACTTATTTGTTGAAATATCTCTTATGAAGATTTTGTAATATTCCGACCCTTTGGTGTCTAGAGAATATGCAAGTAATTTATCGTTATGGCTTACTTCTAAATCTCCCACTCCAAAATATTCAACGCCTAATTTTTCTTTTTCTTTATCTCCGTTCCAGATTTCTTCAACATTATCACAATTAATTTTTTTACGGAGTTTGATAGAATAATTTCCTTCTGTTGTGGTTTTTGTCCAATAATCATAAGTGTGATCTCTAAAAGGAAGAGACTCATCATCTAATTTTATTCTTCCCTTTATTTCATCAAAGAGTTTTTTTTGTAAGTCTTCAGTATCTTTAAGATGATAGTCAGTATGATTGTTTTCTTCAATTAAGTATTTTTTTACTTCTGGATTTAATTTATTTTTGTCTTTTAAGACTTCAAGAATATCTTTTTGATGTATCCAGCTGTAATTATCTTCCCAACTCGTGTTGTGACAAGATTTTATTTCCAGTTTTTTTCTAAGTTGTGGTACTTTCATAAAAAAGAAGAACTATATGAATATCATAATTTATACATTAGTCATTTTGACTATTTTATACTTTTTATTGAAATTTATAACTAAGATTTCCTCAAAAAAAATATCAAAAGGTTTAAGGATTTTATTAATACTTGGATTCATTGTATTAGCAATTTTATTTGCCATCGGTGGGCGTTTTTTATTAACGTTGCCTTTTACATTAGCAAGTCTTGCATTACTAAAATTAAAAGGTCTATCTATTTTTCAATTAATATCGCTTTATAGATTAATTCAAACATTGAGAAGATCAGGAAGATTTTCTTTTAATCAATCGAACCCAAATAATTCATCTT
Source organism: Pelagibacteraceae bacterium AG-447-N18 (assembly GCA_003212275.1). GTDB lineage: Bacteria > Pseudomonadota > Alphaproteobacteria > Pelagibacterales > Pelagibacteraceae > Pelagibacter. The sequence continues at coordinate 181,094 of QCQE01000001.1, forward strand.
CAATTTCAGTAACTGAAGCATATAAAATATTAAATTTAGATGTGAATAAAAAAATTACAAAAGAAGATGTAAATAAAGCTTATGTTAAAATACAAAAAAAAATCCATCCGGATATTTCACCGGAGACAGCTAGATTGTCCTCAATAGTGAATGAAGCAAAAGATATAGTTTTGAACGATATTTCTTAATTTAGAATCTCTAAAGCTTTATCAAATATTTTCTGCGGATTTATTCTATCTTTTCCAGAGGTATGATGCCTAACAGTCTCCTCACCATCTGGAATAACCGGGAACATTTTAGAGTTATAATTTCCATAAATAATTGGCGTATCAACCATCAAAGTAATAGTTTTAGTCCCCAATGCCGCAGATAAGTGACTAAAACTTGAGTCATTACAAATAGACAGATTACAGTTCTTTATGATCGGCAAAATTTCTTTAATTGATAAATCATCTAAAGGTAAACATGTGTCTTTAAATTTAGACTGAAGTATTTCATTAAGAATAATTTGCTCATCACTATTTTTACCAGTGGCAAGATAAAACTTACATTTTTTAATTTTTGAAATTTTTTCCATAAAATCAATGAATATTTTCGAGGGAACTCTTTTCGTAGGACCTGAGCCACCAATTCCTAAGAGTATATTAATTTTATTTCTATCAATGTTAAATTTTTTAACTGATTGTGAAATAGTTTCATCATCAATATGTATTTCAGGATCATTAATTTCTTTAATATTTAATTTATCTTCTAAAAATTTTTTTGGCGTATTAATAATGTGCTGGTCGGTTTTACTAAATAATGGATACTGATAAATTTCGGCTATTCCAGATAATTTTGCTATTATATAAAATCTAAGAGAAGAATTAAAAATGAAAATTTTATCAAAATTTTGTTTTTTTAATTCCTTCATTAAATTTAAAGTTCCAAAAAAACCACCATGTTTATTACTTAATTTTTTATCTCTTTCTAAGATAAGAATTTTATTAATGTAATTAGTTTGATGTAAGAACTCTGCCGCTTTAGAATTTTCTCTTACCAGGAGACTTACTGGTGAATTGTATTTTTTTGATATTGCTTTAATAAAGGGTAAAAAGATTACTGTATCGCCAATACCCATTCTATTTTGGACAGCTAGTATTTTCATATTCGATTTATAAACTTTACTAATATTTATATTTTATATAAATTTTTATTATGACAAAAATAAGTGGGATATATGCAGCTTCGATGTCAGTTCTGAACTCTGATTTGAGCTTAAATATTGAAAAAACTATATCACATGCAGAAAATTTAATTGACCAAGGTTGTCATGGCACTGCAATATTTGGAAGCACTGGCCAAGCGCAATTAATTCCTATCGTTGAAAAGATTAAATTACTAAATCACCTTTCAGAAAGTAAATACAAAGAAAAACATTTAATCGGAACAGGATTAAATTCTTTAAATGAAACAATTAATTTAATGAAAATTTCAGTTTCTCTAAACTTTAAAAAATTTTTAATCATGCCACCAGCTTATTATAAATATCAAGACAAGGATGTAATAAACTTTTACACAAAAATCATTGATGCAGTACCAGAGTCTAAAATTATACTTTATAATTTTGAAAAATTGTGTGGATATAAGTTTAGTATTGAATGTGTGGAAAAATTGGTTCACAAATTTCCTGATCAAATTGTAGGTGTGAAGGATAGTTCTTACAATTTATTTGAAAAGCTAAAGTTGGAAAATTTTTCTGTTATGCCAGGTTCAGAGTCAAAATTACTTAAAGGATTAGAAAGTGGTTGTTCAGGAATTATTACTGCAACTTGCAATGCTACATCTCAATTAGCTCGAAAAGTTTACGATGATTTTAAAGAAAAGAAAGATCATTCTTTAAACCAAAAATTAGTTAATGTCAGACATACTTTTGAAAAATATAATTTAATTTCAGCTCTTCATACTTTGTTTTCAAAAGAGAACAAAATTTATGGAAATCTATTACCACCTTTAAGTTTACTTAGCGAAGTTGATGAGAGAAATCTTTTGCAGAGTTTAAAAGATTTAAATTTTGAAACAAAATCACAATTGGCAGCTTGAGATGTATTTAGCAAGATTTCTTAATAAAGTATTTAAAAAAGGAGGGTTTATCCTGAACGACGCTGACTCCAAGGATTATATTATTGGTCAGCCAACTGACGATCCCATTAAATTAAAAATTCTAAATAAGAAACTTCATTATAAATTACTATTCCATCCAGATCTTTACTTTGGGGAGGCATATACAAATGGAGATATTGTTATCGAAAATGGATCTCTTACAGATTTTTTAGATCTAGCATTGATGAACATTGGAAGAAACGAGTTAAACATTTTTAGTTATCTTTTAAATAAACTAAGGGGGTCTTACCGATATCTTACCAATTTTAACTTTATCAAAAAATCTAAAATGAATGTTTCACATCATTATGATATCAAAGATGATCTCTATGATTTGTTTTTAGATCCTAAAAGACAATATTCATGTGCTTATTTTAAAAATGAAAATGATAGTCTTGAAACTGCACAGAATAATAAGATTCAACATATAATTAAAAAATTAAATATTAAACCTGACCAAAAAGTTTTAGACATAGGATGTGGTTGGGGATCATTAGCAATTGATATTGCTAAAAATGCTAAATGTGAAGTTACAGGAATAACCCTATCAGAAAATCAACTAAACTATTGTAATCAAAAAGCAAAAGAAATGAATTTACAGAACCAAGTAAAATTTAAACTGATGGATTATAGAGAACTGGATGAGAAATTTGATAGAATAGTGAGTGTTGGCATGTTCGAACACGTTGGAAGGAAATTTTATAAAAAGTTTTTTAAACAAATTGAAAAATTGTTGAAAGATGATGGTGTTTCGTTAATTCACACTATTGGGTCTGTTAACCCACCAAGAGATCCTCATCCTTGGATTACAAAATATATTTTTCCTGGTGGTTATACCCCAAGCTTAAGTGAAGTGACGAATCCTATTGAAAAAGCTGGCTTAATTGTAACCGACATTGAAGTTTTAAGACTTCATTATGCTCATACTTTAAGACACTGGAAAGAAAACTGTTTAAAAAATAAAGATAAAATAATCCAAATGTTCGATGAAAAATTTTTTAGAATGTGGGAGTTTTATCTCGCTGGTTGTGAAATGGCATTTAAGTGGGGTGATCAAGTTGTTTATCAATTTCAACTCACTAAAAATTATAGATCAACCCCTGTGACTAGAGACTATATTTATCAATAAATTATTGATAGAATCATTTCTTCTCAGAAATGAAAAAAAAACAAAAAAAATCAAAAAAAAAAAGAAAAGTATTAAAAAAAGCCAAATCTTATAAGTTTCGAGGAAAAAGTAAAAAAACTAAAAGGGTTGTTAAAAGATTCAAAAAAAAAAGAATTATCAAAAAAACGAAAAATAAGGTTAAAAAATTAAAAAAAACTAATTATTTAAAACAAATTAAAAAAACCCAAAACGAAAGTATAGTTTTAAAATTAGTTAAATTACAGCTATCCCTGAAACCTCAATTCAATTTTAAATTTAATTTTAGTTTAGAAAAACATATTCAAGGTTTTTTTGATAAAATTTCAGAGACAATTTCAAGTTATAAAGTTTTAAAACGTGATGAAAGAAGAAGAATTAAGATAGAAAAAATTGAAAGAGAGAGGGCAGAAAAAATTAAGTTGGCTAAACAAAAAGAGGAAGAACAAGCTCTCAGGGTTAAACTAAAAGAACAAACACTTAAAGAAGAAGCTAGATTAGAAAAACAACGAGTAAAAGATATAAAATTATTCCTAAGAAAAGAGCAAGCACTTTTGAGAATTGAGCAAGCTGAAAAACAAAAACAGTTTTTAAAACAATTAAGACTAGATAAACAAATTGAAAAATTCAGAATTAGAGAAGTCAAGGAACTAGAAAAACTTGAGAAAATTTCTTTAAAAGAAAAAAGAGAAGACTATGCAGGTTTACAAGAAAGAATTGATAAACTTAAGGAAAAATATCGATTACTTCGAGATCAAAAAATTAAAGAAAGGGTTGAAGCATTAGGGGTTAAACTTCAAGGTGATGAAGATAGAGAAACCTTATTAGAAAAAGAAAAAGAATATACTTTAGCAAGACAAAAAATTGAATTTGCATTAGAAAGTTTTTACAGAAGTGCAAGTAGCCTAGTATTTCAGTTAAATAAAAGACATATCACCCGCGACATGTCTATTTTTCGTTGTATAGACAGAAGATTTGAAACTGGTGAAGTTTTTATTAAATGGGATGAGTCACAAGATGATGACTGGTTATTATTAATTTATATTAAAAATAATTCTCCAGATGAAGGAATTGTTATTGAAGATAAAACTAATCCTGAAAAAAATCTTTCTCATGAGTTTAGAAATGTAGATATTTTCAAAGCGTCAGATACAATGGTAGACTCTTTAACGCAACTCATTGCAAGGAAAAGAGCCAAAAATAACAATTAAACATTTATATTAAATTAGGTATTATCTGTAATGATTTTAGGATCTGCCTTTCTAATAATTTTATATTTAATTTTCAGATACATTATTGCGTGGATCACATATTTTAATAATTTGGACCCAAGACTTGGTGATAGTACATGGCGGTTTACGTATGATTATCCAGTAGTTGGTGAGAGAGATATCTCTGATTTGGATGATAAGGACTTTGTTAGATTAAGAAGAAAAAAGAATAAAATTATTTTATTAATGTACTCAATAGTCTTAGTGATGTTTGTATCTTCTATGTCTCTATTAAGTAAATTTTTATTATTTTTTACAAGTTAGATTTTTTAAGTTGCTTTTTATTTTTTAAGTAAAGAAAAAAAGCTACTATTTCATATACAATTGAAAATATATTAAAGATGATTGGTAACTTAAAAAATTTATAAAGAAATTTATATTTTGGCATTTTTTTCCATAATAATAAAAAAGCTTCCGCACCTCCAATAACTTTTTCACCATCTTTGACATGCAGTCTTCTCAAAAGTTGTTTACTATCTTTAGAGGTTTCTTGTTCTGCTAATTCATTATCTGTAATATCAACCCAATCAATTTCCTCTATTTGTTCCTTCTTATAGAGATCAATTTCTGCCTTACAAATTTTACAAGAATTATTAAAATAAACTTTCATAATTAGATGTTTTATTACTAATTTGTCCCATATATGTACATGCGTAAAATACTCTAGTTGAAAAATCTTTGAAACAATCTATTTAATGTCTTCTATGAGTAATTTCTTTGAAAAATCTGACCTATCAAGAAGTGAGGCTGAAAATATTATTTCGGATACTCTTCAAAAATGTGATGATGGTGAGTTGTACTTAGAAAATTCTAAATCTGAGTCAATTTTACTAGATGATAATAAGATAAAAAATTCTAGTTATAATTCAGATTTAGGATTTGGGTTTAGAGCTATCTCTGATGAAGTAGTTGCTTATTCTCACTCTAATGAAATTTCAAAAAAACTCCTTAGAGCAATCTTCAGAAAATTTAAAATCGACACTTAAATCTGTCAAAGGTACCTATAATCATGAAATTCCTAAATCTAATAAGAAATATTATGAGAATATCAACCCTATTGAACAAAAATCTCTTAATGAAAAAATTAAAATACTTAATGAAGTAAATAATTATTTGCGTTCAAAAGATGACAACATTAAACAAGTTACTGCTAATTTTTTGGGAGAACAAAAATCGGTTGAAATAATTAGATCTGGTGGAGAAACTTTAACTGATGTTCGTCCTTTAATAAGATTCAATGTATCCGTTATGCTTGAGAAAAATGGGAGAAAAGAGACGGGTGTGTATGGTGTTGGGGGAAGACAATCTTATGACTCTTATTTAAAAGATGATAACTGGAAAAGCGTTTGTGATGAGGCTTTGAGAATAGCTTCGGTAAATTTAGAAAGTAAACCTGCACCAGCCGGTGAAATGAAAGTTGTGCTAGGACCTGGTTGGCCGGCAATATTAATTCATGAGGCTGTTGGTCATGGTTTAGAAGGGGATTTTAATAGAAAAAAAACCTCAGCTTTTCATAATTTAATGGGCCAAAAAGTTGCAAGTGAGGGAGTTACAATTGTTGATGATGGCACTATTGATAACAGAAGAGGTAGTCTTACGATTGATGATGAGGGAACCCCGACAGAAAAAACTGTTTTAATTGAGAATGGGATTTTAAAAAATTTTATGCAAGATCGTCTAAACGCTCGTTTAATGAAAACCAAATCTACTGGAAGTGGAAGAAGAGAAAACTATAGACATATTGTTCTTCCAAGAATGAGAAATACGATGATGCTGAGTGGTAATCAGACTCAAGATGAGATGATTAAAGCTGTCGACAAAGGTATTTTTGCTGTGAGTTTTGGTGGCGGACAGGTTGATATTACCTCTGGAAAATTTGTATTCAATTGTACTGAAGCTTATGAGATTGTTAATGGTAAAATTGGATCTCCAATTAAAGGCGCGACACTTATTGGAGATGGTCCTTCAATTTTAAAAGAAGTTTCTATGGTTGGAAATGACATGATGATGGATCCTGGTATTGGAACATGTGGAAAAGCTGGCCAAGGTGTTCCCGTAGGTGTTGCTCAACCATCTATACTAATTAATAAGATGACTGTTGGTGGCACAAAACTTTAAATGGTCAAAGATCAAGAATTTTTAGAAAAAAAAGCATCATATTGTTTAGGTTTAGCTAAGAAATTAGGCGCAACTGAGTCAAGCGTAGTAGTAATGAATTCTATTTCTGAAAATGTAAATTTTAGAAATAAAAAACTAGACGAGTCTAATAGATCAGATGATCTTGGAATAAGCATTACCACTTATATTGGAAAAAAAAAGTCATCAATATCTTCTTCTAATTTACTTGATGATAATCTAAACATTTTGATTGAAAAATGTGTTGAGACAACAAAAAATACTCCTGAAGATGAATTTAACTCATTACCAGATAAAGATTTATTGGCCAAAGAAGTTAAGGATTTAGATCTTTATGACGATACCCATATAGAAAACGATCAAAAAATAGATTATTTGAAAAAATTAGAATCTGCCGCTTCCAATGATAAAAAGATTGTTAATACAGAATCTAGTTTTACTCAAAATAAATCAAATTTTATTTTAGCCAATAGTGAAGGTTTTTGTGCTGGCTACAAAACATCTTCGTTTACAGCTTCGAGTGTCACAGTTGCCAAAGATGAAAAAAGTATGGAGAGAGATTATGAATATTCTAGTAAATGTTTTCTGAAAGACTTGGATGACGCAGGAGAATTAGGTAAACAAGCTGCTGATCGAACGATTAGAAAATTAAGCCCCAAAAAAATAGGTAGTGAAAAAATTGCTATAATTTTTGACAAAAGAATTGCTAAGGGAATACTAAGTACTTTTGCAAGTGCGATTTCATCATCAGCGATATCAAGAGGAACCTCTTTTTTAAAAGATAAAGTTAACCAAAAAATTTTTTCTGATAAAATTAATGTCTTAGATAAACCGGATATACTTAAAGGTTTAGGCTCAAGAAATTTTGATAGCGAGGGGGTTAAAACTGATACTCTTAAATTAGTAGACCAAGGAATTTTAAAACATTATTTGATTGATACTTATAATGGAAAAAAATTAAACCTTAAATCAAATGGAAGATGTGGAGGGACAAGCAATCTTTATTTTGAAAATGGAAATATTAGTTTTAAAGATTTATTGAATTCAAAATCAAAAAGTCTCTATATTACAGAAACTATAGGACACGGAAGTAATATTGTAACTGGTGATTATTCTGTAGGTGCAACAGGGTTTTTGGTAGAAAACGGAGAGTTTAAGTATCCTATAAATGAAATTACTATTGCAGGTAATTTTAAAGACATGTTTAAGAATATTACTCTCGCAAATGATTTAGAGTTTAAATATTCAACCAATTCACCAACCATGATGATTGAGGGAATGGTTGTTGCTGGTAAATGAGTGAATTTTGCGTAATCGGCTCGGGTATTTCCGGAGCTACAATTGCGAATCTTCTTAATAAAAAAAATTCAGTAATCCTATTTGATAAAGCGAGAGGTCCAGGAGGACGGGCATCTTTCAAAAGAATGAAAGGTAATTTAGGCTTTGATCATGGCACTCAATACTTTTCGCCAAAAACCCCAGAATTTAAAAAATTTACCAAAGATTTAATTAAAAAAAGAATTTTAAAGGTTTGGGGTGGTAAACACATTTTTCTTAACTCCAAAAAAAAAGAAAATAAAAAACATCTGAAAATTATAGGTAAAAATGGAAACAATGATATTAGCAAGTACTTATTAAAAAAAATTAAGTGCAACTATCAAAGCGAATTAAAAAAAATTCATTATAAAAACAAACTTTGGCATTTATCATTTGCTGATGGAAAATTGAGAACTTTTAAAAGTATTATTTTGACCTGTCCTTTTCCACAATTAAAAAAACTCTCTTCAAGATTCATAAATAATTCTTTTTTAAAAAAATCAATAAAAATGGATGCAAATATAACTACTATGATTGCTATAAAAAAAAACAAAAAATCAAATAGTAGCTATCTTTTCGAAGATCCAATTCTTGGTTGGGCGGGTAATGAAAACTCGAAAAAAAGATTTAAATCAAAATATGATTTATGGACCCTTCAAAGTACATTTAAGTGGGCAAATAAAAAGATCAATCAAAATAAAAATAATAAGAAAGAGAATTCAAAAATTATGATTGATAAGTTCTTTCAACTTTCAAATGTAAAAAAAACAAAAATTAATTTTTCTCTTAATCATGGTTGGAAATATTCTTCCAACTCAAAACCTTTCAAAATTAAAAGTTATTGGGATCCAAAGAAAAAAATAGGTGTTTGTGGTGATTGGTTTGTGGGACCAAGACTAGAGTCAGGGTGGATAAGTGCACGGGACTTATTTAAAAAAATTTCGAGATAAATTACTCAAAGTTTTTCAATCTGTATTCCCAATTTCCCATTCTTGAGTAAGACACTTTTAAAATTCTTAAATTTTTTTGATCGTACCAAATATCAAAGTCTAATCGTTTATCTTTTGGAATATTCATATCCCTAGATTTAAGTGTAAAATGATCAACATCATAAATTTTTCCATAAAGGTCAATTTTTTCTTTTCCTATAAAAGTAACTACCTGTTCTTTAATACTTCCTGATATTGGACTTATTTGAGATCCTGCTTGCAAAATTTTATGATTCCACCAATTTCCAATAACATTATTAGTTGTTGCTTCGCCATTGAATGAGGAGCCTTTGATATCATATTTTCTACTCTTTTTATTTAATTCTAAATTTACAAATTTTTCTTTGCCATTTTGAAGAGTTTTAGAATTATATGATATCAACTGATCTTTGATATATTTTTCTTCACCATATGACTCAACCTGAAAAATTGTAGTTCCCAATAGATCAACAGAAAATTTAAATTGATTTGTAATAATAGTTTCTTCACCATTTCTTTCAAAAAAATAATAATTGTATCCAATTAGTTCACCATTTCTAAAAATCTCCATTTCAATTTTGTTATATTTATTGTAGTGACCCATATGTGCCATGGAAATAACTGGAAAAATTACAATAAACAAAATGGCTATAAATTTTCTCATTTAGCAATTACATTAGTGGACTTTATCTATAATAGAAATAACTTATTAAAATGTTTTTAAAAATAAAGAAAATACCAAAAGTTAATTGGAGTTCTGATAAGCCATATAATTTTAAACCAAAATTTTCTACTTTCTTCTTTTTATGCTTTGGTCTAACGATGTTTGGTCTTGGTGAAGGGTTATTGATTGTTTCCTTTACAGGCGCTTCTCCATGGAGTGTTTTAGCTCAAGGTATTTCCTTAAATGTTAATTTAAGTATTGGAACAATTACTCTTTTAATAAGTATTGCTGTCTTAATTTTATGGATTCCTTTGGGTCAAAAACCAGGAATGGGCACAATATTTAATGCCTTAATTATAGCCTTTATGATTGATCTTTGTATTAAGTTTGTACCAACCCCATCAAATTATTTTAATCAATTAATCCTAGCGGTAATTTCTGTAATGATGGTTGGAATAGGTGGGGGCATTTATTTAGTTTCTAATCTTGGAGCAGGACCAAGAGATGGATTAATGATTGGTTTACAAAAAGTAACTAATTTACCAGTCGCAGCCGTTAGAGCTTTTTTAGAAATTTCTGTTGTAAGTATTGGCTGGTATTTAGGTGGAACAGTAGGGGTTGGAACTCTTTTATTCGCTTTTGGTATTGGTCCGTGCGTTGCTTTAGGTTTATTTTTAGTTGATAAAATTTTTGATTAGGCAGCAGCGCCTGATTTTTCACTTCTTTTTCTTTCATGAGGATCAAGAATAGCTTTTCTTAATCTACAAGACTCAGGAGTAATTTCTAAAGCCTCATCAGTATTTAACATACTTAGTTGTTCAGCAATCGACATTTTTCTTACAGGAGTTAAGACAACATTTTCATCAGTACCTTGCGTTCTCATATTGGTTAATTTTTTACCCTTCATAACATTAATAATCATATCTCCTGGCTTAGGTGATAGCCCCACAATCATTCCTGGATAAACAGGATCGTTATGAGTTACAAACATTTCTCCTCTAGCCTGTAAATTAAAGATTGCAAAAGCAACTGCCTTTCCTTGTTCCATAGAAATTAGAGCACCATTTCTTCTGCCCTCCATTTCCCCTTCAAATGGACCATATTCATGAAAAATTCTATTGATGACACCATTTCCTTTTGTCAGCGTTAAAAATCTACTTGTATATCCCATCAAACCTCTTGTTGGTGCATGAAATATAAGTCTCTTTTTATTTTTACCAGTGTCTTTTAATTCTATTAATTTACCTTTTCTTCTATTCATTGAATCAATTATTTTTGATGAATGTTCTTCATCAAGATCCATAGTAATTTCTTCTATTGGCTCAAGTTTATTTCCGTTTTCATCTTTTTTATAAAGAACTTTTGGAGGGCTCACTGTCATTTCAAAACCTTCTCTTCTCATTTGAGTGAGTAAAATTTCCAACATTAATTCTCCACGTCCACTTACCACAAAAGAGTCATTTCCCTCATTTTCAGTAAATGTAATTCCAACATTATTTTGTGCCTCTTGAACTAATCGATCTCTAATCTGTGTACTTGTAAGTTTTTTACCTTCTGTGCCAGCTAAAGGTGATGTATTTACAGTGATGGTAATTGACATAGTTGGAGGATCTATAGGGGTAGCTTCTATTGGCTCGTTAACCCCAAGATCACAAATAGTATCTGCAACGTTAGCTTTTTCTAAACCGGCAACAACTACAATATCTCCAGCTTCACCAACTTCAATTGGAACTTTTTTTGTTCCTTCGTATCTAAAAATTTTAGTTAACCTTCCTTCATCAACTTTTTCTCCTTTTAAGTTGATTGCCTTAATTGCTTGATTAGCTTTCGCTGTCCCTTGAGAAATTCGACCTACTAAACTTCTTCCTAAGAAACTATCAGCATAAAGAAGTGTAGACAGCATAGCAAAAGGTTTTGATTTATCTAATTCAGCTGGTTTTACATGGTCTATAATTTTATCTAAAAGGGGATTAAGATTCTCTCTTGGACCATCAACTTCATGATCAGCCCATCCAGATCTTCCGCTGGCATATAAAACTGGGAAATCTAATTGTTCTTCATTAGCATCTAAACTTACAAATAAGTCGAATGTTTCATCTAGAACTTCATTAGCTCTTTGATCTGATTTATCTAATTTATTTATAACCACAATTGGCTTTAAACCTTGTTTTAATGCCTTAGCTAAAACAAATTTTGTTTGAGGCATCACACCTTCAGCTGAGTCTATTAGTAATAATGCTCCATCAGCCATACTAAGCACTCTTTCAACTTCAGCAGCAAAATCTCTGTGACCGGGCGTATCAATTATATTTATTCTTGAATTTTTCCAATTTATCGAGGCAGGTTTAGCCAATATCGTGATACCTCTCTCTTTCTCTAATTCTCCAGAGTCCATCAGTCTTTCATCAACAACCTCATTTTCTCTAAATGAGCCACTTTGTTTCATTAGGTTATCAATTAAGGTTGTTTTGCCATGATCAACATGGGCAATTATAGTGATGTTTCTTATAGTATTATTCATAAATTCGGGTTCTTATACATATTTAAACACTTTTGAAAACTTAAAAAAAACTGCACTAGGCTTGAATAAATTAAGGATTTTTTTTTAATTTTTATTTTTTTCGCTTTTCGCGTTTAAGTTTTCTTTTTTCTTTAAAACTTAATTTAGGTTTTTTTTTGGCACTAGAGTCTTTAAACGATTTTCCACTATATCTTTTAGACATAATCCTGAGTTTATATCATTAACAAAATATTATATATCAATAAATATGCAAAATCTTCAAATGGCTTTTAAAGATAAGAAGAAGGTTTTTTTAAAATCTATTAAAAGTAAAAATACTAAAAGTCGAAACAAATATAAAAGAGTTGCTTTATCTACAATCAGATATGCTGGAGGAAAATCTCTAGCAGTAGGACATGTTTTTGAATTGTTACCAAGCCATGTCAAAAAAGTAGTATCCCCTTTTTTTGGTGGTGGATCTGTTGAGATAGCAATGAGTAAATTTTTAGGACTCAATGTAGTTGGTTACGATGTTTTTGATATTCTTTGTAATTATTGGAACTTTCAAATTAAAAAACCAGAAGCAATTTATAAAAAACTTAGTCAGCTAAAACCTTCCTTTAAAGAATTTGAAAGAATTAGAAAAATCTTAAATAAAGTTTGGAGAAAAGAGATTAAATTAGACCCCTTAACCTTAGCAGTTTATTATGTTTATAATTTCAACTTATCTTATGGGCCGGGCTTTATGGGTTGGGCATCAGAAATTTATTTAAACAAGAAAAAATATCAAAAAATGTTGGAAAAAATTAAAAATTTTAAACCCGGAAAATTATCTGTGGAACAAGGAGATTTTGTAAAAGTCTTAAAAAAACATAAAAATGACTTCTTGTATTGTGATCCACCATATTTCATTGGGCCTGACTCTAAAATGTTTAAAGGAATCTACCCTATGAGAAATATACCTGTTCACCATAGGGATTTTCCACATAAAAGGCTAAGAGACATGTTAAAAAAACATAAGGGTGGATTTATACTATCTTATAATGATTGCCCGACGATAAGAAAATATTACAAAGGTTTTAAAAAGTTATATCCAACATGGCAATATACAATGGGTCAAGGTGAGACTAGAATTGGAAAAAATAGAATTGAAAAGGGAAATAAACACATTAAAAATTCACACGAAATTTTAATTTTTTCTCCATCCTAATTTTTATGTAAAAAAAGGCAGAAAAAATGCCCTTTTAATTCATCAATAAAATATTATAGGGTATCAAGATTATGAAAAAAACTCCTCTATATATTTTTTTTATATTGCTGTTTTGTAATGTTTCATTTTCGAATGAAATTAAGGAGTTAAAAATGGAAGGATTTAGTATTGGTGATAGCTTGTTAGATCACATGTCAAAAAAAGACATACTAAGTGAAATAGAAATTAATAAGTCTGCATACAATTATCTATCAGATGAATTTGGAGAAGTTTATTTATACAAAAATTACCAAAAATACGACTATTTATCTTTTTTTGTAAGACCAAAAGATAAAAACTTTATTATCTATTATATTGGTGGAACAATTACATATGACGATAAAATTAAACAATGTCTTACAAAACAAAAAGAAGTATATAAAGAAATTTCTTCACAATTTAATATTATAAGAAAAGAAGAAGATTCTTTTCCATTTCCATGGGACTCTTCAGGAAAAAGTATAAATCATTATATTTCATTATTTTTAAAGTCAGGTGTTGAAATTGGAATTTCGTGCTCTGAATTTGAAAAAAATATAAAAATTAAAAATAATTATAGAGATGGTCTTACAGTTGAAATTTCAACAAGAGAAGTTTCTAAATGGTTGCGAAATCACATTAATTAAAAACTTAAAAGTTTAATGATTTTTTATCTTTTTGGAATTTTGGTTTATATCCTACCTGAATTGTGGGTAAATTATACATTAAATAAACACGACGATGTCCTTCCGAATATGCCTTTTACGGCAAAAGAATTTGGTTTGAACTTGTTAAAAGAACAAGATTTAGAAAATGTTAAAATTGAAGATACTAAAATTGGAGATCATTATGATCCAAACTCAAAAACTGTAAGAGTTAAACCAGATAGACTAGATAAAAAAAGTATTACAAGTATTACAGTCATGTGCCATGAAATAGGTCATGCAATTCAGGATAAGGAAAATTATCCACCTCTTATTAGAAGACAAAAAATAATTACAAAAACAGCATGGTTAAATAAAATATCAAGTTTACTGCTATATGCTGGTATTCCTGCAATTTTAGCGACTGGAGCTATACCTTTTATAAGAGTTTGTGTATTAATAATTTTTGCATCCATATTAATTACAATGATCTCTCATTTAATTACTTTAGATGTTGAATTAGATGCTAGTTTTAAAAGAGCAATGCCAATATTAGAAAAAAAAATACCCGTTGAATACCATTCATCATGTAGATCTATTTTAAGAGTATGTGCTTTTACATATGTAATAGGTTCTTTAACGAGTATTTTAAACCTAAGAAATGTTTGGTTTTTACTTAGAGCGGTTATACTTAGAAGATGACTTCATTGAAAAGTAGGGTTAAATTTGGGTTTATGAAAAAATTATTTCTGTATGTTTTTCTGGTTTTAATGTGGTTCAACGTCGTGGTTGCTGAAAAGATTTCTCTTATAGATATAAAAATTGGAGATAAAATATCAAAATATTTTAATTCTCAACAACTTTCTAAATACTACGTTTCGAACGCTGACCCATCTCCCAGTGGTGAAAAACTTTTTGGTAAAGATTTAAAATACTCTTTTATAGCAATGACATCTGAAGATAAAATTTTTGTAGGAGATTATGCTTTTTATCAAATATACTATGAAAACAATTCAAAAAAAATTGTTTCACTATCTGGAACAGATATTTCGCCAGATGTTGGTTCTTGTTTAAAAAAAAGAAGTGAAAAAGTTTCCGAATATAAAAGCAAAAATAGGATAACTTCTTTATTTAATAAACACGAAAGCGAAGATATCTTTTCAGATGGAGTTAAAACTTATAATGTTGGTTTTTATGGACCAAGAAAAATATTTGCTTTTTCTTGTTATGTGTATCCAGATGATAATGTTGAGTACAGTTTTACAATTTATGAAAATGAATATAATTCATTTATTTATAAAAAAATGAACGAATAAACAAAAAACCCCCGAAACTTTCTTCCGAGGGTACTAATTTTGTTTATTGTATACATCTAGAGTGTTCTGGTTAGGGAAGTGTATTACATTCGCCTACATTCACATTCTTAATACGCCAATACTTACTTATTTAAGAAATTCATTAAAAACTTCATTGAGAAAACCCTCTAATTTAAAAGCAAGTTAAAAGATGATTGCTTTATTTTTCGAACTCTTTTTTAATTGGAGTAAAATATAAGAAAACTAATATCGCTCCACTAGTTGCCCAACCTACTCCATCAAGCAAATAAAAGATTGGATCATAAGCACCTATGCCCATTAACAATACAAGTATTGATCCCAAAATGAATAGAAATAAATACATTTGTTTTCCAATATTCTTAAATTTATATAGTAGATATAAATTTACTAAGTATAATACAAAAAATAATAGAAAAATTATTCCAAGCATATCGTTCATATTGTTTGATTGACTTATACTTTCATTAAAAGCGATAACTATTTCAGATTGAAAAGAAGCAGAAATAAACATTAAAATTAATAATGATAAATCGAATAAAATTAGTCTTTTGAATGTTATTTTTAAATTCATATTAAGTTAATTATTACTACAATTTTTAAAAAAAACCCCCGAAACTTTCGTTCCGAGGGTCCTAATTTTGTTTAGCGTATGTATTTGGAGTGTCCTCTAAATGGAAACGTATTACATTCCCATACCACCCATTCCTCCCATACCGCCCATACCGCCCATTCCACCAGGCATTCCAGCAGGAGCTGCATCTTTTTCTTCTGGCTTGTCAGCTATCATTGCTTCCGTTGTGACTAATAATCCAGAAATTGATGCTGCATCTTGAAGTGCAGTTCTAACAACTTTGACTGGATCAATAATACCTTTAGCAAACATGTCACAATATTCTTCATTTTGTGCATCATAGCCGTGAGTTTTTTTATTCTGTTCTAACAATTTACCAACTACAACTGAACCATCTACTCCAGCATTTTTGGTAATTTGTCTTATAGGAGCTTCTAATGCTCTTCTAACTAAATCAACACCAGCTTTTTGATCCTCGCCTTTGGCTTTTACTTTTTCAAGCTCTTGAGCAGCATATAACAAAGCACATCCACCACCAGTTACAATACCTTCTTCAACTGCAGCTCTTGTTGCATTAAGTGCATCTTCAACTCTATCTTTTCTCTCTTTAACCTCAACTTCTGTAGCGCCACCAACTTTAATTACAGCAACACCACCAGCTAGTTTAGCTAATCTTTCTTGAAGTTTTTCTTTATCGTAATCAGATGTTGTTTCATCAATTTGTTGTTTGATTGAAGAACATCTAGCTTCGATATCAGATTTTTTACCACTACCATTTACGATAGTGCTATTGTCTTTATCAACTTTAACTTTTTTACATGATCCAAGATCATCTAATTTTACGTTTTCAAGTTTAATTCCTAAATCCTCAGAAATTACACTGCCACCAGTTAAAATTGCAATATCCTCAAGCATAGCTTTTCTTCTATCACCAAATCCTGGAGCTTTTACAGCTACAACTTTTAAACCACCTCTTAACTTGTTTACAACTAACGTTGCTAAAGCTTCACCTTCAACATCTTCAGATATAATCATTAATGGTCTACCAGCTTGTACCACCGCCTCTAAAAGAGGAACCATTGGTTGTAGATTTGTTAATTTCTTTTCATGTAAAAGAATAAAAGGATTGTCTAACTCTGTCGTCATTTTATCACTATTCGTAATAAAGTATGGTGATAAATACCCTCTATCAAACTGCATACCTTCAACGACATCAAGTTCCGTTTCAATTCCTTTATTTTCTTCAACTGTAATAACACCTTCATTACCAACTTTTTGCATTGCTTTTGAAATCATACTTCCTATTTCTTTATCGCCATTTGCAGAAATAGTTCCTACTTGAGCAATTTCATCACTATCTTTTACTTTTTTGGCAGAAGAAACTAAGTTTTGTTTTACAACATCTACTGCTGCATCAATACCTCTTTTTACATCCATTGGGTTCATTCCGGCTGTAACATATTTTACACCTTCTTTAACGATCGCTTGAGCTAAAATAGTTGCAGTTGTAGTTCCGTCACCAGCTTCATCATTTGTCTTGCTTGCAACTTCCTTAACCATTTGAGCACCCATATTTTCGAATTTATCTTCAAGGTCAATTTCTTTTGCAACCGAAACACCATCTTTGGTAATTCTTGGAGCACCATAAGATTTGTCCATCACAACGTTTCTGCCCTTAGGACCTAACGTTACCTTAACAGTATCAGCTAAGATATTCACCCCTCTTATCATTGCTGATCTTGCTTCAGCGTCAAATTTAACAACTTTTGCCATTATACTTTCTCCTTTAACTTATATTATTTACTTGAAATACCCATAATGTCTGACTCTTTCATTATGCTGTATTCTTTACCATCAATTTTGACTTCAGTTCCTGACCATTTGCCAAATAAAACTTTGTCTCCAACTTTAACATCCATTGGAATTTTTTTTCCATCTTCAGTTTTTACACCACCACCAACAGCAACAACTTTTCCTTCTTGAGGCTTCTCTTGTGCAGTATCTGGTATGATTATTCCTCCAGCAGTCTTTTCGCTGCTATCTAAAACTTCTATTAAAACTCTGTCATGTAACGGTCTAAATTTCATATATTCTCCTATATAAATATGGAGTTCATATAGAGATTGGTAATACTATTTCAAGATATACTTGATATTTAGTTTATTAAAAAAGGTAGGAAATTGTGGATTTTTTGGGTTATAGATTATTTTGATGACTAAAAATTTAGACAAAGATGGTTTCTGCTCCATCGCTGATAATTATCAGCTTTTTTATATCGATTTATGGGGTGTTGTTCATAATGGAATAAACCTCCATCGAGAAGCAATCAACGTTTTAAAAGAAATAACAAAAAAAGGCAAAGAATACATTCTTCTTACGAATGCTCCAAGACCCAATGATGTTGTCAAATCGTTTTTAGAAAAAATGGGCATGGAAAAAGAAATTAGAGATCATGTTTTTACATCTGGCCAAGCATCATTAAATTATCTTAAAAAAAATTTTTCCACCAAAAAATTTTTTCATGTTGGACCACCACGTGATTTTGATTTGTTTAATGACTTTGCAAAAATGAAGTCAGACAATATTGATTATGGAGAGTACATATTGTGTACAGGGTTATTTGAAAAATTTGATAAAGATTTAAATTATTATAAAGATTTATTTGAAAAAAATTTAGATAAAGAGATGGTTTGTACTAATCCTGACTTAATTGTGGATAGAGGTGATAAAAGAGAGCTTTGTGCAGGATCGGTTGCTATGGTTTTTGAAAAAATGGGTGGCAAGGTAGTGTATTTTGGCAAACCATATCCTGAGGTTTATAATTTATCCATTAATAATAAAGGTAAAAAGATTCTTTCAGTCGGTGATAATTTAAATACTGATATAAAGGGTGCAAATCTTTTAAACTATGACTCGTTAATTATTTCAAACGGTATTCATAAAAATGAAATCAAGGAAAAAGGTATTGAAGCAACTGCGAAATCTTATGAAACAATCTGTAACTACATACAATCAGATTTGAAATGGTGAAAAATGAAATTATATAATATTTTTAATATTAAAAAAAATCATAAAAACTCAATTATTTTAATTGGTAATTTTGATGGACTTCATCTTGGACATCGAAAATTATTTAGATTAGCAAAAAAATATAAAAAAAAATATTCCTCAAAGATTGGTGTTTTGACTTTTGAGCCAATGCCAAAAATGTTTTTTAACCCTAATTTAAAGAATTTTAGATTATCCAATTTAAATCAAAAAATTGAAAATTTAAGTAAGCTCAATGTTGATTTTGTTATCATTAAGAAATTTGATCGAAAATTTTCAAAAACAAAATCAATTTCATTTATTAAAGAAACTTTAGGTAACAAACTTAGTCCTAAATTTATTTTCGTAAGTAATAATTTTAGATTTGTAAATAAAAGAGAGGGTAATGTAAAACAATTAATTAATCACGAGAAATTCTGCAATTATAAAATTGTTAAACCACAACCTTTATCAATTAAAAAAAAAATTATTTCATCTTCATTATTAAGAAAATATTTGCAGAGCGGGAAACTTAATAATGTTAATAAACTTTTAAATAGAAAATGGTCAATTGATGGAAAAGTTCAAAAAGGTAGACAACTAGGAAAAAAGATTGGTTTTCCAACAGCCAACATAGATATCAAAGATTATGTTTTAGCAAAGCCAGGTGTT
>QCQE01000002.1 GCA_003212275.1 Pelagibacteraceae bacterium AG-447-N18
CCTGCAAGTTTTTCAAGATCTACAAATTGTTGAGAAACATTTTGATAATCATCTAATATTGCAACCTTAAGCATTTTTAATTTCCTTATTGGATAAAAATAAACCTAATATAATTAAAATTGCTCCAATCAAGTGAAAAAATTGGAATTGTTCATTATAAAAGAATATCGCCATCAAAGTGCTAAATAATGGAATTAAAGATAAAAATATTCCAGCTCGATTTGCCCCAATGATTGAAACAGCGCCAGCCCAACAATAGTAAGAGCCAATGCTTGGAAATATTGCAACATAAGCTAAAATATAAAAAAAATTACTACTCATCTCAATAATTTTGCCTTGTGTCATATCTAAAATAAATAGAGGCAAAAGAAAAATTAATCCAAATGTGCAAATTATATGGACAAGAGCAAGTAAAGATACTTTAAAGGTTCTTTTTCTCAAAAAAGCAGAATATATTCCCCAAGCAATAATTGCTCCGACCATAAATAAATCTCCTTTGTTAAAATTTAAGGTAAGTAAAATATTTAGATCAAGTTTAGTAATAATAGCTAAAATTCCTAAAACTGAAATAATTAATCCAGATATTTGAAAAATATTTGTTTTTTCAATTTTTAATAAAAAACAAACTAAAATTATTGTTACAGGTATTGCGGTATTAAAAAGTGATGCATTAATTACTTGAGTGTAATTTAAAGCGTTATAAGTAAAAGAAGTAAATATACATACACTAGTAGAACCAAGAATAAGAAATAATGATAAATTTCTGTTAATTTGATTTTTTAATTTTAATATCTCTTTATAGGTGAAGGGAAGTAATATTATCCATACCAGGCACCACCTTAAAAATGCGAGTGAATTTGGAGGTATATTTTCTAAGTAAGCAAACTTTGCTAATGTAAAGTTTCCTGCCCAAAATAATGTGGCACACACAAGCATAATGTATGCTTTGGTATTTTGCATTTGATTAGCTAAATCTTATTGAGCTATAAGGATCTAAATTTAGATTTGTATTTTCTTTAGCTATCATTCCGGAGACAATCTTTCCAGAAATCGGACCTAATGTCCATCCTAAATGATGATGCCCAAAACAATAAAATACATTTTTATAATTCTTAGAAGGACCCATCACTGGTAAAAAATCAGGTAGCGTCGGTCTAAAACCTAACCATTCATCCTCATGTTCTGGAAGATCGCCTAACATATACTTTGCATTACTAATTAAATTTTTTATTCTAGATTTTGAAAGTGGATTATCTAATCCACCAAATTCAACAGTGCCAACCACTCTTAATCCCTGTTCCATAGGAGTAATACCAAATCCTCTATTAGAAAAAATAACGGGTCTACTTAAAAGATGATCACAATCCTTGAAGTGAACATGGTAACCTCTTTCGGTATCAAGAGGAATTCGTTCACCTAAATTATCTGTTAATTTTTTTGAGAAAGCCCCACAAGCAATTACAATTTTATCAAAAGTATATCTTTCACCATCAGTTACAAAAACTGGTTTTTCTGTATCAAACTCAATATCATTAATATTTTTCTTTTCAAACTTTCCACCTTTTCTTAAAAATAATTCAAATAATTTAAGTAAGATTTTTTTTGGGTTTCGGGCATGTCTTGCATATGGATAATAAACTCCTGCATGATAAAAAGGTTTTATGTTAGGTTCTAGATCGTGAATTTCAGATTTATTGACCAATTGTTGTTTTACCCCAAGTTCATCTCTGACTTTAATTTCTAATTCTCTACTTTTTAAGTCTTTATCATTCCAAATGTAGAGAATACCTTTGTTTTCGACGAGACCATCTAAATTAATTTCATCAAAGAGTTCATCGTATGCAGGTAAGGCTAAATCTAAAATTTGATGCATATTTCTCGCTGTATGCATCATTTTATTTTTTGTTGTATTTAAAATAAACTTGAAAAACCAAGGAAGCATTTTTGGAACGTAATTCCATTTTAGAGCTAATGGACCTGTTGAACTTAATAACATCGCCGGGACATCAGCAAGAACATCTGTTCTATTTAAAGATAATGAGGCATAAGGTGAGAAGTGACCTGCATTTCCATATGATGCTACCGGACTACCAGGATTATCTCTATCAAATATGGTTACCTTAAAACCTTTTTTTTGAAGAAATAAAGCGTTTGAAACTCCTTGAATTCCTGAGCCAACAATCCCCACATGTAAATTTTTACTCATAAAAAAAAATATACAATCTATCTGTCAAATAAGTTAAGCGACAAATTATACTTAGGCAATCAATTGTTGATTATGAACTCTGGCACTCATGACTATTCCAAAACCGATCATGGTTGCTAGCATCGAGGAGCCACCGTAAGACATAATTGGTAAAGGAGAGCCTACTATAGGTAGTAAACCTAAAACCATGCTCATATTAATTGTGATGAATACAAAAATTGCTACACCAAAACTATAACAAAAAATCTTTGCAAAATAACTTCTGGAACTAGCTCCTATTGCAACTATTCTATAGATAATAACTGCATAAATTACTAAAAGTATTGCAGAGCCCACAAAACCAAATTCTTCTGAAAAAAGTGTGAAAATAAAATCAGTATGTTTTTCTGGTAAAAATTCTAGATAACTTTGAGTCCCTTTTAAAAAACCTTTACCAAATATACCACCAGATCCGACAGCTATTTTAGATTGGATAATTTGATAACCAGCACCTAGAGGATCTTTATCAGGATTTAAAAATGTTAGCACTCTTAATTTCTGATATGGTTTTAAAAAAGCTATAACAAAAGGTAAGGATATTACAAATCCCAAAATAGTATAAATGAAATACTTATAATTAATTCCTGCAAACCATAATACAGCAATTCCGCTGATAGCAATTAAGACAGCCGTTCCTAGGTCTGGTTGCACAATGACTAATCCCATTGGCAAAAGTATTATTATTAAAGAAGTTAAAATTGTATAAATAGAATTAACATTTTCTAACTTCATTCTATGAAAAAATTTAGCCAAACAAACAATTATGAATATTTTCATTAATTCAGATGGCTGTAAATTAATAAAATATAAATTAATCCATCTTTGAGACCCTGATGATGTAATTCCAAATAAATAAGTCCCAACTAATAAACCTACTATCGCTATGTAAGCTAAGTAACCTATTGAGAACCAATACTTGATATTGATAAATGACATTACTAGCATCATTAAAGTAAATACTGCTAATTTTGTAAAATGACTTTTGGTATGAAATTTAACCTCACCACCATCTGTTGAGTACATCGTTGCTAAACTGATAAAGCCAAGTAACAATATACAAATTAACAATATGTAATCAAAGTTTCTAAATTTTTGAAAAAAACCAAGTCTATTTGTTGTTAGTCTTGTATGTTGATACATCTATATCTCCAAATATTTTTTATTTCCCAATGATTCTCTGATCTTGTGTCGGTCAATAATCAATTTAAATAATTTTGTTGCCATGGGAGCTGCGGTTGTACTTCCGTTTCCGCCATGTTCTACAATGACACTTAATGCGTATCTAGGATTTTTATATGGCCCAAAGGCTACATATAAAGCATGGTCTCTTTGCTCGTATGGAATCTGGAATGTTTTAAGATCCAATTCTCTTTCTTCCTCAGTGATTTTTTTGACCTGCGCTGTACCAGTTTTACCAGCAAACTGATATTTTGGATTATCAATTCTTGAACGATAAGAAGTACCCATTACTTCATTGGTTGAACCAAAAATAGCATCTTGGATAATTTTAATATTTTTTGAATTTTTATAAAGTGGCGTAAATTTATCTATAGGCTGATCTTTAACTTTGTCATCTACAACAAGATGAGGATAAATTTTATACCCACCATTTGCAATTTGGGCGGTCATTAAACACAATTGAATAGGTGTGGTTTGAATGTAGCCTTGGCCTATTCCTGTAATGATTGTCTCACCTAACAACCAACCTTTCCCAAGAGCATTTTTTTTCCATTGGGTATTTGGAATTAATCCTTTTTTTTCAATATCAAATAAATCACCAAAAACTTTTTCTCCGAGACCAAATTTTTTTGCAGTTTCGCTTAATCTATCAACACCAAGTTTACGAGCAATTTCATAAAAATAAGTATCGCATGATTGCTTCATTGCATTTCTTAAGCTTACATAACCATGACCCTTTTTCTTCCAACAATGGTAAGTTTGCCCATACATTTCGGTTTTACCAGTACACCTGACTGTAAAATTTGTATTAACAATTCCATTCTCTAACGCAGATAAAGCAACAATCGGTTTAATCGTCGAACCCGGTGAGTAATTCCCTTGTAAAGTTTTATTCACTAATGGTTTCATTGGATTATTACGAATTAATTGCCAATCATCTTGACTAATACCAAACACGAATAGGTTAGGATCAAATGATGGGGAAGAATGCATTGCAATTACTGCACCTGTATAAATATCCATTACACAAATAGAGCCCGCTTTATCCTTAAGCAATTCATTAGACAACTTTTGAACTTCAGTATCAATTGTTAATCTTAATGTTTTACCCTTTTCACCCTTTTGAAATTCTAATTGACTAATTCTTCTACCATAAGCATTCACTTCGTATCTCTCGATATCATTTGTGCCTATTAATTTTTCTTCAAATGTTTTTTCTAAGCCAATTTTCCCAACTTTTAATCCAGGAACAAAATTTTTCTTTATAGCTTGTGTTGACTCAATATCATCTTGGTTTGCTTGACTTACGTAACCAATTAAGTGTGTAAAATTTTCTTTAAAAGGATAGTTCCTTGAAATTGATATAACTGGTTTTACACCATTTAAATCATATAAATGATTATTAATCTTTGAAAACTTTTGCCAACTTAAATTATCAGAAACAATTAAAGTTTCCCAAGGCTTTATTTCATTTTTCTTTTTTAATACTTTTTTAAATTCTGTATCTGATAATTCTAGTAAATCTCTCAAACGATAAATAACATACCTAAAATCCTCAACTTGTTCCGGTATTACATGAAGTTGATAAGCTTCAAAATTTCCTGCAATGACATTACCAAAATAATCATGAAACTCTCCTCTAACAGGAGCTAATTTCCATTCTCTAATTCTATTTTTATCAGAGAGCGTTAAGTACTTTTTGTTTTCTTTAACTTGTAAAAAAAATAATCTACTGACTATTCCTATCATTACAAAAAATTTTAATGAACCTGTGATAAACATTCTTCTATTGATAGAATTAAGTTTCTTTACATTGTCACTTGAGGAGTTAATCATTAATACCTTTCATGTAATACTTAAATATTGATACGAAAAGAATATAAAGTAAAAATGTACATGTTGTGTTAACTATGTAACTTGTTAAAACCAAATCATAAGAAAAAAATAAAGTTAAAACAGAGTAATTTAACGAGTTAATCAAACTTATAATAAATAAAAAGTAGAACCAATCTTTCATGGGACTTGGTCTAATTGTGATATTTCTTATATATGCCGTAGCAATACAAATTAGTGTATAAGACAGGCTACTTATTCCTAAAGGTAAACCTATTACAGTATCGTTTAGTAAACCTGCAAAAAATACAAAAAGATAATCAAAATGTTTGAAATCTTTTAAGGTAAAAAAAAAGATTAAAATAAACGGAAAATTGAACGAAAAATACTCAAGTTTTAAGTAATTAAAATCAAATTCATTTAGCACTGAAACAAACAAGAAAATTATTGGTAACCAGGTATATAATTTAGAAAATGTTCCCTTTGTTTTTAAATTAGCCACCTGTTCTACCTCCATTTAAGACACAAGTTTTGTACTCTTCAGTTCCAACATTAAAACCATCGGTATTAAAAAAAGATTTTCTACATTTATGACCATGTTCTAAGTTTAACTTTAAAAATTCTAATTCTTGAGTATCAATATTGAATTGATTGATTTTTTGCTTTTGTGAAAAAATTTCATTATTTAAAACTGAAATTTGATTGTTTAAGTCATTAATTTTACTAATTAAATTTTCATTTTCTTCTATAAATTTTGAATTAGTTTCCTCAATAATTTTAAGCTCATCTTCTAAAATTTTTAATTTTGTCTCTTCAAGTTCTTCACTTTTATCTTCAATTGGAACTGTTTCTGGTTCAACTTGAGAAATTTCAATTTGAGTAATTGTTTCTGCAAAAACATATTTTAATTGTGTGAAATCACTATAGAATTCAACAATGTATCTATTTGAAGAACCAATTTTTTCAGATCTTAACTTGCCTATTGGCACTCCGCTTTTAAATATTGCTCCAGTACCGGAAGTATAAATTATACTTTCATCAACTAACTCCTCTGATAAACCCGCTTTAATATATTTAATTTGTCCGAAATTGTCTCCGCTCCCTGTGACAATTGCTTGGATATTTTGAGGAGCAATAGTTACTGGAACATTAGAATTCAAATCTGATAACAATAATACTCTTGATGTTTTATAGTTCACCTCAATTACCCGACCAACTAAATAAGATTGATCATAAATATTTGTACCAATTTTTATATCGTCTTTACTTCCTTTATTTATAATTATGCTCTTTAAAAAAGGGCTATCATGATCCACAATTATTTTTGCTAAAATTTTATTTGAACTTGAAATATAATCATCAATTAACACTTTCAACTCTTGATTTTCATACTGAATAATTTCGTTAGATACAAAATTAGATTTAAGTTTATCCAATTCATTTTTATTATTTTGATATCTATTAAAAAATGTTGTGTATTCAAAAATATTAATAAATGAATTCCTGACAAAGTTTTCTGGTATAGAGACAATAAAAGATGATCGATAAACCACCTCACTTAATCCAGCTTTCAGATATCTTACTACCTTAAAGTCAAGGCTTGATAAAAAGATAATAAATATAGAAATAAATACTAAAGTAAGAAGAGAAAATTTTTGCTGAGTGCTTTTTTTTAAAAAAGCAGAACGAATTGCTATTATAAAATCATCTCTGCTAGAGGCCATTACTCTTAATATTCAGTCAACATAGTCGAGAATGTTTGTTCTTGATCAAGAGCTTTCCCAGTACCAACTGCTACACAAGATAATGGATCATCAGCAATATGAACTGGCAAACCTGTTTCCTTAGAAAACCTTCTGTCTATATTTTTTAATAAAGCTCCACCACCAGTCAAAGTAAGTCCCATATCAACTAAGTCGGCAGATAATTCTGGAGGAGTGCTTTCTAATGCATCCTTAATTCCATTCACCATCTCTTTTAAAATAATATTCAATGCTTCTGCTGTATCTTCCTCTGTAATATTAACTTCTTTCGGAGTTCCAGATCTTAGATCTCGTCCTTTAACTGCATAAGTATTATTATTTGTAGGAATAGCAGTACCTATTTCTTTTTTAATTTTTTCTGCAGTACTATCACCTATCATCAAATTATATTCTTTTCTCATATAGTTGACCATTGCACCATCCATTGCATCTCCTGCTACTCTTAGAGATTTAGAATAAACTAAACCTCCCAAGGACATAACCGCGATTTCAGTTGTACCACCACCAATATCAACTACCATTGAACCAGTTGCTTCAGATATAGGAAGATTAGCACCAATGGCAGCTGCAATTGGCTCCTCAATCAATTGAACTCTTCTCGCCCCTGCTGCTAAAGCACTATCTTGAATAGCTTTTCTCTCAACAGGAGTTGAGCCTGTTGGAACACAAATTAAAATTCTTGGATTTGCAAAAGTACTTCCTTTGTGAACTTTTTTAATGAAGTGTTTTATCATTTCCTCAGTAACGATAAAATCGGCAATTACACCATCTCTTAAAGGTCTTATAGCTTGTATGTTTCCGGGAGTTCTTCCTAGCATCGTTTTAGCTTCATCCCCTACAGCTAAAACTTGTTTTTTCCCTGATTGATCAACAATTGCAACAACTGAAGGTTCATTTAAAACAACCCCTTGTCCTTTCACAACTACTAAAGTATTTGCTGTTCCTAAGTCAATTGCCATATCCTGACTCCAGATTTTCTTCATTCTGTCAAATATACCCATTAAAACACTCCTTTTACTTTTTTAGGTTCTATATTTTTATAAAGAGATTTCTTTTCTCTTTTAATTAACATTTTATTTAATGCATTAAGGTAAGCATTAGCTGATGCTACTAAAGTATCTGTATCAGCTGATTGTCCAACAGTAGTTCTGTCGTTCTCCTCAATTTTAACACTGACTGTAGCCTGTGCATCTGTTCCTTCAGTTACTGCGTGAACTTGATATAAAGACAACTTGACATCATGTGGATAAAGCTCCTTAATACATTTAAATATTGCATCAACAGGACCATCACCTGTTTGAGTCGTATGTTTCATGTCGCCAAAAACATCTAATGTCATTTCAGCTCTTTGTGGTTCACCGGTACCAGCAAAAACTTTTAAAGATTTTAGATTTATTGCATTAATTTTATTATCGATAATCAAGCTATCATCAACAAGAGCGACTATATCTTCATCATAAATATGCTTTTTTTTATCTGCTAAAATTTTAAACTTTCCAAATGCCGCTTGAACAACATCATCTGTAACATCAGCGTAGCCTAAATCACTTAATTTATCTTTAAATGCATGTCTTCCAGAATGCTTTCCCATAACTAATGATGTTTTTTTTACTCCAACACTTTCGGGTGTCATGATTTCATATGTTTCTCTATTTTTAAGCATTCCATCTTGATGAATTCCAGACTCGTGGGCAAATGCATTTTTTCCAACAATCGCTTTATTAAATTGAACTGGAAATCCAGTCGCATTTGATACAATTTTTGAAGCTTTACTAATTAATTCTGTTTTTATACCTGTCTCATAGGGTAATAAATCATCTCGTGTTTTAATTGCCATAACTATTTCTTCTAAAGCAGCATTACCTGCTCTCTCACCTATTCCATTAATTGTACATTCAACTTGTCTTACTCCAGCTGACAATCCTGACAATGCATTTGCAACTGCTAAACCTAAATCATTATGACAATGGGCTGATATAATTGCTTTATCAATATTTGGTACATTATTTTTTATAAGTTTAATAGTTTTTGCAAATTCTTCTGGTATTGAATATCCAACTGTATCTGGAATATTTATAGTCGTAGCACCACATTTAATTGCAAGCTCGATTGTCTTGTACATAAAATCCAAGTCTGTTCTTGTGCCATCTTCACAAGACCATTCAACATCATCTGTAAATTTTTTTGCATAAGTAACACTCTCTTTTATAGCCCCCAAAACTTGTTCGTTAGTCATATTTAATTTATGCTTCATATGAACAGGGCTTGTTGAAATAAAAGTGTGTATTCTAAATCTTTTCGCAAATTTTAAAGACTCGTGACAAGCATCAATATCTTTTTTAGTTGCTCTTGCCAAACCGCAAGGGATGGAATTTTTAACACTTTTGCTTATAGCACTGACAGCCTCAAAATCACCAGGTGATGATATTGGAAAACCTGCTTCTATGATATCAATACCCATTTCATCAAAAACTCTTGAGATTTGAATTTTTTCCTCAACACTCATTGAAGCTCCAGGTGATTGCTCACCATCTCTCATCGTAGTATCGAAAATGAATACTTTTTCTTTATCAGCCATATCAAATATTTTTGTTTTTGAAATATACAACCTCTCGTTTAGATTGCAAAAATAAAATACTTAATTTATCCCAATTTGGAACTAAATTTTACTTCTTATCACTATCAACTAATTTCTTCTTACCAATCCATGG
The DNA here is from genome assembly GCA_003212275.1 of Pelagibacteraceae bacterium AG-447-N18. GTDB lineage: Bacteria > Pseudomonadota > Alphaproteobacteria > Pelagibacterales > Pelagibacteraceae > Pelagibacter. The sequence goes on from QCQE01000002.1 coordinate 9,732, forward strand.
CATCATAGCTCTCAAATTAGCCCCAACTTTTTCAACTGGATGTTCGGCTAATTTTGCCCTTGTAGCAAGAAAGTTTTTTTGGCCACTTTTACATTCATCCATCCATTCTTTTGTAAATTTACCAGATTGAATATCAGCCAAAACTTCTTTCATTCTTTTTTTAGTTTCCTCTTTATTAATTACTCTAGGTCCAGATTGATATTCTCCATATTCTGCAGTGTTTGAAATAGAATAATTCATATTAGCAATTCCACCTTCATAAATAAGATCAACAATAAGTTTTACTTCATGAACAGTTTCAAAATATGCCATCTCAGGTTCATATCCAGCTTCAACCAAAGTCTCATAACCATTTTTTATTAATTCAACTAAACCGCCACAAAGAACTGTCTGTTCCCCAAATAAATCTGTTTCAACTTCGTCTTTAAATGTTGTTTCAATAATCCCTGATCTACCACCACCAACTGCTGAGGCGTATGACATCGCTAAGTCTCTTGCTTTACCAGAGCCGTTTTGATGAACTGCAAATAAACATGGCACTCCCCCACCTTTTTCATACTCACTTCTTACCAAATGACCTGGTCCTTTTGGAGCAACCATAAATACATCTAAATCTTTTCTAGCTTTAATTAGATCATAATGAACATTTAATCCGTGAGCAAAGGCAATTGACTTTCCCTTTTTAACTCTTTGCTCTATGTGATTTTTATAAATTGAGGCTTGTAATTCATCCGGTGTTAAAATCATTACAACATCTGCCCACCCAGCGGCATCAGATAAATTCATAACTTTCAATCCTTTTGACTCTGCTTTAGGTATGCTTGAAGAACCCTCTCTCAATGCAACTACAACTTCTTTAACACCGCTATCTTTTAAATTTAAAGCGTGTGCATGTCCTTGACTACCATAACCAAATATTGCGATTTTTTTATCTTTGATTAAATTTACATCTGTATCTTTTTCATAAAACATTTTCATAATTTTCTCCTCAATAATTAATTAAAAACTTTATCACCCCTTGTCATAGCAACAGCTCCAGTTCTGGAAACACTTACTAAACCAAATTTTCTTAAATTTTTTGCCATCTTGTCTATTTCTCTTCTTAATGCAGTAATTTGAATAACATTTGATTTTTTCGTTTTATCCAATATTACAGCATCATACTTTTTACAAGCATTAATAGCTTTTTTGATTTTTACAGAGCTCCCAACAACTTTAAATAATGCCATTTCCTTAAATATTACGCCCTTATCATTCCTTTTAAAATCTGCCACTTTATGGACTGGAACAAGTTTTTTTAATTGCAATTTAATCTGATCAATTACTTGAGGTGTCCCAGTCGTGACTATTGTAATTCTTGATATACTTTTTTTTGCATCCACTTCAGCAACTGCAAGTGACTCGATATTATAACCTCGGCCAGAAAATAATCCTACAACCCTTGCTAAAACACCAGATTCATTATCCACCCAAACAACAATGATGTGTGTATCTGATTTTTCTTTTTTTGAAGAAACACTATATGCAGATTTTGGATTCGCCATACTTAAACTAAAGCTTTACCTTTACCAGTAATTTTATTTTCCTCTTTTTCACTTGGTCCTAATATCATTTGGTTATGAGGTTTTCCTGAAGGGATCATTGGAAAACAATTTTCATTTGGATCTACTCGACAATCAAAAATAACAGGTCCATCAAACTCAACCATTTCTCTAATCTTTTCATCCAATTCATCTGGTTTTTCAGCCATTATACCCTTACAACCATAAGCCTCTGCCATTTTTATAAAATCAGGTAAAGCCTCTGTATAACTTTCAGAATAATTTTTCTCATGTAACAATTCTTGCCATTGTCTCACCATTCCCATGTATTGATTATTTAAAATAAAAATTTTAATAGGTAGATTATATTGAACTGCTGTAGACATCTCTTGCATTGTCATTAAAACTGAAGCTTCACCCGCAATATCAATTACTAATTTTGTTGGATGAGCTATTTGGACACCTACAGCGGCAGGTAATCCATATCCCATTGTTCCAAGACCACCGGAAGTCATCCAACGATTTGGTTTATTAAATTTGTAATGTTGAGCTGCCCACATTTGATGTTGACCCACCTCCGTCGTGACATAAGTATCTTTATGTTTTGTAAGCTCGTACAATCTCTGAACTGCATGTTGAGGTTTTATAGTTTCATCACTATTTTTAAAATGAAGTGAATTTTTTGTTCGCCATTTTTGTATTTGTTCCCACCATTTAGCAATTTTTTGTTTATTTGATCTTCTCAAATCTAAATTTTTCTTTTTTAATGTTTTAGTGACACCTTTTAAAACTTCTTTAACATCACCAACTAATGCTAAATCAACTTTAATGATCTTATTTATTGACGATGGATCAATATCAATATGAACCTTTTTTGATTTTGGAGAAAACTCGTCGATTTTACCGGTTATTCTATCATCAAATCTAGCACCAATGTTTATTAATAAGTCACAATCATGCATTGCATTATTAGCTTCGTAAGTTCCATGCATACCAAGCATGCCTAGAAATTGATTGTCATCTCCTGGATACGCTCCTAAACCTTGCAACGTAGAAGTGATTGGAAAACCAGTGAGTTCAACAAGTTCTCTCAAAACATTGCTCGCCTCTGGTCCTGAGTTAATAACTCCACCACCAGAATAAATGATAGGTTTTTTTGATTTATTCATTAAATCAATCAAAGTATTAATATCTTTTTGTGAAAAATGATTTAATGATTTTCCATTAAGTTTTTTTTCAACTTTAGGTTTTGAATAACCTGTTTTGGCAAACTGAATATCTTTTGGTATATCTACTAAAACTGGTCCAGGTCTTCCTGTTGTTGCAACTCTAAAGGCCTCATGAAGAGTTTTTGATAATTCTTTAATATCTTTAACTAACCAATTATGTTTTGTACATGGTCTTGTAATTCCTGTTGTATCACATTCCTGAAAAGCATCTGTTCCTATTAAATGTGTTGGCACTTGTCCTGATATACAAACTAGTGGGACAGAGTCCATGTAAGCATCTGTTAATGCTGTAACAACATTAGTTGCTCCAGGTCCAGAAGTAACAAGTACAACACCTGGCTTACCAGATGATCTTGCATATCCCTCCGCAGCATGTCCTGCGCCCTGCTCATGTCTTACTAAAATATGTTTGATAGTATTATGATTTTTTAATTCATCATAAATTGGTAATACTGCACCACCCGGATAACCAAAAATAAATTCAACATCTTGGTCCTCAAGACATTTAAATACAATTTCAGCACCTGTATATAATTTAGACATTCATGCAATCTAGCTGAAGTTGTGCTTATTGGTCAAGAATTACTACGTGATATCTAAATTTTTTTTAAAAATTTATTTAGGTCCTCTGACTTTATTTTGTTCCAATCCATCATATTACCTCTGCCCCAAGTAGATTGTCTCTTTGCATATTGCCTAGTCTTTATTGATATTTTCTCAATTACCTCTGATATCTCAATCTTTTTGTTAAGATAATCCCTTATTTCTGCAATTCCAATTGCTTTAGAAGCAGTTTTGGTTCTTGGAACTTTTAATCTTATAAATTTTTTTACTTCTGAAATTGCTCCTTTTTTAATCATATCTGCTGTTCGATCACTTATTCTTTTTATTAACTCAGTTCTTGGAAAATCAATATAAATTTTAAAAAAATTATCATTTTCATAATTTGATCTTGTACTTTTGAACCAATCATAAATTGATCTTTTAGTAAATAATTTGACTTCGTAGGCTCGAATAACTCTTTGCGTGTCTGTAGGTTTAACAAAGTTTTTTGATACAGGGTCTAATTTTACTAATTTCGAAAAAAACTTTTTTACTCCAAGCTTTTTATGTAAAAATCTTATTTTTGATCTTATTCGAATAGGAATATTAGGAATATTTACTAAACCTTCAGTTATGGCTTTAAAGTATAATCCAGTGCCACCAACAAGAATAGGTATCTTTTTTCTTTTTCTTATTTCAAGAATTTTTTTATTAACTAATTTTAACCAATTTCCTGAAGAAAAATTTTTTTTTACATTTTGAAAACCATACAAATGATGCTTAATATTCTTATAATTTTTTGGTAGTGGTCTAGCAGATAAAATTTTTAATTCTTTATATACCTGCATGCTATCAGCATTAACAATTTCTCCATTTATTTTTTTCGCAAGTTTGATTGCAAAATTAGATTTTCCAGAAGCTGTAGGACCATAAATTAAAATAATTTTGGATTTCAAATCCATTAATTAATCTAATTTAACGCCGATATATCGTCTTTGATTTTGGCTATTGTAAATAACTAATAAAATAGTTTTTTGATTACTATTTAAGACTTGTTTAACTACTTGGTTTAAATCATTTACATTTCTCATTTTTTTCTTTTGAGCTTCTAAAATTACACTATTTACTTCAACAGAACTAAATAAAGGACTATCATTTGCTATCATGGTAACAACTAATCCAGATGTTTGATTAGGTAAATTTCTTGATTTAATATCTTCTTTATTAATCTGCCTCACTTTTATTTTCAGGTCTTTAATTTCTGTTTCTTTAGGACTTTCTGCTTTTTCTGAAACTTTAAAATCTTCTGAAGTTTCTAATCTTCCAAGTGTAATAATTTTAACAATTTCTTTTTTATCTCTCCAAATTTTTACTTTTACTTTTTTCCCAACCGCAGTTCTTGCGACAATCATAGGAAGTTCCTTCATCTGATTTATTTTTTCTCCATTAAATTCTAAAATAATATCACCCGCTTTTACTCCTGCTTTAGCAGATGGACTATTTTCTGCAACACTCGCAACCAAAGCTCCACGCGGTTTATCTAATTGTTCAACTTCAGCAATTTCTTTTGTAACATCTTGAATTCTTACACCTAACCAACCTCTTTTTGTTTCCCCAAACTCTATTAACTGATCAATGACTATTTTTGCACTATTCGAAGGTATTGAAAAACCAATTCCAATTGATCCGTTTCTTCCAAGTATTGCAGTATTTATTCCTATCACATTTCCATTCATATCAAACAAAGGTCCGCCAGAGTTTCCTTGATTGATTGATGCATCAGTCTGAATATAATCTTCGTATCTAGTTAAACCTATCGATCTATTTCTTGCTGAGATAATTCCTGAAGTTACAGTACCCCCAAGACCAAAAGGATTTCCAATTGCTATTACCCAATCACCAATTCTTGCTTTATCAGAGTCGCCAAATTTAACAGGTTTGAACTTTTCATTTGTCTCAAGTTGAAGAACTGCGATATCAGACAATGGATCAGCGCCTAGAACTTTAGCTTTAATCTCTTTTTCACCTACTCTTATGATAATATCATCGGCATCTTGAATGACATGATTGTTTGTAACAACAATACCTTTTTCATCTATAATAAATCCTGAACCTAAAGCTGCTGATGGTCTTTCTTGAGGTGTTCCAAATTCTTTAAACATGTCCTCAAATGGTGACCCTGGGGGAAATTGAAAAGGGAAAGGATTTGTTTGTGTTTTCACCATTGTAGTCGTTGAAATATTAACTACAGATGGCATCAACTTTTCAGCTAAATCAGCAAAAGAACTAGGATGATTTTGAGCGAACGATTTTAATTGAGGACTTATAATCAAAATAATCGCTATAAATAATGTATTTATTCTTCTCATTTTAGTTTTTCATATAATAAATAATTATAAAACCTAATACAGCAAAAATTAATCCACCTGATCTAAGTTGACTGTCTTTTATAAGCTCTAATTTTTTTAACATACTTTTCATTTTTGATGGAAATATGGCATATAAAATTCCCTCAATAAATAAGAACAGACCAAAAGCAATGATCAATTCTTTCATGAATAGTTTATTGTGAATTTGGTTTTATATTTCCAAAAAATTTAAAGAATTCGCTATCAGGAGATAATATTAAGGAAGTCTCTCCACCGATTAAAGCTTTTTCATAAGCCTGCATGGCTCTGTAAAAAGCAAAGAATTCTGGATCTTGACCAAAAGCGTTAGCAAAAATATTATTTCTTTTTCCATCGCCTTCACCTTTCATGATCTCAGACTTTTTTTGTGCATCTGCTAGGATAACTGTCACTTCTTTATCAGCGGTCGATGTTATCGTGACCGCCATTTCAGCACCTTTTGCTCTAAACTCTTTTGCTTCTCTCTCCCTCTCTGTTTGCATTCTTCTAAAGATTGCGTCACTATTTGCTTGAGGCAGATCGGCACGTTTAATTCTAACATCTACAATTTCTATACCAAAATTTTGCGCTTCGTTGTTTACACCTTCTTGAATCAAAGCCATTTGTTTTGTTCTATCCTCTGATAAAAGTGTTTGAAGTTCTTGTTGACCTAATACGTTCCTTATTCTTGAATTAATAATTGTTGCTAATCTAGATCTTGCAACTCTTTCATTTCCAACTGAGATATAAAATTTAAGAGGATCGATTATTTGAAATCTTGCAAAAGCGTCAACAATTAATCTTTTTTGATCTGATGCAATCACCTCTTCAGGTGGTGTATCCAAATTTAAAATTCGTTTATCTAAAAATACTACATTTTGAATAAATGGTAGTTTAAAATTTAATCCGGGTTTTAAAATTATTCTTTTTGGATCACCAAATTGAAGTACAATTGCCTGATTAACTTCTTTAACAATAAATATTGAAAAAAATAATGTTACTGCAATTAAAACGGCTAATCCTGCTATAATTTTTCCTGCTTTCATTCTAGTTAGTCACTTTCTTTTTTAATTCTGGTAATGGTAAGTATGGAACAACACCTGAGCCAGCATTCTTCTCAATTATCACTTTATCAATATCAGCCAAAACCTTTTCCATTGTCTCTAAGTACATTCTTTCTTGAGTTACAGATTTTGCTTTTTTGTATTCATTGTAAATAGCTAGGAACCTGCTTGCTTCACCCTCCGCTTTAGCTACAACTTCTTTTTTATAAGCCTCTGCAGCTTGTAAAATCTTTGCTGCTTCCCCTCGGGCTCTCGGGATTACATCATTGGCGTACGCTTCAGCTTCATTTTTTGATCTTTCCATGTCAGCTCTAGCGGCCTGCACGTCACGAAACGCATCAATCACTTGATCAGGTGGGTCAGCTTTTTGCGTTTGAACTTGTGTAATTTGAATTCCTGATGTGTATTCATCTAAAATCTTTTGAATTATTTCTTGAGTATCTGTTTCAATTAACGATCTTCCTTCAGTCAAAATTGGCTGAATATCAGATCTAGCAATTACTTCTCTCATCGCTGTTTCAGCTGCAGCTTTAACTGTTCCTTCTGGATCTTGAATTTTAAATAAAAAATTTCCTGCATCTTTAATTACCCAAAAAACAGAAAAATCTATGTTAACTATATTTTCATCACCAGTAAGCATTAAGCTTTCTTGAGGAACATCTGCTACACCTCCTGCTGCTGAAGAAAAACCACTATCTCTCTCTGATCTAAAACCAATATCAATTCTATTAACTTTGGTTACTTTGGGAGTTAAAACAGTCTCTACTGGGAAAGGAATATGATAATTTAAACCTGGTTGCGTTGTTTTTACAAATTTTCCGAATCTTAAAACGACACCTTGCTCGTCAGGAAGCACTCTATAAAGACCGCTTGCTAACCAAACAAAACCTAAAATGATTAAAACTAAAATTGCTTGTTTTCCTCCAGATGAACTTCCGCCTGGTAAAAATTTTTTAATTTTTTCTTGAAAATCTTTTATAATTTTATCAACATCAGGTGGTCTAGGACCTCTTCCAGAACCGTTACCACTACCACCTCCACCTGGGGGTGATCCCCAAGGGCTACCACCTCTTTGTTGAAAATCATCTGACATAGATTATCTATATAGTGTCTAATTTCACAAAAACAAGCTAAGATCAGACAATGCCAGATAAAAAGCCAAAACTAAGTGCCGCAACCAGTAATGATAGTGGGAGAAAAGTATACACAAAAAATCCAATTATTGGAGCAAAATTCACTATCGCTATTTCAAGCGCGAAAGGAGGTGTTGGAAAATCAACTTTTGCAACTAATCTTGCAATAGCATTAAAACATATAGGCTGTAAAGTTGGTTTGCTAGATGCAGATATATATGGACCTTCAATTCCAAAAATGTTTGGAATAAATGAAAAACCAAAAAGTGATGGTCAAAAACTAGATCCTATAATTAAATATGATATTCAGTGTATGTCTATTGGGTTTCTTACTGATCAGCAAACTCCAATGATTTGGAGAGGTCCAATGGTAACTAGTGCCATTAGAACTTTTACCCAAAAAGTAAATTGGAGAGATTTAGACTTTATAATCATAGATATGCCTCCCGGTACAGGAGATACACAATTGACTTTCTCACAAGAGATAAAAATGGACGGAGCAATCATAGTTTCAACACCTCAAGAGGTTGCTTTGTTAGATGTAAAAAGAGGAATTAAAATGTTTGATAAATTAGGGGTAAAAATTTTAGGACTCGTAGACAATATGAGTTACTTCATTGGGGATGATAATAAAAAATATAAAATTTTCGGTGAAGGTGGAGTTCGCAAAACCTCAGAAGAATTCAATAAAGAATTTTTGGGAGAAATACCCATTAACCCTGAAGTAGGAAAGACAAGTGATAATGGAAAACCAATAGTTGAGGAAGATCCAAATAATGAAATTTCAAAAATTTATATTAATTTCGCTAAAAAAATCAAATCAATTTATCTTTGAGATTAAAAGCTTCCATTAACTCATTCCATTCTCTTTTTGACAAACCAGAACTTTCTAAAGAGACATCTTCGCCTTTAATTAATTTTTGAATAACAACATTTCCTTTAGCAGAAACTTCTGTACCACCCACTCTATAATCCATAAAAGCTTCATAGGTTGTAGGTACCCATCTTTTTAATGTGTCCAACATGATTTCCGCATAAACTCTAATTTCATATTGAGCATGATGATCAGCTCGTAGCCTTAAAAAATTCATTAAATTTAAAAGATCTGTTTTCCAATACCACTGCGTATAAGTGTTTAACGTTAAATTCATTCTGGCAAGTTCTCTGGCCAAACCTTTTTTATTGTTGTCAATAGTCGATCCATCGTATCTTTCATTAAGCATGGTTTCATAATTAGAATATGTTCTTTCTGCATCATTTTTTAAAAGATCTAAAACCTCTTTTGCTTGAGTTCCTTCAAGAACATCTCCCCTTCCTTGTCTATTACTTGTTGCTTGAGCTGCTAAATTTTCAGAGGTTGGTAAATAAAATTCTTTATCCAAAATGGAGTATCTTGCAGAATATTCATTAACATTAGCTGTTCTATGTCTTATCCATTGTCGTGCGATGAAAATTGGTAATTTGATGTGATATTTAATTTCACACATTTCAAATGGTGTACTATGCCAATGACGCATCAAATATTTTATCAATCCAGCGTCAGTTGATACCTGTTTAGTTCCTTTTCCATAAGAAACTCTTGCGGCTTGAACAATAGATGTATCATCACCCATATAATCAACTACCCTCACAAACCCATGATCTAATGCTGGTATTGCCTCATAAAGAATATTTTCCAACTCTAATACAACTACTCTTTTTGTTTTATTATTTTGAGACTGCTGATTCTTAATTTCTGCAGATTGTTCTTTGGTTAATTTCATGAATGTTATTGAATCTCTTGCGATTCCTTTTATATTAATAAAGTTGGTTTTCCAACTATGACGATAAACGAATTTCGTAATAACCATTGCGGACGTGGGGGCAGTACCCACCACCTCCACCAATTACAACTTATGGGGGTGAACTAGATTCGACGGGTGACTAAAGGCTATTCTTTCGTTCGGAATTGTTCCTCCGTAAAGGGCTAATTTATAAATGCTAACGAAAGTTACGCAATTGCTGCTTAATTAATTTTTATTAATTGAGTAAACGGGGTTTGGGGCACCTGGCAACAGAACGCCCCCTATAAAGTATTTTTTGTCGCTTAAAATTTGAAAAATTTATTTAGTAAAATTTTGATTAAAGGTGTAGGAAAGTTTAGATGAAAATCAAATCGAATTTTATTTATATATCAATAATAATTTTTTTAACAATTTTGTTAATTTTTGGCCATCAAATTAATAAACAAAGTTCAGCATCCAAAAAAAATGAAATTTCAAATATATTACAACAACTAAAAACCAGAAATAATCAGCTGGTTAAAATTCAAAAAAAATTATTTGAAAATGGAAAAAATTTAAATGATATAATTAATAAAGAAGAAATAAACTTTATAAGCGTTTTTAAAGATAAAAAACTTAATGGTTTAAATAACTACTCTTATTCAAAATATTCAACTGATGATATTTTATTTACTGGAAACCAAGGAGCTATTGGTACAGGGTTTATAGATTTTTATGATAATGATAAAAATTTATTAATTGCTACTTATGATGGAATTTTCGCATATACAAATCTTAATAATTTAGAAAAATTTAAAAAAATAAATTCTAACATCAATTCGTTAATAAATTATGAAAGATTTTATTTTCACGAACATTATGGAATTAAAGATATACATATAAATAATAAAAAATTATACGTTTCTTATATAGGTAAAAGAAAAGATAATTGTTATGACCTTAAAATTATTTTAGCAGAATTAAATGAAATATTTTTAAACTTTGAATTATTTTATCAAACTTCAAATTGTGTAAATGAAAATAACAACCATGGATTTTGGGCACATCAAGGTGCGGGTGGAAGAATCGTCAATTTAGATAATGCAAATCTATTATTTACAACTGGAGACTTCAGAAATCGACCTCTTTCACAAAATATTGAAAGTGACTTTGGAAAAATTTTAAAGATAAATATTAAAAATAAAAAATCTGAAGTGGTTTCGCTAGGGCATAGAAACCCGCAAGGTTTATATTACAGTAAGAAGTTTGATTTTATTTTATCAACTGAGCATGGACCAAAGGGTGGCGATGAAATTAATATTAATAATGGACCTTTTTCAAAAGTAAAAAATTTCGGTTGGCCAATTTCATCTTATGGCAACCATTACAAAAAGAATTATTCGAGAAATATATTAAATGAGGCACCATTAAATAAGTCTCATAAAAAATTTGGTTTTGAAGAACCTATCAAATATTTTGATCCATCGATTGGTATTAGTCAATTAATTTCTTTGAATGAGGAAGACACAGAATTTTTAGTTGGTGCAATGGGGAATGAGATTGCTGATCAAGATTTAGGACTTCACTATATAAAACTTAATAAAAAAAGAGATAAAGTTATTGATCATGATTATTTTTTATTAAATGAAAGAGTAAGAGATATGGTAATTTCTAAAAATAAAAAAATAATTATAATTTTTTTAGAGTCTACAAGTTCAATTTCAATTTTAAGAAAAAAAAGTTAATAATTGATTCTATTTGTTTATTTCAGCTTGAGCTGCAGCCAATCTTGCTATTGGAACTCTATATGGAGAACATGAAACATAATTAAGACCTATTTGTGAGCAAAAACTAATACTCTTTGGATCACCGCCGTGTTCACCGCAAATACCTAGCTTGATTTTTTTGTTTTGTTTTTTTCCTTTTGCAACAGCTATCTCAACTAAATCTTCTACACCCTCATCTATAGAAATAAATGGATCGATTGAAAAAATCTTGTTTTCAATATAATCGTTTAGAAATTTTCCACTATCATCTCTACTGATACCAAAAGTAGTCTGTGTTAAATCATTAGTCCCAAAGCTAAAAAACTCAGCATGTTTTGCAATATCCTTCGCTTTAATCGCTGCTCTTGGTAGCTCAATCATTGTTCCTACTAAAAATTCTATTTTTACTTTATTTTCTTTTTGTACTTTTCTTGCAGTATTAATTACTAGGTCTTTCATTATTTTGATTTCTGCCTCAGTCGAGACAAGTGGAATCATTATTTCAGGGAATGCAAATTTTTGCTTATTTTTTTTAAGCTCTGATAAGGCTTTAAAAATTGCCTCACATTGCATTTCATAAATTTCAGGGAATGAAATACCTAATCTACATCCCCTGTGTCCAAGCATTGGATTTTGCTCGTGAAGTTCATCAATTCGGGATTTTACTTCTTTAACACTTATACCCACCACTTTCGCAATCTCTGAAATTTCTTTTTCAGATTTAGGTAGAAACTCATGTAGTGGAGGATCAAGTAAACGTACAGTTACTGGTAATCCGTGCATAATCTTAAATATTTCTACAAAATCTTTTTTTTGATGTGGTAAAAGCTTCAAGAGTGCTTTTAATCTATCATCTTTAGTTTTAGAAAGTATCATCTCTCGAACAGAAATAATTCTTTCTTCATCAAAGAACATGTGCTCCGTTCTGCATAAGCCAATTCCCTCTGCTCCAAAATCTCTTGCAACTTTTGTATCTAATGGGGTTTCTGCATTTGTTCGTACTTTTAGTTTTCTAACATTGTCAGCCCAACTCATTAATTTTGAAAAATCACCAGAAATTTCAGGCTTTACTGTTGGTACACTTCCTAAAATAATTCTTCCAGAGGACCCATCAATTGTGATTATATCGCCCTCTTTAATTTCTATTGAAGCAGTTTTGAAAATTTTATTCTCATAATCAATATCAATTTCACTCGAACCTGAAACACATGGTCTACCCATCCCTCTTGCAACAACAGCTGCATGACTTGTCATTCCTCCCCTGGCAGTCAATATTCCTTTAGCTGCGTGCATACCCTGAATATCTTCGGGAGAAGTTTCTACTCTTACTAATATTACATCTTGCATCATATTATTAAGTCTCTCAGCCTCCTCAGATGTAAACACTACCTTTCCACTAGCAGCTCCTGGTGAGGCAGGTAAACCATTTGCAATTATCTCTATAGAACTTTTTTCATCCAAAGTAGGGTGCAATAATGTGTCCAAAGAATTTGGATCAATTCTTAAAATAGCTTGTTTTTTTGAAATTAATTTTTCTTTAACCATATCCACAGCAATCTTTACTGCTGATTTTGCAGTCCTTTTACCTGACCTAGTTTGTAGGATCCATAATTTCTCATTTTCGACTGTAAATTCTACATCTTGCATATCTTTATAATGTTCTTCTAACTTTTTTAAAATTTTATAAAGCTCCAAATAAACTTTTGGCATAGACTCTTCCATAGAAAGTGCCTCAACTTTTGCCTCTTGTTTAGCTTTTTTCGTAATATATTGCGGTGTCCTTGTTCCTGCTACAACGTCCTCTCCTTGAGCATTAATTAAATACTCTCCATAAATATTATTTGATCCATTAGAGGGATTTCTTGTAAAAACAACTCCAGTTGCACAATCATTTCCCATATTTCCAAAAACCATAGATTGTATATTAACTGCTGTTCCCCACTCGGATGGTATTTGATTTAACTTTCTATAAATTTTAGCCCTATTACTTTCCCAAGATAAAAATACTGCACTTATTGCTCCAAATAATTGTTTGTAAACATCTTGAGGAAATTCTTTTTTTGTTTTTTCCTTAACAATATTTTTAAAATCTTTTATCAAACCATCCCAATCATCTTCATCAAGATCTGTATCCAACAAAACTCCTTTGGTTAATTTATAATTTTCTATAAGTTCCTCAAAATGGTAACTTTCTACCCCAAGAACAACATTTCCATACATTTGAATAAATCTTCTATAACTATCTTTGGCGAACCTTCCATTAGATGTTTTGTTGGCGAGTGCTTTAACAGTTTTATCATTCAAACCAAGATTAAGTATTGTATCCATCATACCAGGCATAGATACTCTGGCACCGGATCTTACAGACAATAAAAGTGGATTTTTTAAATCTCCAAATTTTTTTCTCACATCTTTCTCAATTATTTTTAACTCTTTTTTAATTTGATTTATCAATGAAGAATTCAACCGCTTTTTATTTTGATAAAAAAGATCACAGACGTTTGTTGAAATTGTAAATCCAGGCGGAACTGGAAGACCCATTCTCCCCATTTCTGATAAATTAGCACCTTTGCCACCTAAAAAATTTTGGGGATTCTTAATTTTTTTAGAGTGTTTAGATTTAAAATTTAAAATTAACTTATTCATTATTTGATTTTACTAATTGAAAATTCATAAAATTTTGAAAGGTTTTACATAACATATTTATAAGTTCCAAACGATTTTTTCTTAAATCTTCATTATCTTCATTTACTTTGACATTATCAAAAAATTCAAATACTTCTTTTTTTGCTCCAGCTAAGACTGATAAAGATTCTTCAAAATTTTCATTATTATCTATATCTGAATAATACTTCTTTATATCAGTAATCTTTTTAAACAAATTTTTTTCATAATCGCTTTTAAAAATACCAGGATCAGTTGAATTAGTTATTTCAATCTCTTTATTTTCCATTTCACTTTGAAGTATATTGGAAGCCCTTTTATAACTTGATGTTATATCTATACCAATTTGATTATTTATTATTTTATTTACACATCTTGCTTTTTCGAAGGATGAAAACAATTTATTAGTTGAAAAATTTGAAATCGATGCCTCAATGATATCAAGTCGAATATCTTTTTCTTTAAGATAATATCTAAATCTGTCTTTTAAAAAATTATTTAAATCTTTTTTTAATTCTTCATTACCAAGAGTAAAATTTTGTTCTTGATATAAGCCAATCGAATAATTCAGTAAATCATTTAATTTTAAGTCTTTTTTATTTTCAATTATTATTCTTATTATGCCGAGCGCTACTCTTCTAAGTGCGAACGGATCTTTTGAGCTTGTAGGTTTTTCGTCAATCCCAAAAAAACCAACAAGACTATCTATTTTGTCTGTCACTGATAAAGCAATACTAAAAGGTTTTTTCGGTACATTTGAGTCTAATCCAATCGGTAAATATTGTTCAGTTATTGACAAACAAATATCTTTATCAAAACCTTGTTGTGCTGAAAAATAGCCCCCCATAATTCCCTGTAATTCAGGAAACTCACCAACTAAATCAGAAGTTAAATCTGTTTTACAAATAGACGCTGATAATTCTACTTTTTCTTTACTAATTAACAATTCATCTGATATCATTCCACCTAATTTTCTCATTCGCTGAACTTTGTCAAAATAGTTTCCAAGTCTCTTAAAAAAATTAATTCTTTTTAACTCAGATACCTTTTTAACTAAATTTTGTGCTTTATCTTTATTCCAAAAAAATTCTGCATCATTTAATCTAGCATCAACAACTCTTTGATTTCCAAGTTTGATTAATCCTTTTTGATCTTTTTTATTTGCAACGAGTAAAAATTGATTTGTAATTTGATTATTTTTATCAATTGTAGGAAAATATTTTTGATGTGACTGCATAGTCAAGATAAGTATTTCCCTTGGAATTGATAAAAATTTTTTATTAAAATCACATAACAAAACATGTGGGCATTCAACTAGGTCTACAACCTCATCAAATAATTTTGAATTTTCTAAAATAAATAATTTTTTTTTACTTAATATCTTTGTGAATTCCTTTTGAATAAGTTTTTTTCTTTTAGTCTGATCAATAATAGTCCCATGTAACTTAAAAAATTTTTCATAAGATCTAAAATTCTTAAATACTCCTGTTTTTTCCTCGAAGTCTTTATCAATAAAAGTCTTATTTGATGAAATTAGATGGTAAAATTTAAAATCTATTATTTTTTGATCAAATACTGATAAAATTGACTTCAATGGTCTTGCCCAATTAAGATCAAATTCACCCCATTTCATGGATTTTTTCCATTGGTAGCTTCCTAATAGTTTAGGAATTAAATCTTTTAACAAATCTGAGGTGTTTAATGTTTTTGAGGGTGTTTTAAAAAAGAAGAATTCTCCTTTTTCAGTATGACGTTTAATAAGTTGTTTTTTGTCAATTTTATTTGATCTTAAAAAACCCTCAATTGCTTCGACAGGAGCACTGGTTTTGGGTCCTTTTATTTCTTCAGACCCAACTTTAATTTTTTTTTGTAAACCCTCAAAAACAATAATTACTCTGTTTGGAGTTGATAATGAAAAACTTTTTTTTGATTTTATAGATTTATTGGTAAAATATTTTCTAAAATCCTCTAAAAGTTTTTCACGAAAATTTTGTTGTAAATTAGCTGGAATTTCTTCACTAAATAATTCTAAAAAAAATTCTGCCATTTTTTATATTTGTGTATCGATCCAAATTGAAGCAACAGATTTCGTAATTTCTCTTATACGTCCAATATATTCCGCTCTCTGGACAACACTTATAGCTCCTCTTGCATCAAGTATATTAAATACATGACTTGCTTTTAAACATTGATCATAAGCTGGGAGCGATATTTTTTTATTTACTAATGATTTAGCCTCACTTTCGAACATATCAAATATTTTAAACAAAATTGAAGTATTAGCATGTTCAAAGTTATAAGCCGAAAATTCTTTCTCCGCTTGATGAAAAACTTCTCTATATTGAACATTTTCGTTATTCCAAATTAAATCATAAACATTATTTTTTTGTTGTGTGAACATACAAATTCTTTCTAAACCATAAGTAATTTCTACTGAAACAGGTTTACATTCAAAACCAGCCATTTGTTGAAAATATGTAAATTGAGTTATTTCCATTCCATCACACCAAACTTCCCAACCAAGACCTGCCGCGCCTAAGGTTGGACTTTCCCAATCATCCTCAACAAATCTAATATCATGATTTTTATGATCAATGCCAATTGTAGACAAACTATTTAAATAAAGTTTTTTAATATTTGATGGAGAAGGTTTAATTATAACTTGAAATTGATAATAGTGCTGAAGTCTATTAGGATTATCTCCATATCTTCCATCAGTCGGTCTTCTGGAAGGTTGTACATAAGCTGCTTTCCATGGTTTTGGTCCAAGTGACCTCAGAGTTGTAGCTGGATGAAAAGTTCCTGCTCCAACTTCCATATCATATGGTTGTAAAATTATACAACCATGTTTACTCCAATATTTTTGGAGATTTAAAATTGTATCCTGAAAAGTTTGAAATTTTGGTTTTTTTTTACTTTTTTTAGAGGCCATATTTTTGCCAAATAGACTTTTCTTCTAATATATTTGCAAACTGATCGACGTGATCGTTAGATGATGATAATTTCTTACTCAACCAACTTTTAGATTTTTCGAATTTTTTGATTATTACCTCTTCTCCAAATTTTTCTCTCAGCACTTGATTGGCATCACCTATTTCATCAATTAAACCAAGTTCTTTAGCTTTAGTTCCAGACCAAAACTCTCCAGAAAATAACTCAATCTCTGATTTTTTTAGTTTTGCACCTCTACTTTTTTCAACAACGTTAATGAAATCTTTGTGCAAATCTAATTGTATATTTTTTAATCTTTCTATATCTTCTTTTTTTTCGTCAAGAAACGGATCGAGAGTGCTTTTATTTTTACCAGCAGTATGAACTCTTCTTTCAACTCCAATTTTTTTAATCAACTCTGTAAAACCAAATGACGAATAAATTACACCTATAGATCCAATAATTGAACTAGAATTTGCATAAATTTCATCACCAGCACATGCAATCAAATAGCCTCCAGATGCAGCAATATCCTCAGCAAAAACGATTACCTTTTTTTTATTTTTTTTTGCTTGTTGTCTTATAAAATTAAAAATTAAGTGTGATTGAACAGGTGATCCACCAGGAGAATTAATTGTTATAGCAACACATGGTGCTTTTTTTACAGAAAAAGCCTTTAAAATTATCTCTTCTTGACTTGAAAAATCTATACCTTGTTTAAATTTACCTACATTTCCGATAACACCAGTTAATTTAATGTGGGGAATAATTTTCTTCTTTTTAAAAATTGAGAGCATAATGAATCTTTATAGAATTTTTGTATTAATATAAAGACACCTTATAATTGAAGATTTAGGTGCGTCAATTGATAAGTATCAAAAGAAACTTATTACACTAATTTGCTCACATTATGGGAAGCGTAATACAGCTTAAGAAAGAAATTAATAACTCTTACTTTCAACTTAAAAACTCAGTTGAAAACAAGTTAATACAAGTTGAAGAAAAAATTAAATCGAAACTAGATAGTAATGTTGAGTTGGTTCAAAAAATGACAGATTATCATTTAGGTTCCGGTGGCAAAAGGTTAAGAGCTTTATTAACTTTAGGTTCATCAAAGTTATGTGGCTATACAAAAGGTACCAGAGATATTAATTTAGCAGCTTGTGTGGAACTAATTCATGCTGCAACATTGATGCATGACGATGTTATAGATAATGGTTCAATTAGAAGAGGTAAAAAAACGCCAAATAAGATCTGGGGTAACCACTCTTCTGTTCTAGCTGGTGACTACCTTCTAAGTAGGTGTTTTGAAATGATGGTAGAAGACGGAAACATTGAAGTTTTAAAACTATTATCATCAACATCATCAATAATTGCTCAAGGTGAAATTTTACAACTTCAGCATAAAGGTGAGGTTGATATGCTTGAGGAAACTTATTTGAAAATAATTTCCTCAAAGACGGCTGAGTTATTTGCTGCTGCAACTAAGGTGGGAGCAATTTTATCAGAAATGAAAACTAAAGAGAAAGAAGCTTTAGAGTTTTATGGTAGAAATTTGGGTTTAACTTTTCAAATTGCTGATGACACTTTAGATTATAATTCAGAATTAAAACTATTTGGAAAAAATATTGGTCAAGACTTCTATGAGGGAAAAATTACACTACCAATAATTCTTTTGTTTCAAAAAGCTAATAATGATGAAAAAGAAACTCTTAAAAAAACTTTTGCAAAAGAAGAGAGAAATCAAAATAATTTAAATTATACTTTATCTTTAATAAAAAAATACGATGTCATAAATTCTTGTTATCAAAAAGCTAAACATTACATTAATTTATCGTCAAATTCCTTATCAGTGTTTAAAGATTCCGAGGAAAAAGATATTCTTGAAAATTTAACATCTTTTAGTTTATCAAGAAACTTTTAGGGGCTTAAAAGACTTTTTGTCCAATCATTATTTGCTGTTAATTTATACTTTAGTCTTTCGTGTATTCTATTATCTCCATCTAGCCAGAATTCTATACTTGTAGGTTTTAAATTCCAGCCAGACCAATGATTTGGTCTTGGAACATTATTTTGATCTTGGTATTTGTTCTTAAATTTTTCTAATGATTTCATTAATTCCTCTCTATTGATTAATTCACTACTTTGTTTTGATGCCCAAGCTCCAATTCTACTTTCGTAAGCTCTAGAATTAAAATAATTATCAGCTACCTCATCCTCTACTTGGCTCAAAGTACCTGCAATTCTAATTTGCCTTAACAAACTTTTCCAATGAAAACACATCGTTGCATTAGGGTTTTCTTTTATTTCGTTCCCTTTCTGACTATTAAGATTAGTATAAAAAACAAATCCTTTTTTATCGTAACCTTTAAGTAACACCATCCTTACTGATGGAACACCTTGTTTTGTTGCAGTTCCCAGAGCTAAAGCGTTTGGATCATTAATTTCATTCTTTTTTGCCTCTTCGTACCAACTTTCAAATAATTTAAAAGGATCATCTAAATCTAGAAAGCATTTATTGAGCCCTAACGAGTTTTTTTCATTCATAATTTTAACAAAATAATCTATACAATATAAATAATGTCATTTAATACTTTTGGAAAGGTTTTTCGTTTCACCACATGGGGAGAGTCTCATGGCCCTGCAATTGGCTGTATAATTGATGGTTGTCCACCACTTATAAACCTTAATGAACGAGATATTCAGATAGAACTTAACAAAAGAAAACCTGGTCAATCTAAATTTACAACTCAAAGAAAAGAGAGTGATAAAGTAGAGATTCTTTCAGGAGTCTTTGACGGCAAAACAACTGGAACTCCAATCTCTTTAATCATTTATAACGAAGATATGCGCTCAAAAGATTATAATGAGATTAAAGACAAATTCAGACCAGGTCATGCTGATTACACTTACTTTAAAAAGTATGGCATTAGAGATTATAGGGGTGGTGGAAGATCGTCGGCAAGAGAAACTGCATCAAGAGTTGCGGCAGGAGCTGTAGCAAAAAAAGTTTTAGAAAAAAAATTAGGTAAAAAATTTAAAATATCTGGTGCAGTTACACAACTTGGTATTCTTGGATGCGATACAAATAAGTGGAATGATAAAATAATTTATAAAAATCCATTTTTTTGTCCTGATAAATCTATGCTTAAAATATGGGAAAAATATCTTTTGAGTATTAGAAAGGCAGGTTCATCTTGTGGCGCTATAATTGAAATTAGAGCTAATGGTATTCCGGCAGGACTGGGGGCGCCAATTTACTCAAAATTAGACTCTGATATTGCATCTGCAATGATGAGTATTAACGCTGTAAAAGGTGTTAATATTGGTTCTGGAATGAATTCTGCTCAATTATCTGGAGAAGAAAATTCAGACGAAATTTCAAAATCAAAAAATAAATTAAAGTTCAACTCAAATAATGCAGGTGGAATTCTGGGTGGCATCTCTTCTGGTCAACAAATAATTGTTTCATTTGCTGTTAAGCCTACATCATCAATTTTAAAGAGCAGAAAAACAATTAATAAATTTGGAAAAAATACTAGTATATCTGTTAAGGGAAGACATGATCCGTGTGTTGGAATTAGAGCAGTTCCAGTAGGTGAAGCTATGTTATCTTGCGTTTTACTTGATCATTATTTATTGAATCAAGCTCAATGTGGATAATTACTTTATTTTTGTTTTTGTAAGACAATATTTGAATTTAATACATCTAAAATTTGCTCTTCAATAGAAATGCTATCTAAATTTGCGAGTTTATACATGTTTTCAGGTTTGTCTTGATCAATAAAAATATCTGGAAGTTTCATTGATCTAAATTTTAGATTTGTATCCATTAATCCTTTTTTTGATAAAAAATCAATTACATGAGAACCAAACCCACCAATCGATCCCTCCTCAATAGTTACAATTGCCTCATGTGTTGTTGCTAATTGCCATATCAAATTTTCATCCAATGGCTTAGCAAATCTTGCATCCACTATTGTAATATTAACACCTTTTTTTTTTAAATTTTCTGATGCCTTTAAACTTTCACTTAATCTCGCGCCAAAGTTAATTAAAGCTAGTTTTTTTCCCTCTTGAATAATTCTTGATTTACCAATTTCTATCTTTTCATTGATTGACGGCAATATTGATCCAATACCAGTCCCTCTTGGATACCTGAATGCGCAGGGTCTATCATTAATTTCTGTAGAAGTGTTAATCATTTTAACCAACTCAGCCTCATCACTTGCAGCCATCACAATAAAATTTGGTAATGTTGCTAAATAAGTCGTATCAAAACTACCTGCATGTGTAGGTCCATCAGCCCCAACTAATCCTGCTCTATCTATTGCAAATCTTACAGGTAAACTCTGTATTGCAACATCATGAACGACTTGATCATATGCTCTCTGAAGAAATGTTGAATAAATCGCTGCATAAGGTTTATAATTCTCAGTCGCCAAGCCGGCTGCAAATGTAACAGCGTGTTGTTCAGCAATACCGACATCATAAGTTCTATCTGGAAATTCTTTTCTAAAATTGCTTAATCCAGTTCCATCTGGCATTGCTGCTGTAATTGCAACAATTTTACTATCTCTTTTTGCGTGTTGTATCAGAGTATCGGCAAAAACTTTGGTGTATGACGGTATTTTACTAGAACTTTTTTCCTGTTCTCCGGTCTTTACATTAAATTTGGATACACCATGATAATGGTCTTTTGCTTCTTCAGCAAAAGAATAGCCTTTTCCTTTTTTTGTTTTGACATGAATTAATATTGGACCTTGGTGTTTTGAGTCCCTTGCATTTCTTAAAATTGGAATCAATGAAGAAAGGTCATGGCCATCGATAGGACCAATATAATAGAAACCTAATGAACTAAATAAAGTTCCACCAGTTACAGCTGATCTTAATAGATCTTCAGCCTTGCCCGCTTTTGCACTAAATCTTTTTGAAAATGCTGATGTAATCAATTTTATGGTTTCTCTTAAACTAAAATATATTTTACCAGAAAAAATTTTAGCTAAATATGTTCCCATTGCTCCAACAGGCCTTGCAATTGACATGTCATTATCATTTAATATCACAATCATTTTAGTCTTTGAGGCACCTGCATTATTCATTGCTTCATAAGCCATACCTGCACTTATCGCACCATCACCAATCACCGCTATAACATTTTCTGATTTTTTTGATAATTTATTTGCTTCTGCGATTCCCAAAGCTGATGAAATTGAGGTGGAGCTATGAGCAGCTCCAAAAGGATCATATTCACTCTCTAAACGCTTCGTAAATCCTGAGAGACCCCCTCCTTGCCGAAGTGTTCTTATTTTATCTTTTCTTCCTGTTAAAATTTTATGTGGATAACATTGGTGTCCTACATCCCAAATTAATTTATCACTTGGTGTATTAAAAATATAATGTAATGCTACACTTAATTCTACAACACCTAAACTAGCACCCAAATGTCCTCCAGTAACTGATACTGCATCGATCATTTCCTCTCTTAATTCATCAGCAACCTTTTGCAGTTTTGTTTCAGGAACTTTTTTTAAGTCTGATGGAAAATTAATCTGATCTAAAAATTCGTAATTTTTTTTCATTTATTTCTATTTAAGATATAATTTAAGGTTTCAGTTAAATTCTTAGATTTTGGTCCATACTTTTTTAACTTAGTATTTATTTTTAAAATTAGCTTATTAGCATATTTAATAGTATTTTTATCTCCTAGTAAACTAATTAGAGTTGCTTTGCCTTTTTTCTTATCTTTTCCAGTTTTTTTTCCTGCAGCTAAAAGATTTCCACTATAATCAATTAAATCATCAGCAACCTGAAATAGTAAACCTATATCAGCTCCAATATTTTCAAATTTTTGGATATCTTTTTTACTTTTGTTCTTTAATATTAATGGAGCTACACAACAAAAACTAAAAAGTTTTCCAGTTTTTTTTATTTCCATTTCAATTATTTTTTTTTCTGAAATTTTCTTATGTTCATAGCTAAGATCTAAATATTGACCACCAGCAATCCCAAGATGTCCAGAACTCTCAGAAATTTTATTAATTAATCTAATTTTTGTTTTTTCATCGACATTCAAATCTTTATGACTCAAAATTTCGAATGCCATAGTTAAGAGTGAGTTTCCAGCGAGAACAGCTGTGGACTCTCCAAATTTGATATGAGCAGAAGGCTTACCTCGTCTTATTAAATCATTATCCATACATGGTAAATCATCATGAATAAGTGAATAAGCATGAATACATTCAACAGCAGCACCAATAATTAATAAAGTTTTATAATTTAAATTAAATATTGAACCAACATCAACCAGTATTTTTGATCTTATTTTTTTGCCACCCGAAAATAATCCATATTGCATTGGGACAATCAGTTCTGATTTTTTTTGCTTTTTTATAAATCTTTTTAAAAAAATATTTGTATCTTTAGCAATTTTATTTAATTTTTTTTGCATTATTTTTTGAAGTTATCTTATATATATTATCTTTAGTTGTTGTATTGATGTCGATAAATTTTTTTTTAAATTTTTTCTCGATAATATTATTTAGTTTTATTAAATTTTGATATTTTTCAATTGAATTTTGTAAATCTTTTTGATTCTCTAAATCCTCAATTATTTTATTAGCTTCAAGAGTTAATTCCTCCAGAGACGAAGATTCATAATTATTTGGTAAATCCTTATCTTTCATATAATACTCTCAGATAATACATGAAAATGAGTCTTGCAAATATTAAAAAAGCAAAAAAACTGCTTCATAAAAGGGAGTGTATTGCTATACCTACAGAAACAGTTTATGGTTTAGCGGGTAATGCCTACTCAGACCAAGCCTGTCAAAAAATATATAAGCTTAAAAAAAGACCAAAAAAATAACCCTCTGATAGTTCATTATCTGGATATTCAAAGGTTGAAAAAAGATTGTCATTTTAACAATGACTTTATTAGATTATATAAAAAATTTTGTCCTGGTCCTTTAACATTTATTCTAAATCTTAAAAAATCATCAAAAATTTCAAAAATAATTACTAATAAAAAAAATACATTGGCAGTAAGATTTCCACGACACTCCGTCACAAGAAGATTACTAAAAATTTTAGAATTTCCTTTAGCGGCTCCAAGTGCGAATCCCTCATCTAGGGTTAGTGCTGTTACATCTGCTGATGTAAAAGAGGATTTTGGGAAAAAAATAAAGTATGTACTTGAGGGTGGAAAATCATCTATTGGTTTAGAGTCAACAATTATTGACCTCAGAAAGAATCCTCGAATCTTACGATTAGGAGGTTTAAATGTTTCAACTATTCAAAAAATATTAAGAAAAAAAATATCAATAAATAACAAAACTTCAAAAATCATTTCACCAGGTCAATTTAAGGTTCATTATTCACCAGGTTTGCCCATCAGACTTAATGCAAAAAATATTCGTAAAGATGAAGCATACTTATTGATTAGAAAGAAAAAAGTGAGTAAATCAAATTATTATTTTTTGTCAGAAAAAGGAAATCTAAAAGAAGCTGCAAAAAATTTATATTCTACTTTGAGAAAAATTAAAAAAAAGAAATATAGATCAATTGCAGTATGTAAAATTCCTGATAGAGGATATGGTAAAACTATTAATGATAGGTTATTAAGAGCATCAAGATTCAATGAAAAAACCACTTGAAGTAATAGGATTATCAAAAACTTATAATTCAAAAGAAGCAGTAAAAGAGGTTTCTTTTAAAGTAAATCAAAATGAAATTATTGGGATACTTGGTCCTAACGGCTGTGGAAAAACTACTACAATCGGTATGATTTTAGGTTTATTAAAACCATCAAAAGGAAAGGTTTTAATAGATGGAGTCGAAATTGAAAGCCAACGTGTGGATTTATTAAATCAATTAAATTTTATATCACCTTATATAGAGTTACCAAAAAAACTGACAGTTAGACAAAATTTAGAAGTTTATGGGAGGCTTTATGATGTGAATAAACATAAGGCAAAAATTGATTACCTGTGTGAAAAATTAAGACTCTACGAATTTATAGATAAATTAACCGGGGAGTTGTCATCTGGTCAAAAAAATAGAGTTAGTCTTGCAAAGTCAATAATTAACAATCCAAAAGTTTTACTTCTGGATGAACCTACAGCATCACTTGATCCTGAAACAGGTGATTTTATCAGAAGTTTTTTAGAGCAATATCAACAGGAAAATAAAACATCAATCCTATTAGCATCACACAATATGGCAGAGGTAGAGAGACTATGTTCTTCAGTTTTAATGATGAATAAAGGGTCGATTATTGATGAGGGTAGACCGGAGGAATTAATAAAAAAACACGGAAGAAAAAATATGGAAGAAGTTTTTTTGAAACTTACAAGAGATAAAGTATGAATTTCAATAAAATGTATGGTCTTTTCCTTAGACATTTTTATTTAATTAAAAGTTCTTTACCAAGAATTTTGGATTTAATTTATTGGCCGACAATTCAAATAATTTTATGGGGTTTTATCTCAAAGTTCTTTTCAATACATAGTGACTACTATAGCAATACTTTGGGAGTAATTTTAACGTGTGCAATACTTTATGATATTCTTTTTAGATCAAGCATTAGTTTTAACATGCTTTTTTTAGAAGAAATCTGGAGTAGAAATTTCACAAATTTATTTATAGCACCCCTTAAGCTTAAAGAAATTATTGTTTCATTAATTTTTACTGCTTTGATAAGGACTTTAATAGGATTGGTTCCTGCGATAATACTAACCTCTCCTTTATTTGGTGTATCAATTTTAAAATTGGGATTACCACTTTTATTCCTATTTCTAAGTTTATATCTTTTTGGTATAACACTTGGGTTGTTTGTGAGTTCAGGACTAATTAGATTCGGTCCATCGTTTGAAAATATTGCATGGTCGTCCCTATTTTTGCTAGCTCCTTTGGGATGCATATATTATCCAATAGAAATTCTACCAGAATTATTTCAATTCATAGCAAAAGGTTTGCCACTTGTTTATATTTTTGATGAGACTAGAAATATACTTTTAAATGGGTCAATTGATTATACAAATTTGAAACAAGCATATTTACTAAACCTGATCTATTTAATTATTGGAATAGTTCTATTTTATTTATCTTTTTTGAGAGCTCGAATTAAAGGAACATTAATTAACATGGGTGAATAATTGGTGCGCCTGCTAGGAGTCGAACCCAGAACCTCCTGATCCGAAGTCAGGCGCTCTATCCAGTTGAGCTACAAGCGCATATAATATTAATATATCATTTTATGAAAAAAAAAATAAATTTGATTGTAAAAGAAAGTAATAAAAATATGCGTGTAGATATTTTTATTAATAGTAAGGAAAATAAGATAAGTAGAACTAGAATAAAAAACTTAATTTTAGGTAAGAAGCTTAAGATTAATAATAAAGTTATTTCAAATCCTGCCAAAAAGGTTTTAAAAGACGATGCTGTAGAATTAATAATTCCAGAGCCTAAAAAAGCTTCTCTAAAACCATTTAAATTCAAATTAGATATTGTTCATGAGGACAAAGATATAATAGTGCTAAACAAACCAGCAGGTATTGTGATGCATCCAGGAGCTGGAAATTTTGACAATACAATTGTAAATGCATTAGTAAATTACGATAAAGACTCTCTTTCGAATATCGGCGATGAACTTAGACCAGGAATAGTACATAGGATAGACAAAAATACATCAGGTTTAGTAGTCATAGCAAAAAATAATCCATCACATGAAAACTTATCTAATCAGTTTAATAAACACTCTATAACAAGAGTTTATCAATTATTAATATGGGGAAAAGTTAGACCTTCTAAGGGAAAAATTGAAACTTTAATAACACGAAGTTCAAAAAATAGACAAATGATGGAAGTTAGTCGGACTAAAGGAAAAAAAGCAATTACCAATTATAGAACTATTGAAATTTTTGAAAATAAACACACACCAACTTTGAGTTTAGTAGAATGCAGACTAGAAACGGGTAGAACCCATCAAATTAGAGTTCACATGAATTTTTTAGGAAATAGTATTGTTGGTGATGATAAATACAAAAAAAAGTTTAAGAAAATTAAAAACATTAATCCGTTGATAGAGCAAAATTTAAATAGTCTTAAAAGACAATTTCTTCATGCTAAGACTCTGGGCTTCATTCACCCCACGAAAAGCAAACAAATGACTTTCAACTCAAATTTACCTTTAGAACTTGAGAATATTTTAAAAATACTGAGAAATACTAATAAATAAATCATTGAAAAAATATAAATAATTAATTAGATAAACTCATTATGAATACCGCAATAAATAATAACTTGCCCATTTTAAGTAATGAAGGTGGTCTATCTGCATATTTGGAACAGATTAAAAAATTCCCTATGCTTGATGCAGAAGAAGAATATATGTTAGCAAAAAATTGGAAAACAACTGGTAATATCAAAGCAGCAGAAAAACTAGTAACAAGTCATTTAAGATTGGTTGCAAAAATTGCAATGGGATATAAAGGATATGGATTACCAGTAAATGAAATGATCTCTGAAGGTAATATTGGTTTAATGCAAGCGGTAAAAAAATTTGAACCTGAAAAAGGTTTTAGATTGGCCACATACGCGATGTGGTGGATAAAAGCTTCAATACAAGAATATATTTTAAGATCGTGGAGTTTAGTCAAGATTGGTACAACAACTGCACAAAAAAAATTATTTTTTAATCTTAAGAAATTAAAAAACCAAATAGCTCCTCAAACAGAAGGGGATTTAAAAAATGAACATGTTGATGAAATAGCTAACAAGCTTGATGTTAGTAAAGATGAAGTGATTTCGATGAATCGAAGATTATCGGGAAAAGAATTCTCACTTAATGCACAAGTTGGTGAAGATGGTGATGAGTGGCAAGACTGGTTGGTTGATAAAGAATTAGATCATGACTTAAAATTTGCTCATCAAGAGGAAATGGAACAAAGAAAAGACTTGTTAAAAAACTCAATTCAAGTCCTAAATGAAAGAGAGAGAGAAATTTTATATTCTAGAAGATTAAATGATAATCCAACTACATTGGAAGACTTAAGTAAAAAATATAAAATCAGCAGAGAAAGAGTAAGGCAAATTGAAAATAAAGCTTTTGAAAAATTACAAAAGCATATGCTTTTACTCGCAAAGTCAAAAAACTTATTACCTGTAAATTAAATCTCAAAAGGATTTTCGATTAATATCGTATCATCACGTTCTGGGCTGGTTGAAATACTTGATATTTTTGTTTCAATAAAATTCTCAACTTCTTTAATATAATTTTTGGCATTTTCTGGAAGATCGTCTATATTCTTAATACCACTTGTTGATTTTTTCCAGCCATCAAAAGTTTTATAAATAGGTTTTATTTTGAGCTGATCCTCTACTGCTGCTGGTAAATAATTAATTTTTTTTCCATCTAATTCATATTCAACGCACATCTTTATTTCATCTAATTCATCTAAAACATCTAGCTTTGTGAGTGCTATACCATCAATCCCTGAGACTTTAATAGTTTGTCTTACTAAAACACCATCAAACCAACCACATCTTCTTTTTCGACTTGTAACTGTTCCAAATTCTTTTCCTCTTGTTCCTAAAAGTTCGCCAATATCATCTTTTAATTCTGTTGGAAACGGACCTTCTCCAACCCTAGTAGTATATGCTTTAGTGATTCCTAAAACATAATTAATTGTGTTTAGTCCACAACCTGTACCAGTAGCGGCGCTTGACGCTACAGTATTTGAGGATGTCACAAATGGATATGTACCATGATCAACATCTAGTAATATGCCTTGAGCTCCCTCAAATAATATTCTTTTTTTCTGTTTTTTGAATTCGTCAAGTTTCAACCAAACTGGTTTTGAGTATTTCAAGATCTTAGGAGCAATCTTTAATAAATCTTTTTTTAATTGATCTTTCTCATAGATTTTTTTACCTAAGCCTTTTCTAATTGCATTATGATGTAAAAGAACAGACTCTAACCTTTGATCTAGATTTTTTTCAGATCTCAAGTCCATTACTCTTATTGATCGTCTACCAACTTTATCTTCATATGCTGGTCCGATACCTCTTCTGGTTGTTCCAATTTTTCCTTTGCCCGCACTATCTTCACGGATTTCATCCATTTCCCTATGAAAAGGTAAAATTAAATTTGCAGACTCTGAAATTATAAAATTATCAGTGTCGACCTTAACTCCTTTTGATTTAATTTCCTCAATTTCATCTAATAATGCCCAGGGGTCAACGACAACTCCATTTCCAATTATTGATATTTTGTTTTTTCTTACAATTCCGGATGGAAGTAGTCGCAGTTTATAAGTTACACCATTTATTACAAGAGTATGACCCGCGTTGTGACCACCTTGAAATCTAACTACAACATCAGCTTGTTCAGATAACCAATCAACTATCTTGCCTTTTCCCTCATCTCCCCATTGAGAACCAACAACAACAATATTTTTCATTGATTAAATTTTTGTTTTATTTTCATTGAATTAACATGATTTATGGGACCATGTCCTTTTCCATAGTTTGGATTTGTCAGTATTGCAGAATTTACATATTTAATTCCCATCGCACAAGCGCTCTTAATACTTTTTCCACATGAAAGAAAAGTTGCTATCGCACTAGATAATGTACATCCTGTGCCATGAGTATTTTTTGTTCTATGCCTAAAACTTGTAAAGACTTTTAAATCAGATTTGCTTAGATATAAATCTATTACTTTTTTTGATTTTAAATGGCCACCCTTCAACAATACATTTTTAGCTCCTAAATCTATTAATTTATTTGCGGCAAAAATCATATCCTTTTTGTTTTTAATACTAGTCTCTGCTAAAATTTCTGCTTCTGGAATGTTTGGTGTGATCAAAAGAACATTTTTTAATAGCTTTTTTTTTAAAGTTTGTATTGCTTTACTATCAATTAATTTAGCACCACCCTTTGCAACCATTACAGGGTCTAAAACAATTTTTTTTACTTTTAACATCTTCAAGGCGTGAGCTACTTTTTCGACAACTTCAGTAGAGTGAAGCATACCTATTTTAATGGCATCAGGTCTTATATCTCTTGATGAATAAATAATTTGATTTTTTACTTCATTAGTTGGTATTGAAATAACTGATTTAACACCCATTGTGTTTTGAACAGTCACTGCTGTAATAGCGGTCATTGCATAAGAGCCAAGACTAGTGACAGTTTTGATATCTGCCTGTATACCAGCCCCACCAGATGAGTCTGATCCAGCAATTATCAAAATTTTAGACTTTAATCTCAATTTATTTAAATTCTTTTGAAATCATTTTTATACATTTTTTAAGCAAAATTTTATTTTCACTCTCACCCATTATTCTTATCTTTGGTTCAGTGCCTGATTTTCTTACAAGAATTCGACCTTGATTTTTAATTAATTTTTTTGCAATTTTAATGGATCTTTTAACAGAGTGGTTTTTAAGTATTTTATCATCTTTTATTTTAATATTTTCTAAAATTTGTGGAATTTTTTTAAAGACATTAAAAAAATCACTGGCTTTAGTTTTTCTATTCATTGATTTGATAATCTCTAAAGCGACAAGCACACCATCACCAGTTGTTGCAAATTTTCCTAAAATAATATGACCCGATTGTTCTCCTCCTAAATTGAATTTTTTCTTTTGCATCAATTCCTTTACATATCTGTCCCCAACATTAGCTCTTAAAAATTTAATATTTTTTTCTTTTAAAAATCTTTCTAAACCATAGTTTGACATTAAGGTGCCGACAACGCCTCCTTTGAGAATTTTTCTCTTTTTCCATTGTAAAGCTAATGCAGCGATAATTTGATCACCATCAATTATAGATCCTTTTTCATCACACATTATTATTCTGTCAGCATCTCCATCTAAAGATATACCCAAATCTGCTTTGAATTTTTTAACATTTCTTTGTAGTTTTTCTGGAAAAGTTGAACCACAATTTTTATTAATATTAAACCCATTTGGTTTATTACCTATAACTTTTAATTTTGCTCCAAGTGATCTGATTAATTTTGGTGCAGATTTATATCCAGCTCCATTTGCACAATCTAGAACTACTTTCAAATTATTTAATTTAAAGTTTCTTGATAACTTTTTTTTACAAATCTTAATATATTCATCAGTTCCAGTCTCTAGCCTTTTAACCCTTCCTAATTTTTTTGGATTTGATAGGTGTTTTTGAACTTTGCTATCTATTAAATTTTCAATTTTTTTTTGAATTTTATCAGATAGTTTTAATCCATCAGGACCGAATAACTTTAAACCATTATCATAATATAAATTGTGCGAAGCAGTGATCATAATACCAAGATTTGCGTTCATTGATTTTGTCAACATTGCAAGGCCATTAGTCGGCAATGGACCCAGTGTATAAACGTGCATTCCTGCAGAAGCTAAACCAGAAACTAGTGCAGGTTCTAATGCGTATCCTGAAAGTCTAGTATCTTTAGCAATAATTGCTGTTTGTTTTCTTTTTTTTAAATTTGTGAAATATTTTCCCGCTGCTAGTCCAAACTTAAAGAACATATCTCCATTAATGTTCCCACTATTTACCTGTCCTCTAATTCCATCAGTGCCAAAATACTTCATTATTTATTTATAAATGCTTTGAAAACTTTTATAGCTTGATTAACTTCGTTGACATCATGAACTCTAAACATTTGTACACCCTGTAACATTGCAAAAATACTGCTACTTATTGTTCCTCCAATTCTTAGAGAGCTATCATTATTCCCAGATAAATCTTTTATAAATCTTTTTCTGGAAATACCAAGCAGTATAGGCAAACCCAAAGAATGGTAAATTGATATATTTTTAATTATCGTCATATTATGTTTCAAATTTTTTCCAAAACCTATACCAGGGTCTAAGATTATATTATTATGATAAATTCCATTTTGACGTAAATAATTTAATTTTTCTTCAAAAAAATCGTAAATATCTAATAATACATTTTTATATTTTGGATTTTTTTGCATTACGTCAGGATTACCAAGTGAGTGTTGGATTACGAAAGGTATATTATACTTTTTTAAAATCTTGATTGAGTTTTTATCAAAATTAAGACCAGAAACATCATTAATTAATTTTACTCCTAGTTTAATTCCCTTTTCCATGATTTCTGATTTTCTAGTATCTAGAGATATAAAATTTTTTTTATCAATTAATTTTAAAATATTTTTGAGTCTATTCCATTCTATTTTTGATTTAATAGCTTTAGATCCAGGTTTAGTGGACTCTGCTCCAATATCAACAAGGTTTGCGCCAGAATTTAAAAGAAAATTTAATTGTTTTTTGGCTGATGCATAATTAAAAAATTTTCCACCATCTGAGAAACTGTCTGGAGTAATATTTAAAATACCCATTATTTGGGGAATATTTTGAAAATTTAAATTTTTAATATTTCTTTTTTTTTTTGTAATTAATCTTAGATCTTTTTTTACTTTTGTCTTTAAGTTTATATTTAATTTGTTCACTTCATTTAAAGAAATTAATTTTTTTGAATTTCTTGTTATTATTTCTAATTTATCGAAAGATATTTCAGGATTATTATGAAGTGGTAATGTTTTTTTTTTCTTAACTAATAATTTAGATTTTGCACCATAATAGAAATTACACACTCTAGTGTAATATCTAGACATTCAGTCTAATGAACAATTTTTGGTTTTAGGCCTAGAGCACCCATTGCTGACCCTTTATCATCTTCTGCTTTTAAGTCTTGTTTGTCTGCTGGGTATATATTTTTATTGATAATATTTTCAATTTCTTCACCAGTTAATGTCTCATAAGTCATAAGAGCTTTAGCAATTTTGTGTAAATCTTCAACTTTTTCAGTCAAAATTTTCTTTGCAGTATTATAACCCTCGTCTATGAGTTTTCTGATTTCTTTGTCTATTTTTTGTGCTACTTCCTCAGACACTGACTGAGTTTGTGTTACTGATCTTCCTAAAAAAACCTCTTCTTGATTTTCGCCATATTCAACGGGTCCCATTTCTTCACTCATACCATACTTAGTTACCATGGCTCTGGCAAGTTGCGTAGCTTGATTTATATCTGATCCACTACCTCCACCTGCTCCTGTTGATATATTATCTTTTCCAAAAATTACTTCTTCAGCAACTCTTCCACCGAAACAAACTGCCAACCTTGCTTTTAAATATTTTATAGAATGACCATGTTTATCTCTTTCTGGCAAATTCATAACCATACCTAATGCTCTGCCCCTAGGAATTATAGTTGCTTTATGTATAGGATCATAACTTGGCATGTTGAAAGATACCAACGCATGACCTCCTTCATGATAAGCTGTTAATTTTTTTTCATCCTCTGTCATCACCATCGAACGTCTTTCAGCTCCCATCATTACTTTATCTTTTGCCTCCTCAAACTCATTTAGTGTAACAATTCTCTTATTTTTTCTAGCAGCCAACAAAGCCGACTCATTTACTAAATTAGCTAGATCTGCACCAGAAAAACCAGGTGTACCTCTCGCAATAGTTCTTAAATTAACATCCGGTGCCATTTTAATTTTTTTAACATGAACCTTTAAAATTTTTTCTCGTCCAATTATGTCAGGATTGGATACAACTACTTGTCTATCAAACCTGCCTGGTCTTAATAAAGCGGGATCTAATACATCTGGTCTGTTTGTTGCAGCAATAATTATTACTCCTTCATTGGTATCAAAACCATCCATCTCAACTAAAAGCTGGTTAAGAGTTTGTTCTCGTTCATCGTTTCCACCACCTAAACCAGCACCCCTACTTCTTCCAACAGCATCAATTTCATCTATGAAAATTATACAAGGGGAGTTTTTTTTTCCTTGTTCAAACATATCTCTCACTCTAGAAGCACCAACTCCTACAAACATTTCAACGAAATCTGAACCTGAGATTGTGAAAAATGGTACTCCAGCTTCACCTGCTATCGCTCTAGCTAATAAAGTTTTACCAGTGCCTGGAGGACCGACCAATAAAGCACCTCTAGGTATTTTTCCTCCAAGTCTACTAAATTTTCTCGGATCTTTTAAAAATTCTACAATTTCTTCAACTTCTTCCTTAGCTTCTTCTACACCTGCAACGTCATTAAATGTAACTTTACCCTTAAGTTCATTCATCATTTTTGCTTTTGATCTTCCAAAACCCATAGCTCCACCTTTGCCACCTTGCATTTGTCTCATGAAAAAAATCCAAACAGCAATTAATAACAACATAGGAAACCATGAAAGCAGGACACCAAATAATGATGGCATTTTTTCTTCAATAGGTGCAGCTGAAATACTCACTCCTTTTTCAGAAAGTTTTTCAATTAAATTTGGATCGTTAGGAGAATAAGTTGTAAATGAGTTTCCATTTGAATACACACCTTTAATATTGTTACCTTGGATTTCTACTTTTAATACTTCTCCATTTTCAACAGAAGTCAAGAATTCCGAGAATATAACCTTGTCCCCACCTCTAATATTTGTTTGGGGATTTTTAAACATATTATAAAGACCAATAGTTAAAAAAACTATGATAGCCCACATTGCAATGTTTTTCATATTCATAGGTTTAAAATAAGAATTATTATCAATTTAACAAGTGGCATTTTGTGTAAAGTGGCATTATTTTAGGGCTCTTTAGAGATAATTATTGATTGATTGACCTTTTCAATAATACAACCACCTAATGTAGCTCTATTCAATCGATTATTTTCAACTTCCCGGATAATTTTTTCTAATTTTTTTCCTCTTACAGAATAATATTTTTTGCCAATTAACTTTAATGATTCTGAAAAGGCTCTAAAAGTAACCTCTTGGGGTTGGAGAAAAAAATCAATATTGATCACTAATCTTTTTTTATTATTTAAAAAAGAGGTATTTTCTCGTAAATTTTTATCAACATAAAATTCGATTACTTTGTTTGCATATTTTAAATTTTTAATCGTTTTTTTTAATTTATTTTTATCTAAACCATCTCCTTCAAGATTTTTCATTAATTTTCTTACTCGAACTCTTTGATATTTTTCATCATAGTTTGTTGGATCTTCTACATAAAAATTAAAAACTTTTTTTGAAATAAAAATTAAATCCTCTTTTTTTATATCAATTAAAGGTCTTAATATGTTCTTTTTTTTTATTGTTGTCTTTATGTCTAGAGATGTGAGGCCTTTTATTCCACTACCCCTCAGAAGTCTTATAAAAAAATTTTCAATTAAATCATCCTCGTGATGCCCCATTAAAATATCTTTGATTTTTAATTGATTGCATTTCTTGAAAAGTATTTCATATCTTTTAGTCCTAGCAATTGACTGGATGCTTTTCTTTGGTTTCTTTCCTTTCCAAGTTAATATTTCTGATTTTATAAAGTTTTTTTTAAGCAAATTTAAAACAAATTTAGCCTCTTTTGAAGACTCAGGTCTAAGTTTATGGTCAATAATATAAAACTTTGATTTTAAATTTTTTTTAATTGCATAAATTTTAGATAAAAAAGCTAAAGCAAGACTATCTGGACCACCTGAGACTGCAACTGCAAAACTTTCATCTAAATTTAAAGAGATCTCAAATTTTTTATAAATCTTATTTATTCTTTTATTATTTAAGTTATCTCTTAAAAATTTAGGAATTCTGGTTGTTGCATTCGAATTTCTGAGACTCATATTTAGCTTTTTGTATCACAGATTGGTTTGCCTCTGGATATTGTTCTTCAACACCATTAATCATTTTGCAACCTTGATCTTTTTCTCCAATTTGTACCATTGATACACCAAGCTTTAATAAGTTTATAGGTGCTTTTTCACCTTTAGGGTATCTCTGATAACCTTCTAAATATGCTGAGGCTGCATCCGTGTACAATTGTCGTATCCTAAAAGTTTCTGCATACCAATATTGAGCATTCCCAGCTAGATTATGTTCAGGATTTGTGTCAACGAACTCTCTGAATGCTCTTTCGGCAGTTGAATAATCACCAACTTTTAAAAAGCTTGTAGCAAACTGATATTGTTTATCTGGAGACTCATTTGGAAGAATTTTTTCTTCAGCTTGAAAAGTTTCGGTTACTACTAAAGCTGTTGAGTCTACAGAATTAGTTTTTTGTGATGTTTCGTTTGTCGCTGTATCTTTATACGATATAGATCCCAAATCTTGAGGTTGAGAACTTCCAGGCAAAACTTCTATTTGCTCATTATTTGTTTTTTTTGTTAATTTATTTGTAGTTGCATCAGAAGACACAACATTTTCCAAGTCCTGAAATCTTATTTGATTATCTGCTTGCACTTTTGACATCCTGCTGGATAATTTATCTAACTTAAAATTTATTTCCTCAAACTTATTTGTGAGTTCCTGAAATTGATTTTCAATTTCTGAAAGTTTTAATAAATGT
Organism: Pelagibacteraceae bacterium AG-447-N18; assembly: GCA_003212275.1. Lineage (GTDB taxonomy): Bacteria > Pseudomonadota > Alphaproteobacteria > Pelagibacterales > Pelagibacteraceae > Pelagibacter. Next base: position 46,125 of record QCQE01000002.1, read on the forward strand.
CTTGTAAGAACATCTTCTGAATTATTATCTAAATCAGAATTCAAATTCATAGAACTATCACTATTTAATTCGATTGATCCTGAGTATACTGCTTTTTCCAAAGTCTTTATATCTTTCTGAAGTTGATCTATTATTTCATAAATATTGTGATTGTCTGCAAAAGAATAAGTTATCAAAAAGAAATTACCTAAAATGAATATAATAATTTTAGATTTTTTTAAAATGTATCGCATCAAAATAATCTTATGATTAAAATAATGGCAAAAAAAAGACCCTTAACTAATTGTATTAATTAAGGGTCTTAAATATTTTAAAATTAATTTGCTTTTACTGTAACAGATCTTCTGTTTTTTGACCAAGCCAAAGGATTGGAGCCAGAGTCAACTGGTCTTTCTTTTCCATAACTTAGAACGGAAATTCTGTTAGAGGAAATTCCATAAGTCATCAAATAATCTTTGGCAGCATTTGCTCTTCTTTCACCTAATGCTAAGTTATATTCTCTTGTTCCTCTTTCGTCAGCATGTCCCTCAAGCACGATCGTAATATCAGAATTTTTTCTTAACCATGCCGCTTGTTTTCTTAAAGTTTCTCTTGATGCAGTAGTCAAAACTGACTCATTAGTTGCAAAGAAAACTCTGTCAGGAACACCCGAAGCTAAATATTCAACTGTATCAGTTCCAGTGTAAACATCTCCTTGCATTTGTCCTGTAGATTTTTTTGATGTTGCGCAAGCAGACAACACTAAACATGCAAATAATACTAAAAAAGTGTTCTTTAAAATTTTGTTTAATTTCATTAATGCTCCTTGGTCAATATTTCTTATAACTAACTTTTTCACAACTAATTAAATGTTTCAAGGTAAAAAATCAACATATTTTCAGTTAATTACTTAATAAAGATGACCATGATGGGTCTGATGCATCAGTTGGGGTATCTACAAGCCTTTCATTGTAGCCTGTTAAATCAATTGACCACAATTTTGCAGAAAAACCCTCTCCTTTATCATCAGTTTTAGTCTCTCTGTAAAAAATTAAAACTCGTCCATTAGGCGACCAGGAAGGAGCTTCTTGATAAAAATTTTCTGTCAACAATCTCTCACCAGATCCATCAGTTCTCATCACACCGATGTAGAATTTACCTTTATGTAATTTTGTAAAAGCGATTAAATCACCTCTTGGAGACCAAACAGGGGTACCATATAAACCATTTCCAAAAGAAATTCTTTTAACATTGCTACCATCACTTTTCATTACATAAATTTGTTGGTACCCACTCCTGTCAGAGTTAAAACAAATAAATTTTCCATCCGGGGAATAAGATGGTGAAGTATCTATAGAGGGATGATTGGTAATTTTCTCTACAATTCTATTTTCTAAATCCATTGTATAAATATCCGAATTTCCATCCTTAGCAAAACTCATTATAATTTTTTTCCCATCTGGAGAAAATCTAGGAGCAAAAGTCATTCCTGGAAAATCACCAACCACTTCTTGAATACCTGTTTCTATATCAAGAAGATAAACTCTAGGTAAATTTCTAAAATAAGATAAATATGTAACCATTTGACTTGTAGGATTAAACCTTGGTGTCAAAACAAGTTCATTCCCTAAAGTTAAAAATTTATTATTTGCACCATCTTGATCCATGATAGCTAATTTTTTAATCCTCTTGGTTTTTGGACCCTCCTCAGCAACATAGATTATCCTAGTATCAAAATAACCTTTTTCTCCAGTTAATCTCTCATAAACTTTGTCTGTTATTATATGACCAACACGTCTCCAGTTGTTTGGGACTGTCGTAAATGCAAGAGCCATCATTTCTTTACCAGCCAGTACATCCCATAATCTAAACTCAACTCTAAGTTTATCATCAACATTTTTTACTTTACCTGTAATTAAAGCTTGTGCTTTAATTAAATTCCAATCCTCAAAACGTGGTTTTAGATGAGCAATATCAGGTGCTTGAAGAAAAGCATTTTTATCTAATGGATTAAAAAGACCTGAGGTTTTCAAATTTTTTTCGATAACTTTAGAAATTTCTGATCCAATATCTTTTTTCTTTAAAGTTTTCTCAAAACTCTTTTTTGATTCATCATCAATTGATAATGGTGACACTGCAATAGGCAGTGGATTCAAATTTCCTCGCGTAATATCTACCTCAATTAGACCAAATGCATTACAAGGTATTATAAATATTAAAAATAAAATAATTATATTTCTCATAAAAATATTCTATCCCTCTAACATCTCTCTTGCATCAAAATTTAATTGTAGTTCTTTCCATCTCTCATAACCAGTTGTAGGAACTCTTAAGGGCTGGCATAATTTTATTGCTCTTAAAGCACTTTCCGCTAAAACCTTATAAAAACCTTGACCAGGTTTATTCATTCTTGCATGATCCAAAATCTCTGACTCCTGAATTGTTCCATCTGGATTCAGTTGAAGTTTAATTCTTACTAATAAATTTTCATTGTAAGGCAGACCCAAAGGAATACTCCAACAACCAAATATTTGAGCTTTTAAAGCATCCTCTTCACTTAAAGATAAACCTGCATTTTCAACATTCTTTTTTTGATCTTGTGTAATTTTATTATTTTTTTTTATCGTTTCAGCACTTTCAACTTTAGATTTATCAATTAAGGCTGCAATATTATTTGGATCAAATAACTCTTTTTTTTCAAATTCAGAAACTTGCTTAACCTCATTATCAATTTTTTCTGGATTTTGTTTATCCTCTTTTATTTTCTCAACTTTTTGAGGCTTATCATCTGGCATTGGAACTGCATCTGGTTTAATTTTTTTTACTTTTTTTGGGGGCGCTTGTTCAGATACCAACTTTTTTTCTTTCTCTTTAATTTTTTCAATAATTTTTTTTGCCTTAGGTGCGTATGGAATATTGGTTTTATCTGTGATCTGTATTAATTCTACAGATACTATCGGGGGAAGATCAATAGGTTTTTTAGCTAAGAAAGGTAAACTAAAAGCTGTGATCATGATTAAAACCAGATGTGATACAGAAGATATAATTATACTTCTATTCACTTCTTACCTTTCTTTATATGGTTCGGATATAAGTGCTACTTTGGTAAAACCAGACCCGGATAGTAAGCCCATAATTTCCAATACTCTTCCATAATTAATTGTTTTATCACCCCTTACGTAAATTCTTGTATCAGTTCTATTTTTTGAAACCGCTAGAACTTTTGCTATTATTTTTTCATATTCAACTTTTGACTCTTGAATATAAATTTCACCTTTAGAGTTTATTGTTAAAGTCAGTGGTTCAGCTTCCTCGGGAAGAGAGTCGGCAGAACTTTCTGGTAAATCAACTTGAACTCCTACAGTTAACAGAGGGGCAGTAACCATAAAAATAATCAAAAGCACTAACATTACATCCACAAATGGTGTTACATTTATTTCGCTCATTGGTTCTTTTGATGAACGATTTAATTTAAAAGCCATCTTAGATAATCGTTAAAAATCTTTTTGAAAAATTTTCTAATTTTTGGGAATACTTAATTGAGTCATTATTAAATTTATTATATGCAACAACCGCAGGTATCGCTGCTAGTAGACCTAATGCAGTTGCGAATAGTGCTTCAGCTATTCCAGGTGCAACAATTGCCAAACTCGTATTTCTTGAAATTGCTATAGATTGAAAAGAGTTCATAATTCCCCAAACTGTTCCGAATAGGCCTATGAATGGAGCTGTTGATCCAACTGTTGCTAAAAAAGTAAAACCTTTAGTGATTTTTGATATTTGTTTTTCAATACCCGTCTCTAACATTGTGATCATTCTGTTGTTTAAATCTGTTCTAGATCTTCTCTTCAATAAGTTTTGCATCGCATCTTTAAATATTAAAGCCATCGGGTCTTGAACGTTTGCTGGTAGATTATTATAAAAAGTTTCTGCAGATTTAGAATTCCAAAACTTTGCTTCAAACTCTTCAGTAGATTGATTTATTTTTTTAAACAATCTATATTTTTCAATAATTACTGCCCATGAATATATGGAACAAGCTATTAACATTATGATAACTGATTTAACAACTATGTCAGCTCTAATAAATAAATTTATTAAAGAAAAATCAGCACTTGATGCTAGCCCAACCGCTTGAGACGTGATATCAGCTTCCATATCGTCTTCTCACACTTAAATGTGTCATGATTTTGTCTGAATATTTTAAGCTATTCATCAATTTTGTAAGTTTCATGATAAAAACTTGCTATCAAAATCGCATCAGCTTTATTTGAGTCTTTCTTTCTTGATAATTGAGATGAAAAATAAGGAAATATTTCTATTGCTCTTGTCCTGCTGGCATCTTTCTCAGAATTTAAAAGATTAAAATATTTTTTCCATTTTGCTGGCCTTACAAAGTACATGGGTAATTGCATCGCGTTACAAATACCCTTTAAGATTCCAAACGATTGTCCAAAATTAAACATGCTAGTAACGCCTTGGCCAGGCATTGCAGAAACGTGTTCAATCACAACTCTAATTTGATTTTTTTCAAATTGTTTAATTCTTTTGGTAACTTCATTATAAACTTGCGAACCATTTACTTGTTTTTTATTTTTTTTCCCATCTGTCATTATGGGCATTTCAATAACATCTAAGATTTTTCCATTTTCTAAAAAACAAATTGAACCAGAAATTCCAGGATCTATACCTATTATTAACATAATTTAATTTACAAATTCAGCGTTAGAATAAACATTTTGTACATCATCATTGTCTTCAAGTAATTCAAAGAAATTTATTAAATCTTCATTTTTTTCTTTAGAAATTTTTACACTATTGAGTGGTACCCATTCAATTTCTGTTGAAATGAAATTAGCAATTTCTTTTTCTAATTCTTTTTTAACATTATAAATTTCACTAACAGGACATTGTATTTCATGAAAATCATTTTCCGATTTACATTCATCAGCTCCAGCATTGGTAGCTAGCTCAAAAATTTGATCATCAGAAACCTCTTTTTTATCGATCTTTATAATTCCTAATTGATTAAAATTATGAGAAGCAGAACCTTGGGTTCCTAGATTGCCACCTACTTTTTGAAAAATTGTTCTAATACTGGACGCTGTTCTATTTTTATTATCTGTTAATGCCTCTATTATTACTGCTACTTTTTCTGGTCCAAAGCCCTCATATCTTAAATTTTCAAAATTTGACTCGGTATTAACTGAAGATTTATCAATCGCTCTTTCTATATTTTCTTTGGGCATATTTGCTGATCTTGCGGCTTGAATCGCAGATCTTAATCTTGGATTTATTGCTGGATCTTTATCCCCAAGTTTTGCTGCAACAGTAATTTCTTTCGACAACTTTGAAAAAATTTTAGATCTTTGCTTATCAGCTTTACCTTTTTTATGTTTTATTCCTGCCCAATGAGAATGTCCTGCCATAAATTAATTAATTATTCTTTAGCTGACCTCCAAAAACATAGCTTTCAATTTTATTTGCTAAACCAGTTTTTATATCACAATCAACAATTACTCCACTTAAAGTAGCATCACCAGTTGCTGGATAATTTTTAGTTGATTCTTTTTTCATAAATCTATTTAAAGAGTTATCTTTATTCATTCCAATAACTGAGTCATAATCACCACACATACCTGCATCTGTTTGATAAGCTGTCCCATTTTTCAAAATTCTCGCATCATTTGTTGGAATGTGTGTATGTGTTCCAACTACTAGAGTAGCTTTACCATCAAAAAAATATCCTATCGCATTTTTTTCACTAGTAGTTTCTCCATGAAAGTCAACAACTAGAAAATCATAATCCTCTTTTAGCTTGTGCTCTTTTAAAAATTTTTCTGAAATCTCGAATACGTCATCACATTTTTTCATAAAAACATTTCCCATTAAATTTAAAACACCAATTTTTATATTTTTTTCATTTTGAAAAACCTCAAATCCTTTACCTGGTGCTGGCTCAAATAAATTTTTTGGGCGAAGTAACCTATTTTCATTATCGATAAATTTCATAATATCTTTTTGATCCCAAACGTGATTACCAGTGGTGATAACATCAACACCACATTTAAAAAAATCCTCACAGATTTCTTTTGTTAATCCAACTCCTGCCTCATCTGCATTTTCACCATTGACGATTACAAAATCAATTTTATTCAATTCTTTTTGGCTTAAAAGATTATTCAATATTTTTGAACAACCTGAGTTCCCTACCACATCTCCTAAGAATAAAATTCTCATATAAAATTTTTATCTGTTACGATAAAATCCAGTTTCATATCATATTTGTTAGCTGGTATTTTTTTTACTTTTTGAAAAGAATAAGCTAACCCAATTAATATAATTTTTTTGTTTTTTTTTACCTTTTTAATATACTTATCGTAATAACCACCTCCGTAACCTATTCTATTTAAATGATTATCAAAAGCTACAAGTGGTACTAAAAGAATACTTGGGTGGACAATTTGATCTGATGTAGGTTCAGGTATTCCATATTTATTTATTGATAGAGGCTCTTTTGTTGACCAGTATAAAAAATCCATTTGATTATTTTTTTTAATTTTTGGCAATGATATTTGATAACCAAGTTTTTCAAGTTTATTTAGAATTTTAATTGGATCAACCTCGTAATTATATGGATAATAACCACCAATTATTTTTTTATTTACTTTTTCTTTTTTTAAAATTTTTATAATGTTACCAAATTTTATTACTAAATTTTTATTGTTATTTAGTTTTCTGGTTTTTAATAATTTTTTTCTGATCTCAGATTTATTCACTAGAATTTTACTTAGAAATATTTTCTAAATTTGCTTTTTCAACAAAACTTGAAATTTCATCAGCAGCTTCGTCAATTAATTTCTCGTAACTCTTTTGATTTATTTCAATCTCATTTCTTAATTTAAGGTGGTCTTTATTAAGTGATTTTATTTCCAGCTCTTTCTTATCTCTGTACTCATAAATTAAAGTTTTAAGCTCTTTAAATTTATTTGAAAGGTCTCTCAACTCATTCTTTTTTTGATCTACTTTTTTTTTAGTTTCATAATATTCATCCATTACTTTAACAGCTGTAATTAATAGAAGTTTATTTTCCCCAAGATTTCCAAGATCCTTTTTAAGATTATTAAATTTCTGATTGATTTGAATTAATAATTCTTCAAGATGCTCTTCCTGGCCGTCCTCACAAGACAACAAAAATTCTTTTCCGTTAAACTTAATACTTACGTTTGCCATTTATCTATCTCATCTAACAAAATATCTGTTTCTTGATTTAATTCATCAATTTTTTCAGAAAATTCAATCTGTCTTTTTTGTTCAAATTTTTCTTGATTTTGTAATTCGTCTAATTTTTTACTTAAATTATTATAATCATTAATTAAACTTTTATATTTTTCTTCTATTTCTTGCTTTTCAATTTCTAATTGATTTTTTTGATTACTTAAATTCTCTACATTTTTTTTAACGTCAGGGTTTTTTAAGTTTAAATTTTTTAATTTTGCTAAAGCTAAATTAAGTTTTTTTTCTTTTTCGATCACAGAATTCATATATATATAATTATATTATTAAATAGAATCTTCTTAGTCTAGGCAGGATAGTTACTTGAGTAAACTTTATAAAGAATTAGCTAATTGTATCAGGTTTTTGTCTATAGATGCTGTCCAAAAAGCTAATTCTGGGCATCCAGGTATGCCTATGGGAATGGCTGATGTTGCGACTGTTCTTTTTAAAGATTTCTTAAACTTTAATCCTAAAAATCCAGATTGGATCAATAGAGATAGATTTGTTCTGTCAGCAGGACATGGTTCTATGCTACTTTACTCGCTCCTCTATCTGACGGGTTATAAAAGTATTTCTTTAAGAGAAATTAAAAAATTTAGACAACTAAATTCAATATGTGCAGGTCACCCCGAATATCATCCAAGCACTGGCATTGAAACTACAACAGGTCCTTTAGGACAGGGAATTTCTAATGCAGTTGGTTTTGCAATTTCAGAGGAAATTTTAAAAAAAAGATTGGGAAAAAAAATTATCAATCACAAAACTTACGTTTTAGCGGGTGATGGTTGCTTGATGGAGGGAATAAGTCATGAGGCTTTAAGTCTTGCTGGACACCTAAAACTTAAAAACCTGATATTACTTTTTGATAACAATTCAATTTCAATAGATGGTCCAACTAGCTTAGCAGTATCTGATGATCATGAAAAAAGGTTTAAAAGTTATGGCTGGAATTATTTAAAAATTAATGGACATAATTTTAAAGAAATTACAAAGGCTCTTCAAAAAGCACAAAAATCAAAAAAACCTATAGCGATCTCTTGTAAAACAACGATTGGATACGGATCACCAAATAAGGGTGGTAAAGCCTCATCTCATGGCAGCCCATTGGGTGAAGATGAAATAAGATTAGTTAGAAAAAAATTAGACTGGCCACACAATACTTTTGAAATTCCAAAAAACTTGATGGATCAATGGAGATCAATCGGTAAAAAAGCATCAATTAAAGCTAATAAGAATAAAAAAAAATTTTCAATAAGATTTAATAAAAATATTATTAATGCAGAAATAGACAAAGCAAAATCAGACTACTTAAAAAAATTACAACCAATAGCTACTAGAAAATGTTCAGAAAAATTTTTGGAAATTGCATCCAAACTTCCAAACTTAATTGGTGGATCAGCAGATTTGGCGGGATCCAATAATACCAAAACCAAATATCATAAAATTATTCAATCAAATGATTTTTCCGGAAATTATATCCATTTTGGGGTAAGAGAACATGCGATGTGTGGTATTATGAATGGTATCTCACTTCATAGTGAGCTTGTTCCTTATGGTGGAACTTTTTTAATATTTAGCGATTACTGTAAACCATCAATAAGACTAGCGGCTATGATGAAACAAAAAGTTATTTATGTTTTTACACATGACTCAATTGGTCTTGGAGAAGATGGACCAACCCATCAACCAATAGAACAATTGACAAGTTTGCGATCAATACCAAATTTGAATATTTTTAGACCTTCTGACTTAATAGAAACTTTTGAGTGTTGGCAATTGGCATTAAATAGCAAAAGCTCTCCTAGCGTAATAGCCCTAACAAGACAAAGCTTAAATCCAGTTCGTACAAAAAAATCATCAAAAAATTTGTCTTTAGCTGGCGCTTATGAAGTTTTAAGAACGAGTAATAAAATAAATGCAACTATCATAGCAACAGGATCCGAAACTAGTCTTGCAATAGACGTTAGTCATAAATTAGCCACAGATGGCATTTACTCAAAAGTAATATCAATGCCTTGCCAGGAATTATTTGATCAACAAAGTGAAGTCTATAAAAATAAAATTTTAAATGAAACTAAGCTAGTAATTTCTATAGAGGCTTCTGAAACTGGTTATTGGAAAAAATATACTGGCAGCAAAGGACTTAATTTTGGAATTGATGATTTTGGAAAAAGTGCGCCTTATAAAGATATATATAATCACTTTGGATTAAGCTCAGAGAATATAGTAAAAAAAATTAAAAAAAGATTATGACAGTCAAAGTTGGAATAAATGGAATGGGTAGAATTGGAAGAATGATACTTCGATCAATTATCGAGAATAAAAATAAAGATATAGAAATAAAATACATCAATAATAGAACTAATTCTGAAACATGTTCATCTCTATTAAAATATGACTCTATTCATGGAAAATTTAACGCACAAATAGATTTTGATGAAAATCATATTATTATTAACAAAAATAAAATTTTATTTGGCCAAGAAACAGATTTAAATAATATTAATTGGAAAAAATATGGAGTGGATTATGTTTTAGAATGTACAGGTAAATTTAACTCAAAAGAAAAATTACTAACACATATTAATAATGGTGCAAAAAAAGTTATTGTCTCTGCTCCATGTAAAGATGCTGACAAAACTATCGTATATGGAGTAAATGAGGCTGAATTAAAAAAAAAGGATATGATCATATCCGCTGCTTCTTGCACAACAAATTGTCTTGCTCCTGTGGTTCATGTTTTAAACGAAAATTTCGAAATCGAAAAAGGGTTTATGACCACAATTCATTCATTTACAAGTGACCAAAGAATATTAGATAATTCTCATAAAGACCCCAGAAGAGCTAGATCAGCAAGCCAGTCTATTGTACCAACATCAACAGGTGCATCAAAAGCAATTGGTGAAATTATACCTTCGCTTAAAGGTAAATTAGAAGGTGTGGCTATGAGAGTCCCTACACCCAATGTTTCATTAATTGAACTCGTCTTTTGCACAAAAAAAGACATTACTATTGATAAGATTAATTTAGCATTTCAAAATTTTAGTAAAAAAAATAAAATTCTTGAAACTACTAAAGAAAAACTTGTTTCAATCGACTTTAATCATAATCCTGCTTCTTCAATAATAGACGAAAGCTTAACAAAAGTGGTGAGTAAAAATATGGGTAAAATTTCAGCCTGGTATGATAACGAATGGGGTTTCTCAAATAGAATGTGTGATATTGTAGAATATCTTCATAAGAATTCTTAATGAAGAATATTAAAGATAATGAAAATCTTAGTGGCAAGAGAGTTTTATTAAGATTAGACCTAAACGTCCCTTTGAAAAATGGTGACATTGTCGATGAAACCAGAATAATTAAAATTATACCTGTTATCGAATTTTTAATAAAAAGAAATTCAAAAATTTTAATAATTTCTCATGTCGGTCGTCCTAAAGGCAAATTTAATAAAGATCTCTCCCTAAAACCAATTTGTGATTGCTTAGAAAAAAAGATACAAACTAAAGTCAACTTTATAAGTGAGGACATTTTAAAAATCAAAAGAGATGATTTATTTAAAGAGCCTGAGGAGAAAGTTATCTTTTTTGAAAATATAAGATTTTATGCAGAAGAAGAAAAGAACGAGTCACATTTTTCAAAACACTTAGCTAGTTTTGCAGATTTGTTCGTAAATGATGCTTTTTCTTGCTCACATAGAACACATGCTTCAGTATGCAAAATTACAGAATTTCTTCCATCATTTGCTGGATTACAATTTGAGACAGAAGTAAATGCTTTAAAAAAAGTTACTATTGAGATTAAAAAACCAATTACTTGTATTATTGGTGGATCAAAAATTTCTACAAAAATAGACATAATCAAAAATTTAATACCTAAATTTAACAACATAATCTTTGTGGGGGGTATGGCTAACAATATTCTAAGCTTCAAAGGTGATAGAATTGGAAAATCAATTAATGAAGAAAATTGTGAAAGTATAATAAAAGAACTTTTTGAAATTTCAAAAAATACGCTTTGTGAAATTACTTATCCAGAAGATGTCTTAATTGGCAAAAGTGTAGATGACGATGCTCAGATAAAAGATCTTAAGGACATAACAGATGATGATTTAATCTTAGACGTGGGACCTAAAACACTAAAAAGAATAAAGAATATAATTGAAAATAGTAAAACAGTTCTTTGGAATGGTCCTGCTGGTTATTTTGAAAATCCAAATTTTGCTCAAGGTAGCATTGAGATTGCAAAAACAATTATTAAAAAAAATAAAGATAATTCAATTTATTCTGTAGTTGGTGGAGGAGATACTGTGGCGGTTGTTAATCAACTTAATGCAGTAAAAGATTTTAATTTTGTTTCAACTGCTGGTGGTGCTTTTTTAGAATATCTTGAAGGTAAAGAACTTCCTGGTATAAAAGCCCTAAACTAAAATGTCAGAACTAAATAATACAGTATTAAAAATTTTAGGAAACGGTAAAGGAATTTTGGCTGCAGATGAAAGCACCGCAACCATGACTAAAAGATTAGAAAGTGTAGATGTCCCCTCAACCCCAGAAAACAGATTGTTGTTCAGAGAAACACTTTTTAGCTCATCCTCAATGAAAGATTGTATTGGAGGTGTGATTCTTTACGATGAAACAATTAAACAAACATCATCAAAAAAAAATACAATTCCAAAATTAATATCAGATACAGGCTCATTGCCAGGTATCAAAGTAGACACAGGAGCAAAAATTTTAGCTGGTTCTCCAGATGAAAAAATTACTGAGGGTCTTGATGGATTAAGAGAAAGATTAAAAGAATACTACAAATTAGGTGCAAAATTTACTAAATGGAGAGGTGTTTATAATATAACTAAAAATTATCCAAGTAAACTCTCAATACACTCTAATGCTCATGCATTAGCAAGATACTCTGCATTAGTTCAAGAATGCAATATGGTTCCAATAGTGGAACCTGAAGTCTTAATGGATGGTGATCATTCCGCTAAAGAGTGTTCAGAAAAAACCTCTGAAGTTATAAAAAGATGCTTTGAAGAATTAATAATACACAAAGTGGATTTGAAGGGAATTATACTAAAACCTAATATGATTTTAGCAGGAGATAAGTCTAAAGAAAAAATTACTAATGAAGAGGTGGCAAAATTAACTTTAGAGTGTTTAAAATCCTCGGTGCCTTCAGAAGTTCCAGGTATAGCCTTTCTATCTGGAGGTCAGTCCGAAATAGAATCAACAGAAAATTTGAATTTAATTAGTAAACACAATAATACGGGGTTTATAATGAGTTATTCTTACGGCAGAGCTCTTCAGCAAGGTGCCTTAAAGTTTTGGTCTAAAGACATAAAGGATATTGAAGGCACTCAGCAGATTTTTAACCACCGAGCCAAGATGAATACATTAGCTGCTCAAGGAAAATGGTCAAAGGATCTTGAGATATAATAAGAAAAAATTTATTTACCTAATCTCCCCACCCAAGATTGAAAGAAATTTTTTTAAAGATTTAAATGAGGTATTAAAACAAAAAAAAACAAGTTTTTTTCAACTACGACTAAAAAAAAATAGTTTTAAAAAAAGGTTAATAATTGGACGTAAAATTCAAAAGATATGTAAAAAATTTAAAGTAAAATTTTTGATCAACGATGACGTGTATTTGGCAAAAAAGTTAAATGCTGATGGATGTCATCTTGGTCAAAAAGATATGAAAATTAAAGAGGCAAGAAAATTAATTGGAAAAAAAATAATTGGAATTACATGCCATAATTCAATTAAATTAGCAAAGACTGCGATAAAAAATAAAGCGGACTATATAGCTTTTGGAGCCTTTAATTCATCTAAAACAAAAAAAGTTAAATATAAAGCATCCATAAGTTTACTTAAAAAAGCTCAAAAGATCACAAACACTCCAATTGTTGTAATCGGTGGTATTAACTTTAATAATTATAAAAATCTTTTGTTGAATAAGGCAAACTTTTTAGCTATTTCAGGCTACATTTGGAAAAATAAAAAACTAAAACCAAAGAACGCGATAAAAAAATTAATATGAAAATAAATGCAGGTGAAATTAGAGTGGGCATGTTGCTAGAATATAAGAATGATTTGTGGCAGGTGCTGAAAACACAGCATGTAAAACCTGGAAAAGGTGGAGCATTTGCACAAGTGGAGATGAAGAGTGTAAACAAAAATACTAAACTTAATGAAAGATTTAGATCCAATGAAACAATTGAAAAAGCCTCATTAGAGGAAACTAATTTTACATTTTCATATGAGGACCAAGAAAAGTACTTTTTTATTAATCCAAAAACTTTTGAACAAACAGAAATTCAAAAAAATCTAATAGGTGAAAAAGGGAAGTTATTGACAGAAAATCTTGAGGTAACAATAAGTTTTTATAATGATAACCCAATTTCTGTAGATTTGCCAAACCAGGTAACTTGTAAAATTGAAACTACAGACGCTGCATTAAAAGGTCAAACTGTTTCATCATCTTATAAACCTGCAGTTTTAGAAAATGGATTAAGTATTCAGGTACCGCCATTTATTGAAGCGGGAGATAATGTTGTCATAGATACCAGAAATTTAGAATACATCAAAAAAATTTAATTTATGAATTCAATATCTGCAAATCTCAATGTGATGATAAAGGCATGTGAAAAAGCATCTAAAATTTTAATAAGAGATTTTGGTGAATTAGAGAAGTTACAAGTATCCAAAAAAGGACCAAGAGATTTTGTAACTAATTCTGATGTTAAAGCAGAAAAAATAATTATAGATGAGCTTAAAAAAGCAAGACCCAATTATTCAATCATTAGTGAAGAGAATGGTGTTGAAAAGAATAAAGATATTTTTAATTCATGGATAATTGATCCTATTGATGGAACAATTAATTTTTTACATGGAATACCACATTTTGCAATATCCATTGCTTTGAAATCAGACGATGAGATTATATGTGGATTGATTTTTGATCCTATTAAAGACGAAATGTTTTATGCTGAAAAGAATAATGGAGCTTTTTTTAATAATCAGCGAATAAGAGTCTCAAAAAGAAATAATTTAGATGAATGTTTATTTGCAGTTGGAAAATTAAAGAATGAACCAAGCTTTACTTATAGAAGATCTGGATGTGCTGCACTTGATATTGCATACGTAGCATCTGGAAGACTAGATGGATACGCACAAAGCAACTTAAATTTATGGGATATAGCCGCAGGTATTGTTTTAATTAAAGAAGCTGGTGGAGTAATTAATGATATTGATCTTAATAATATTAAAAATGTAAAAGTTTTAGCTTCATCAGCAGAAATAAATGCCAAATTCATAGAAAAACTGGGCAACTTTTAATTGTTTTAAAAATTTCTTTTGTTATAAGTCTCGTGATGAAAAAAAAAATACATCCTAACTACCATACTATAAAAGTTGAAATGACTGATGGGTCTCAATTTGAGACAAGGTCTACTTGGGGCGCTGAGGGTGATGTTCTTAAACTAGAAATTGATCCAAAATCACATTCGGCTTGGACGGGCGGAAAGCAAAAATTATTAGATAAAGGTCGAATAAGTAAATTTAATAAAAAATTCCAAAATTTTAGGTCAGAAAATAAAAGTTAATGACAAACGTTCCCTTAATGCCTATGGCAACAGCTGTATGGCTAGTAGAAAATACAACACTTACTTTTAAACAGATAGCTGATTTTTGTAATTTGCATGAAGTAGAGGTTCAAGGGATAGCTGATGGTGAAGTTGCAAAAGGAATTAAAGCTTATAATCCAATAATCTCAGGACAACTTTCTAGAGAAGAAATTGAATTATCCTCAAAAGATCAATCTAGGCCTTTAGAAATAAGAAATACTGACATTGAGATATCAAATTCAGAAAAAAAAATTAAAAAATACGTTCCCCTATCAAAAAGACAAGACAAACCAGACTCAGCATTATGGCTGATTAAAAATCATAACATTTTAAAGGATTCGCAAATTGCAAAGCTTGTAGGTGTTACTAAAAATTCTGTTACTTCAATAAGAAATAAAAGTTATTGGAACTATAATAACTTAAATCCAAAAGATCCCGTTGCTTTAAATTTATTTACTCAAAAAGATTTGGTTCAAGCATTAGAAAAAGCTGAAAGACGAATTAAAAGAGAAAAAAAAGAGAAAGAAAAACAAAAACAATCAATATAATCATTCATTATGAATAAATTTGATAGACATAAAAATATAAAAATGTTAATTACACATTTTTTTGGAGGTATTTATTAAAATAGAAGTTAAAGATAATAATGTAGAACAAGCTCTAAGAGTTTTGAAAAGAAAACTTCAAAGAGATGGTTTTTTTAAGGTGATTAAACTAAAAAATACTTATGAAAAACCTTCTGAAAAGAAAAAAAGAATTCTTCAAGAAAATATTAAGAGAGTCAAAAAACTTAATAAATTAAAAAATAGAATTTAAGCATATCGCGGGGTGGAGCAGTCTGGTAGCTCGTCAGGCTCATAACCTGAAGGTCGGCGGTTCAAATCCGTCCCCCGCAACCAAATTTCCTAAAGAGTAAATTTAGACTTTCTACTATCAATCAAAAAATTCTTAACTGTCTCTTGTGTAAGTTGATCAAAAGATTTTCCAAATTTTTGTATTTTTTCAATAATCGATGGTGGTATGGTTATTATGTGACAACCTAATTGTTTTGCTTGAATATAATTATAAGGCTCTCTAACACTTGCCCATAAAATTTGAACATTTTTAAAACTTTTTGCAATCCTTAAACTTTTGATAAATTCAGGTACTGGATCTTTACCTGTATCAGCGGCCCTTCCAGCAAAAATAGAAATGATTACTTTAGTTTTTTTATTAATCATCTTTAAAATTTTTGCTGTTTGTTTAGCTGTATAAACAGCAGTAATGTTAAGTTTGATATTTCTGCTATTTAATTCTCTTATAACTTTGCCAGTAAATTTCCTTTTTGAATTAATTACAGGAACTTTTACATAAACATTTTTACCCCATTTATTTATCTTAATACCTTGCTCAATCATTGATTTTGGACTATCGGCAAAAACCTCAAATGAAATTGGTTTTCTATTGCAAACTTTAAGTATTTGTTTTGAGTAAGATTTATAGTCTTTTGCTCCTGCTTTCCGCATTAGACTGGGGTTTGTAGTAAACCCTTTCACAAAATTATTACTATTAAATCTTCTAATTTTCTTCAAATCAGCAATGTCGCAAAAAACTTTAATACTCATTTATCTATAAATTTTTTGTAATATCTTCAGTCATTTTCTTAGCATCAGCAAAAAGCATAAGTGTATTTTCTTTATAAAAAAGATCATTATCAATTCCTGCATACCCAGGCGAAAGACTTCTTTTAACAAACAAAACAGATTTACATTTTTCAACATCTAAAACCGGCATTCCATATATTGGACTTTGTGGATCAGTTTTAGCAACAGGATTTGTTACATCATTTGCACCAATTACAAAGGCTACATCAGCATTTGCAAAATCATTATTAATCTCCTCTAATTCAAAAACTTCATCATAAGGCACATTTGCCTCAGCCAATAACACGTTCATATGACCTGGCATTCTTCCAGCAACCGGATGAATAGCATAAGAAACTTTAATGTCATTTTTTTTGAGGGTATCAACCATCTCTCTTAATGCATGTTGAGCTTGTGCAACTGCCATACCATAACCAGGAACGATTATAACTGATGAGGCATTCTTCATCAAAAATGCAGCATCATCTGCATTTCCACTTTTAACTGGTCTCTGTTCTTTAGATGAGCTACTTGAATTTTCTTCAGTTGCACCAAAGCCACCCAAAATTACATTAAAGAATGAACGATTCATTCCTTTACACATAATGTAAGATAATATGGCACCAGATGATCCTACTAGAGCACCTGTAATTATTAATGCTGTATTTTCTAAAGTAAAACCTATACCTGCAGCTGCCCAACCAGAGTAAGAGTTAAGCATAGAAATCACCACCGGCATATCTGCTCCGCCAATTGGTATTATTAGAAGAAAACCAATTAAAAATGAAACCGCTAATAATATCCAAAATAAATTTGATGATTGTGTTGAACATAACAAATAAATTAAAGCAATTATCGAAGTTAAGATTATAGCATTTAAAGGGTGCTGACCTTTAAATGTGATTGGTGATCCTGACATAATTCCTTGTAATTTTAAAAAGGCAATTACTGAACCAGAAAATGTGATAGCTCCAACCGCAGCTCCAATTGACATCTCAATTAAACTGCCAAGCTTTATGTTTCCCGGCATTCCAAGGTTAAATGCCTCTGGATTTAAAAAAGCAGAAATTGCTACAAAAACTGCTGCAAGGCCAACTAAACTATGAAATCCTGCAACTAACTCTGGCATTGCAGTCATTGGTATTCTGTAAGCAATCAAGGCTCCAATTGAACCTCCGACTAAAATAAATATTAGAACATAGACAAATCCGGTTGAAAAATTGCCCACAGATAAAAAAGTAACAGTTACAGCTATTATCATTCCAAGAATACCAAAAAAGTTACCTTGTCTTGATGTTTCTGGAGAAGACAGACCTCTCAAAGCTAAAATAAAAAGCACACCAGAAATTAGGTAAAAAATTGCTGATAAGTTCGCTGATATCATTTTTTATCCTTTTTCTTTTTTTTGTACATTGCAAGCATTCTTTGAGTAACTAAAAAACCACCAAAAATATTTATTGCTGCCAATGCAATAGCTAAAAAACCAAAAATACTAGAAGTATTAAACACGCTATCTGAATTACCGGATAATCCTGCTATTATAGCACCAACGATTATTACAGATGAAATTGCGTTAGTCACGGACATTAAAGGTGTGTGTAATGATGGAGTAACACTCCAAACAACATAATAACCTACAAATATTGAGAGGATAAATATACTCAGTCTGAATATTAAAGGATCGATTTCCATGTTATTTAATAAGTGTTTTTTCTATTATTTCGTCCTCTAAATTAATATTAAGTTGTTTATTTTCTTTATCAAATAAGTTTTCAACGAAATTAAACATATTTTTTGCGTATAAGCTAGAAGCAGACACCGGTAGTTTATTTAAAATATTACTTTCACCCATAATTTTTACTCCATTTTTTTCAATAATTTCATCTGCTTTTGTAAATGCAGTGTTACCACCCTGTATAGCAGCTAAATCATAAATAACAGATCCTGCTTGCATATTATTTATCATGTTCTCTTTAATAATAATGGGTGCTTTTTTTCCAGGTATCAATGCAGTGCAAATAACAATATCAATTTTTCTTAGAGTTTCAGAGAGTAATTCCTCTTGTTTTTTTTTAAAGTCATCAGAAGCTTCTTTTGCGTAACCACCTTCAGTTTCTAAATTCTCAGCTCCATCGACTGTTAAAAATTTTCCTCCTAAACTCTCAACTTGTTCTTTTGAAGCCATCCTTACGTCTGTAGCAAAAACTATTCCTCCCATTCTTTTTGCTGTTGCTATTGCTTGAAGTCCAGCGACACCAGCACCAACAACCAAAATCTTAGCGGCAGGTACAGTTCCAGCAGCAGTCATCATCATTGGTATGGCCTTTTCAAAATTAGCAAAAGACTCGATTACTGCCTTGTACCCAGCCAAGTTTGCTTGCGAAGATAAGATATCCATAGATTGAGCTCGAGTTATCCTTGGTAATAATTCTAAAGAAAAAAGTTTAATTTTTTTATTTGATAATTCATCTAATTTTTTTCTATTTTCATATGGATTTAATACACCAATAAGAGTTTGATCTTCTTTTAATAATAAGCTTTTATCATCAGGTAATAATCCTAATTGAACAATAACATTAGAAATATTTATAATTTCTTTTTCATCACTTGAAAATTTAACACCTGTATTTTTGTATTCTTCATCAGAAATTCCCAAATGGACACCGTAATTTTCCGACAAATAAACATCAAATCCTAGGGAAATATATTTTTTGGCAATTTCGGGGGTAATTGAAATTCTTTTTTCAATTTTTTGATTTTCTAATACTGATCCAATTTTCATGAAAAATTTCTATAGTAAGAACAATGCCATTAAAACCAAAACTAACACTACTGCGACAGTTCCCCATAACACAAATTTAGTAAAATTATTCCAAGTTTTTTTATGGTTTTCGTTGTCCATAAAAATTATTTTTGTCTTGCTTTGAATTTAGGATTAGTTTTATTAATTATGTAAACTCTTCCTCTGCGTCTTACGAGTTTAGAATTTAAATCTCTTTTTTTTATTGATTTTAGTGAGCTTTTTATTTTCATAATTTAAAAGAGTTTAGCCTGGCAAAGTCCTACTCTTCCATGTCTTAAGACAAAGTACCATCGGCGCTGAAAAGCTTGACTTCCGAGTTCGGAATGGGATCGGGTATTACCTCTTCGCTATAATCACCAGGCAGAGGATTTATATAAAGATTTGTTTCAATATCAAGATATTTTTTTTCTATATTTATATTAGATTTAATGAAAAATTACGCTTAAATTGATTTTTTAAATGATTATTATTGAAGCAGCTTACTTTATCACTTTTTGTTTTTTTACAATTTTTTCTCTGTCGGGGTTGGGTCAAATACTTATTTATAAAGTAAACAAGAATTTTTTTGAGAGCGTATTTTATGGATTTATTGTAGCTGCTTTTTTTATAACCTTAATACATTTTTTTGTTAAAATTAGTATTTATTTATCTCTAATCATTTTATTAGCTGGATTTATATTAGGATTGAAAAGTTATTTTTCAAAGATAAAATTTAAAAAAAAATTATTTATTTATTCATTAATTTTTTTAGTTTTAATTCCTTTATATATTAGTCAGAAATATCATGAAGACTTTGGATACTATCATCTTCCATACATAATCAATCTTATTAATGAGAAAATAATATTTGGTCTTGCAAATGTAAATCGTGCATTTGTACATAATTCAATTTGGATTAATATCCAGTCAATTTTTTATTTCAAAAATAATTTTAATTATGTATCTGTACCAACTTTCTTAATATATAGTTTATTTGTAATTTATTCTTTTGACCGAATAGTAATCAAAAAAGAAAGTGATATAAGTGGCTATTTTTTAATTGTAAGTATTTTTTACTTAATATTAAAATTTACGAGGATATCAGAATTTGGAAATGATATACCCTCAATTATATTTTCTATTTTATCTATTTATAATTTCCTCAAGTTTAATGAGGAAAAAAAAATAAGTATAAAAAAAAATAAATTTTATAATAATTTTGCTTTTGCTCTTTTTGCTATATTAATTAAATTTAGTTCAATACCAATTATCTTACTAACTTTGTATTTATTCTTTAAAAATTATAAAATTATAATTCAAGATATCTTTAAATTTCATTATATTTTTATTTATTTAATTTGCCTATTATTTTTTCTTCAACAATTTATTTATACCGGGTGTTTAGTTTTTCCATCAAACTTCAGTTGTTTTGATGTCTCATGGTTTAATGAATATTTTTTAAGTGCAAAAGATAGATTAGAGTTAGTAAATAAAAGTTATTTTGGCACTGCTAAAGAAATACTTTCTGAAGAAGAATATTTAAAAAATTTTACCTGGATACCTTTCTGGTTTAAAAGAAGCTATCCTGGAATATTGGAACATCTCTTAACAATGTCTCTACCTTTAATTTTATTTTTATTATTTTTAAAAAAAAAGGAAACTCGAATTAGTCAAAAATTTAATGATCTAAAATATTTTATTTTTTTCACAGTTTTTGGTTTTTTATTTTGGTTAAATTTTTCACCAGTTTATAGATTTGGAATAATATATTTTTTAAGTTCAATTTTCTTAATTACCTTTTTGATTTATGAAAAAAAAATTTTTTCAAAAAAAACTTTTGTAATTTTTCTATCTTTATTTTTATTCTTTAATTTTTCAAAGAATATAAAAAGAATTGATAACAACGATAAAATATTTTTTGGAATTAAAAAAATTGATAATAGTTATATTCCTAATCCAAAAAATAATGTCAATGTGATTTCAACTTTTCAACCGGATATCAATGCCAATGCGGCAAAAGGAAATGGTTGGCAGGGTAGATTATGTTGGGACATCAAATTTATTTGCACAAAAAATAAAATAAATGTCCAAAAAAAAAATAATTATTATTTCATTAAAAAATCAGCAGAATAATTATTTTAAGATTTTAAATCAAATAACTATTTTTAGAAATCTTTAAAATTTTCAATAGTTTTTTCTAATGATTTAGAAAAATTCATTTCAGCTTTCCACCCATTACGAGTAGCTAAAGATGTATCCAATTTCTTTCTTTTAACCCCATCTAATTTGACATCCTGGTTAAATTTAATTTTAACTTTGGGATCAATTATATTTTTAACCTTATTAGCATAATCTTTAATTGACATCTCAATTGATGAACCAACGTTTATTAAACTAGATTTTGTTTTTTTTTTCAAAAAAAATTCACAGGCCTTGGCTGCCTCATCAACATACAAGATTTCCCTCAATGGTTTTCCTGTACCCCATAATCTTACAATTTTACCTTTTTTATTTTTATTTTTACTGGCTAAAAATATTTTTTTAATAAGAGCGGGTAAAAAATGAGAATTTTGTAAATCATAATTATCATTCGGACCAAATAAATTACATGGCATCAAACATATATAATTTGTTTTATATTGTTTGTTAAATGCCTCTATCAATTTAATTCCAGCAATTTTTGCTACTGCATAACTTTCATTAGTTTCTTCAAGCTTACCACTTAAAATTTGATTCTCATTAATAGGTTTTTTTAAATTTTTTGGATAAATACAACTTGACCCAAACAAAATTAATTTTTTAACTTTATTTTCATAGCTGGCTGAGATTAAATTTGTTTGTATTTGCAAATTGTCAGTAATAAAATTTGCAGGATAATTGATATTAGCTCTAATTCCACCAACTTTTGCTGCAGCTATTATTACAGCTCTTGGTTTTTTTCTTTTTAAAAATTTTTTAACCGATTTTTGATCTCTTAAATCTAATTTTTTTTTATCAATCGTTATTAAATTTTTATAACCTTTTTGTTTCAAAATTCTTAAAATAGAAGAGCCAAGCATACCTTTATGGCCAGCCACAAATATTTTACTATGAATATTTATCATAATTAATTTTCTAATTCGTGCTGTATCATTTCATCAATAAGATCATCAATAGAAATTTTTGGAACCCATTTTAATATTTTTTTTGCTTTTGAAGCATCGCCTTTTAAATAATCAACTTCTAAAGGTCTGAAATATCTATTTTTACATTCAATAATAATTTTCTTATTATCAATATTAACAGCTTTTTCTTTGATACCTACTCCTGTCCATCTGATATTAAAATTCATTTTTTTCGCAGCTCTATTTACAAAATCTTTAATTGTAAAAGTTTTTCCAGTTCCAATCACATAGTCATCAGGTCTTTTTTGCTGTAACATTTTCCACATAGCTTCCACATAATCTCTAGCATGCCCCCAATCTCTCTTTGAATATAAGTTACCCAAAAATAATTTTTTTTGACTACCTTGTTTAATTCTTACCAAGCCTTGTATAATTTTCTTAGTAACAAAAGTTTCCCCACGAATAGGACTTTCGTGATTAAATAAAATTCCATTACATGCATACATCCCATATGCATCTCTGTAGTTTTTTGTAATCCAATGAGCAAAACACTTTGAGACACCGTAAGGGCTTACGGGGTGAAAATTTGTTTTTTCATTTTGAAATTTTTTTTTTGTACTCCCAAACATTTCAGAGGTTCCTGCCTGATAAAACTTAACTTTTTTTTCTAAATTTAAACTTCTAATCGCTTCCAAAATTCTCAAAGTACCAAGACCATTTACATCAGCTGAGTATTCAGGCACTTCAAAAGAAACTTTTACATGCGATTGTGCCGCTAAATTATATATCTCATTTGGATTAACTTTTTTAATCAAATTTAATATAGATGAAGCATCAGTTAAGTCACCATAAAGAAGAACAAAGTTTGATTTATAATTTATGTCTTTATAGATATCATCAACTCTTTGTGTATTCATAATTGAAGATCTTCTTTTTACACCATAGACAATATATTTTTTTTTTAATAAAAATTTTGATAAATATGCGCCATCTTGTCCAGTTACTCCAAATATTAAAGCCTTTTTATTTTTCATTAAAATTTCATGATTTTGTGAATCTACTTAAATTTGATCCATGATTATTAATTTCTGAGGATATCCAATTATATGTTTTTTCTAGGCCCTCTTTTAATTTAATCTTATAACTCCAATTTAAAACTTTTTTCACTAAATCATTATTACTCGACCTTCCCCTGACTCCTTTTGGTTTGTCTAACTGATATATTTTTTTTAATTTCTGTAATCCTGAAATACCTTCAATTATTTCTATCATTTGATTGATGGAGACTTGTTCATCACTACCAATGTTAACTGGATCAGAATAATCAGATTCGAATAAACGAAGTGTACCCTCTATACAATCATCAACATATAAAAATGTTCTTGTTTGCATTCCATCTCCCCAAACCTCAATTTCGTTTTTGCTTTCTTTTTTTGCCTTAATTATTTTTCGACATAGCGCTGCAGGGGCTTTTTCTCTTCCTCCGTCGTAAGTCCCATAAGGACCATATATGTTATGATATCTTGCTATTCTTACCTGTATGCCATAATCCTCCATAAAATGTCTGCACATTCTTTCACTGAACAATTTTTCCCACCCATATCCATCCTCAGGATCTGCGGGATAAGCATCATCCTCTTTTAATCCTTCTATAAAAACTTCTTGTTGAATAGATTGATTATATGCACAGGCACTAGACGAAAAAAAGTATTTTTTAATTCCAAATTCCTTACAAGCGATTAATAAGTTTGTATTAATCAGAACCGATTGCATACATTCTGCCTTGTTATTTTCAATGAATCCCATGCCACCCATATTACAAGCCATATTAAAAACATAATCAACGTTTTTTACAACTTTTCTACAATTATTGATTTCTTTCATATCAATTGAGTAATAATTTTTTGCTTTCTCAAATTCTTGAAACCAATGCTCCCTGGGTTTAATGTCTGCGGCTATAATAAAATTTCCGTCCTTGATTAACTTATTAACTAAATGGCCACCTATAAAACCACCTGCTCCAACCACTAAAATCTTTTTATTTCTTATCATTCAAAATTAATAAATTTTTAAAATTTTTTTATAAACATAATCGCCAATTTTACAAAAACAAGAAATTTTCAATACTATTTTAAATTTATATTTTTCTTATACCAATTTAAAGATGACTTTAGCAAATAATTTAAATTGTTATACTTGGGTTTCCACTTTATTTCTCTAACTAATTTTTGAGAGTTTGCAATTGAAATAACTATATCGCTATTTCTTCTTTTCCCTATTTTGAAATTAATTTTGTTTTTTGATATCAAAATAAATTTTTGTAAAATTTCTTTAACTGAAAAGCCATTGCCATAACCACAATTAAAAATTTTAAACACTCTTTTTTTTAAAATTAAATTAGCAATTAGCAAATGAATTTGAGCTAAATCCTCAACATGGATGTAATCTCTGATTGTAGTACCATCAGGTGTTTTGTAATCATTTCCGTTTATTATAAAAGTTTTATTTTTAAGTGTAGCTGCACACAAATTTAAAATAAGATTATACCCTTTCCTAATATTAAATCCACATCTTAATTTTTTGTCAGAGCCTGCAACATTAAAATATCTTAATATCACACATCGAACTTTATCTTTTTTTTTAATTAAATATTTTTCTAATTTCAATTTTGATTTTGGATAAGGTGACATTGGTTGAAGTTTATCATTTTCATTTACTTTTTTATTTCTATTTCCATAGACACCTGCTGTTGATGAAAAAATAAATTTGTTAATATTGTTATCAATACAACAATCAAAAAAAACTTTTGCTTTTTTATAATTATTTACATAATATTTTTTAGGAAATTTTATAGACTCTTCGTTATTTATTAGTGCAGCAAAATGAAAAACGATATCAAATTTTTTTTTAATAAAAATTTTATTCATCGCTTTAATATTAGAAATATCATTTTTATAAAATATTGCTTTTTTTGGTAGATTTTTGATCGACCCCGTGGATAAATTGTCAATGATAGTCACTTCATGTCCGCGATCAATAAAATAATTTGATACGGTACTACCAATGTAACCAGCACCACCTGTGACTAAAACTTTCATTTATTTTTTATCCTCATGTAAGTAATCAAAATTAAATAAAATATTAAAATAAATATGAAAATAAAATATGTTTTAATACTTAAAAATAAAAATGAAATTGGAATAATACATAATCCAATTGTAATTATAATTGTTAAATTTTTATTTTTTGTAAAATTATAAATTATATGATGTAGATGATTAAGGTCACCTTTAAAGGGATGTTGTTTATTAATTGATCTTTCGATGAATAATCTTAACATATCTAATGCAGGGATAATCAAAATTATAAAAATTTCATCACCAAAAAAGAAAGGCTCAAAATTTTTATATTGGTAAATAAATGTGCAGCCCAATAAAGAACTTATTAAATAAGCACCACCATCACCTAAAAAAACTTTGTTTCGATAATTCAAGATTCCTAAAAAGGTAAAACAAATTAATAATAAAATAAAAAAAATTGGTATAAAGCCTTTAAAAATAAACAATATAAAAATTATGGAACTAAACAAAATTAATTGAAGATTGATACCATCAAACATATTTATTGCATTGGCTAACAATAAAAATGATAAAATTATGAAAAAAGAGGAATATTCCTTAAAATAATACACTTTATCCAGAAATGAAATTTTAATAATGTCTAATTTCAGTTCTGGAAAAAAATGGATTACACTGCTGATTGAAAAAAGAAGTAATAATAATTTAATGTTAGGAGATAAATTCTTTAAATCATCAATAAGTCCAATTAAGTAAAATAAAGTGCTTAAAATAATTACTGAAAATAGAAACTGTCTCTCAAAAATGGGGTAAATATTAAAAAATCCTAAAAGGAAAATTATTAAATAAACATTAGTTATTATAACTAATCCACCTATTAGTGAAATTGGTTTCGAGTGCCTTTTCAATTTTCCATCAGGTTTGTCAAAAAGAGCTAAAAAATTTGAAATAGAATTAAACTTTAAAAAAAAAATTAAATTAAATAAAAATACAAATAAAATTAAAAAAAAAACACTCACTATATTAAATTGTATCAAATTTACTAAATTTTATATCAGTATTTCTATTTTTAACTATAGATGGCTGGTATTTCATCATAAAAATTGATACTACACTTTCATAATAAATTCTAATAATTAATTATGAGTAGAGTATTTGTTGTTGCGGCACACCCTGATGATGAGGTTTTAGGATGTGGTGGAACTCTTCTTAGACATGTAAGTAAAGGAGATAAAGTATACGTCCTATTTATTTCTGATGGAGTTTCGGGGAGGTATAGGGCTAACTCAAAAGATACAAAAGCAAAGATTTCAAGAGAAATTTTTAAAAGAGAAAATATGGCTAAGAAAGTAGCTAAAATTGGTAAATTTACAATTGTTGATTTTTTAAATTTAAAAAATTTAGAACTTCATACTTATCCTCATAATTTTCTAACAAACATAATTTTTAATTATTTTAAAAAATATAAACCAGATATAGTTTATACTCATTATGAACATGACTTGAATGTTGATCATTACCATACTTTTTTTTCGACATTTGTAGCATCAAGGCCCAACTCAGAATTCAAAATAAAGAAATTACTTAGTTTCGAAATTCCTTCATCTACAGATTGGGGTATTAATTCTAACAATAAATTATTTAACCCAAATTATTTTGTAGATGTTTCAAAATACTTTAAAAAAAAGGAGTTATTATTAAATCAGTATAAGTTTGAAATGAGAACAGCTCCACATTCCAGATCAATTAAAAATATAAATGCATTATCGATAGTAAGAGGAGGTGTAGTAGGATTTCATAAAGCAGAAGCATTTTTTATCAACAGGATAATTGAATAAAGCACTCTCTATTTTATTTTTAAAAAAAATTGAAACATTAAATTTTATAATATATGAAAAACTAGTGAGTTATTACTTAGGAATTTTTGGAGGAGTGGGAACAAATCCCTCAGCTGCTTTATTAAAAGGAAAAAAAATAATTGCGTTTGCCGAAGAAGAGAGATTTAGTAGAATTAAAAATGCCCCTTTAGCATTACCAATTAATGCAATTTTTTATTGTCTAAACAAAGCGAAAATATCTATTACTCAAATAAAAAAAGTTTCTTTTGGTTGGGATTGTCCTCATCAATTTAATGTCGTTCCAAAAAAATTTAATAAGATATACTTAAAACATATTGGTCTCAAAAATAAATATAACCTAAATTTAGAGGAAAGAATAAGATTAGGTTATGATCCAAACAAGATCTTAAATGAATTAAAATGGGCTTTTGCCAAAAAAGAGCAAAATTTTAATAAAAAGATTTTTTATCATAAACATCATCTAAGTCATGCGGCAAGTGCTTTTTTTCCATCTGGTTTTAAAAAAAGTAGTATCCTAGTACTAGATGGAATGGGGGAAGAGTTTACAGGTGGTTTTTATGTTGGCGATGGAAAAAAAATTAAATGTTTAAAAAGGTTTAAATTACCAAATACCTTAGGTGGTTATTATTCTACATTTACAGAATTTTTTGGTTTTAAAAGTAATTCTGAAGAGGGAAAATTAATGGCTTTGGCATCATATGGTAAATTTTCAAAAAATATTCAATCTAAACTAAACAAATTTTTAAAGTACAACAAATTAACTGGGGACTTTTCTTTAAATCCAGTGTTAAGATTTGGTGGAAAAAGAACAACAAATTCCAGATTTTCTGAAAAGTTTATCAAGATTTTTGGTAAACCTTTGTTCAATAATAAAAAAATATTAAAGTACCATAAAAATTTAGCATTTAATGTACAGTGGAGATTAGAAGAAGTTGTTAAATTATTAGTAAAAGATTTAATTAAAAATTCAAAAATTTCAAATCTTTGTTTAGCTGGAGGAGTGCATATGAACTGTAAATTGAATGGTGTTTTAGCCAATCTTCCTGAAGTTAAGGAAATATATATTCAACCAGCTGCTTCAGACAATGGAGTGGCTTTAGGCGCTGCAATGTTATCTGCCAAAAATGAAAAGGGAGATTTTCCAAAAATGGAGCACTGTTATTACGGAAATAGCTTTTCAAATAATGAAATATTAAAGTCCTTAAATGAGTCAAAAATCAAATTTAAAAAATTTAAAAATATTGAAAAAATAGTAGCTGAGAAACTTTCAAAAGGAAAAATAGTTGGTTGGTTTCAAGGAAGATCTGAAGTTGGTGCTCGTGCGTTAGGTAACCGATCTATTTTGGCTAATCCACTTATGAAAAATATGAAAAAAAAACTTAATGATGAAGTTAAACATAGAGAAAATTGGAGACCATTCTGCCCATCTATTAACGACTACAGATATAAAGATTATTTTGGGAGTGTGCCAGAGAGTGATTTTATGATTTTAGCTTTTAAGATAAAAGAAAAATATAAAGAAATATTACCATCAGCAATTCATGTTGACGGAACTGCTAGACCTCAAATTGTTAGAAAAAAAAATAATAAAAAATTTTATAAATTAATAAAAGAATTTGAAAAAATCACTGGTCAAGCAATTATAATTAATACTTCATTTAATATTCAGGGTGAACCTATAGTAAATAAACCATCTGAAGCGATAAGATGCTTTTCAGGGACTGGTATCGATTATCTTGCATTGGGAGATTTTTTAATATCTAAGTGATTTTAATCTAAATACTATTGAAGTATTAAATTTCATTTTTGTAATCTTTTCAACTTTATATCCGGTCTCTGAAATTAATTTATTACAAAGAGTTTGAGAAACATAAAATGTATTTATACCTAGTAAAATTTCACCATCATTCATTAAATAATTTTTTGATTCAATTAAAAAATCATGGGTGGTTTTAAGACCTTCATGCTCACTGTAGCGGATATTTGGAAATTCTAACTCATATTTTTTTTGTGATGATGGAACATAAGGAGGATTAAAAGAAATTAAATCAAATTTTTCGTCGATATTAGAAAATAAGTTTGATTTTTTAATTTTAATCTTGGTTTTATTAAGCTCTGAATTATTAATACTGTTTTCAACAAATTTTTCATAAATATCAACAGAAGTTACGTCTGAAGAAATATTAATTTTTTTAAAAAATTGACCAAGTATAGCAAATTGGCCACAACCCATATCAAGGTATTTCTTTTTTTGTTTTATATCATTAAGTTCTTTTTTTAAAACTAATGTGGTCAAGTCCCAGAAAGTATTATGAAGAGACTTATCAATTTTAATTCCCCATATATAAGAAGTAATAATTTTTGAAGATCTTATAAATTTTAAAATGATATAGTATAATTTACCAATCATCAACTATCAAAAATTTTTTTCATTTTCGCTTCAAAATTTTTCAACAGGTAAACCTCCTTTTTGAAAATATTTTTTTGAATCCTATTATAATCTTTAATTATTCTCTTTAACGTTTTTTCAAAGTCATTTACATTTCTTTCACAATTAATTAGCCCAAATGGAAAAGTTTTTTTTAAATATTTGATATCATTAAAAATAACAATAGGTTTTAACCTTGATAAACTTTCCAAAATAACTTGTGGATATGCCTCAACGTATGATGGTAAAATAAAAATATCCGATCTATTATAATATTTAATTAATTCCTTGGCTGAAGAAATTTGTCCTAGGATCTTGATATTTTTATTACTAGGATAGTCATTTTTTTTTAGATATTTGAAATCATTACCAATCATTAACAATTCTGCTTTTATACCTAATCTCTCAAATAAAAAAATTAAACTGGCATAACCTTTCTCTTTTCTGAATCTTCCAATATATAATAAGTTAATTTTTTTTTTTGAAGATAATTTTTTAAGTTGTTTTTTTCTATTTTTTAACCAAACTTTAGTTACTTCAGATGGAAAAACCAATTCTGATTTAACAACACCTGTTAAAGATTTTGAACAACTTAAGATATTTATTCTTTTTTTTAAGAATCCCAACATAATTCCATAAAAATAATAACCTAATATACCTAACTTAATTCTATACTCTTCATATCCATCACTTCTTAAAAATAAGAAAATATTTTTTTTATTTGCGCCCAACATTAACAATAAAAAACTTATCAAGAAATTATATGGGGATAACGATATTATAAGTATCTTTGTATTTTTAATATCAAACTTTTTCTTAAAAACAGAAAGTAAATTTATAATCTTGATGTTACTTAATTTTTCTTTAAACTTTAATTTTTTTTTAGATTTTCTTGCTATTAAATAAATGTTTTTAAATTTTTTAAAACAATTGATAATTGTAAAAGTATTTTTATTGGAGTTAAAAAATTCTTTTTTTTGTATATAAAATCTATCATTAGATACTATAAAAATTTTTCTCATTCTCTCCCACTATCATTTAAAATCAGAGTTTTTATAAAATACAACTGATTTTAAAAAAAAACTAATTATCAACGTTAAAGCAAAAATGTAATTGCTTTGAATTTGCTCAAGTATGAAAAAAAAAAGTAGATTAAATAATAAAAATTCAAATAATCTGAAGAAGCATGAAATCAGAACTATTCTTAAATAGTTTTTTTGGGTTTTTTTAAATATCTTAAGCTTAAAGAAAAAAAAAATATTTAAGTTGAGAACAATAAATAGCGATAATAAAGATGCTAGTGATTCATGAAATTTTAGAATTAAAAAACTATACAATAAGTTTGAAAAAATAAAACTAAATATTGATATTAAAGAGTACCTATAAACAAAAAATTTCAAGAATTTTCCTCGATATTTTTTTTTATATTTCTAATTAAGAAACCTAGTAAACCTAGAAATAGAAGTAACAAACCTATTAAAAATAATGCAACACCTAATATTAAAGATTGGATATATCCATCTCCATTATCGAAAATAAAAAAGTATATAAATCTTAAGATTGCTGATGATCCGATTATAATTGGTATAATCGACAAGCAAGAAAAAAATTGTAAAGGCTTGTATAATAAAAAAGTTTTTAAAATAATAAGCATTTGTTTAACAATAAATTCCATCGAAGAATTAAATAATCTTGATTTTCTTATTGGAGGATTAGTTTTTATTGGAATTTCTCCAATCAAAAGATCTTTTTCATTAGCCTGAATTAGCGTCTCTAAAGTATAGCTGTAATTTGAATCTACTCTGAGTTTGTTTATTGCATCTTTGTTATAAGCTCTAAATCCACTTGAGGCATCTGTAATTTTTTGACCCGAAACAATTCTTACAACCTTTGTGCCAAGTTTTTGTAAAAAAATTTTTATTTTTGAGAAATGTTCAATCTCATCAAATTTTCTTACACCAACAACAATATCCGTTTTTGAATTAATCAAATGCTCAATCAAACTCTCAATATATTCTGCTTTGTATTGATTATCTGCATCAGTATTAATTAAAATATCAACGTTATTTTTTGATGCAAATTTCCTTCCTTCATTAAAAGCATATCCAAGTCCTCTATTTCTTTTTAGAGAAATTATGTTATTAACACCAATTTTTTTGACAGTCTCAATAGTTTTGTCATTAGATCCATCATCAATAATAACTATCTCATAATTATATTTTTTTGGATTGACTAACTTTCTTATTTCAGAAATTGTATTTTCTATTTGAAGTTCTTCGTTGAAACAAGGAATTTGAATAAATATTTTCATTAATATTTTGAAAATATATTATTATTTCTTTACTAATCATAGCTTTTAATAAAACCTATAGATGGAGTGTTTTCGAAAATGACAATAAATCCATTAAGGCTTTTTGAATACTTTATGTCTCTTATTCTATAGTCCAATATTAATCTATCTGTATTTAACACTCGAGAAAATATTTTGTCTGATTTAACAATATAGATTGAATGAGCTCTTAAAGAAGATGCGTATATCTCATTAAAATCTTTTTTACTTTTTATACTTATCTCACTGATACCTATTGAAGGTGTAAAATATTTTAAAGGTTCCTTAAAACCATGTTCTTTATGAGAAGATTTATATGGATTTGTTCCATCATAATTAATTCCATACGAAGAAATTGGCCATCCAAAATTTTGAACTTTATTATCTTTAAGATTATTTATATTTATTTCATCCCCACCCTTTGGTCCATGCTCAGAATTTATAACAAACTGATTTTTAAATTCATCTGTATAATAAAAAAGACCCTGATGATTTCTATGACCTATTGAAATTAAGTCAAAACTTCCATCTTTTTTTTTGATTGATATAATTTTGCCAGATAAATGATTTGGCATTTGAACTTCATCTATGAAACCTAAGTGACCAATTGTAAAAAGCAACTTATCATCTTTAAAACTTACAATTCTTCCACCAGTGCCAATTGAAAATTCAGATATAAACAATTCAGTTTTGAAAAAAAATTCAAATATTAATTTTTGATAATTGAACTCTGCAGATACTATACTCAAAGTATAATTTTCATCTGGGGCTTGTAATACTACTGATAAATATACTTTGTTATTTTCAATAAGCATGTCTCTCAAGCCAATAAAGGTATAATTTTCGCTTTCAAGAAATTGAATTAAGTTAGATTGTAAGCTTTTTTGATCCAATTTTTTTGAATTAAAATTTTTTGTATCAAAAAAAATAAAATTTCCTTCCCCAGAGGCTACGACAGTCTCGTCACCTACAAAATCAAAGTAGTGAGCTCTTTTGGAATTTTGAACAGCTTGCCATCCATAACTAAGATCTAATCTTTTAAATGGCAAAAAAAATTCTCTTACATTATATTTAACCGCATTTACCTCTGATTTAATATTTTTTGACTGAATTAATTCACCATTTAAACCTTGATCTATTTTAGCTTGTTGCTTTTTTTTTATTTTATTCTCGTTTAATGAAATTCTGATTTCATAAATATATCCCCTTAACTTATCTTTTAATTGTGTTGGGATGATATCTTTGACTTTTATTATAAACAAATTTTGCTTGTCATAATCTCCACTAGTTACTTTATAAGAAGTAAATAAAGTGATGAATAAAATTAATCCAAAAACAATATATATAAATTTTTTCATTTTTAAATAACGCTGTCTGTAAATGTAATGGTTTTATTGTATACAGAAATATTGTTTAATTTTAAGTAAACTTTTAATATTTTTTGTCGCAAATGCAAAATTATATTAATTTTTTAAATATGTCTGATTATAGAAATAAATATATATTCCAATATAATAATAATGGATTATAGATATCCAATTATTGAAAAAATTTCCCGAAGGAACAAGAGGGAAAAGTAAAACCAATAGCCCTATACTAACAATTTGAAATGATGATATACTCAAATTTTTACTTCTATCATGCTTTAAATTTATAAATTTAAATATAATGAAAAATATTCCAAATAGATAAAATAAAATTCCGAGTAAACCAAGTTCAGATAAAACTTGAAAAAAGTAATTATGAGGATGAGTTGAACAAATCCCTGTTGGTGGATCATAATTAACTCTTCTACAATATTGTCTAAAACCTTTTGGACCATTGCCAAGTATTGGCTTTTCCTTAAATAATTTTAATGCAAGAATATAATGATTATGATGATCATCAGAAAAAACTACAAGGCTATCAAAAAATTCTCTCGCTTTATTTTTTAAACTTAATTCATTGGTGATATCTTTGTTATAAGTTTTTCTTTTACGAGTAGTATCAATATTATGCTCTGGATGATAATAACTATCTGTAAATTGAACAAAGGTCATAACAAAAACTTTAGCAAACACTTTTGTCTTTCCAAAATCAAAATAAGCTTCACAAATAATAAAGATGGTTAAAATAGATAAGCATTTCAAAATAATTTTTCTAAAATTTTTTTCAAATAGCACCATAGTTACTGCGAATAAAATTGTTAAAAAAAAAGGAGAACGACCTCCAGAAATATAAATAATTATAAAATAAAGGCTAAAAAATATTATTAAATATACTTGTTTTTTTTGAATGTCCATTTTGGAAAATAACAATAATAAAAAAGTTAAAGGTAACAATTGGAGTAAAAAACTTCCAAGTATAAGTTCTTTTCCAAATATTCCAGAAACTCGAGATTGTTGTATTTCCTGGCCAAATAAATTAGTTCCAAAGAAAAATTGAATTAAACTATCAAAAATTATAAAAAAAATTATCAATAAAAAATATTTAAAAAAATTTTTGTTTATATCAGTTTCTTTATCAAAAAATTTTTCCAAAAAATAAAAAATTGCAATAGAAAATATTGCAAATCGAATATGCACCAAAGATGCAATTTTTAAATCAATAGAATCTAGATTGATAATTCCACTTAGTGTTACCAAAAAAGAAAAAATAATTAAAAAGATGGATTTTAAATTTTTAAAATACACGAAGTTTTTGTTAATAAATATGAAACTAATTATTAAAAAGGCTGTTAATAACTCAGTCGCAGCTATACCAATTAAATAAGAAGGTAAAATCAAAAATAATGAATATAAAAATATTTTTTGAGTAATTAAAACTTTCATAATTTAAATTAAGATTAAAGATTAATTGCGATTTATGTTATAATTTAGATTATTATTAAATTATTTAATTAAAAGGAAATGAAAATTTCAATAATTACTGTTGTTAAAAATGGTCTTCCACTTTTAAAATCAGCAATAAAATCAATAAAAAATCAAAAAAAAATTGAAAATCTTGAGCATATAATTGTTTGTGCACCCTCAACTGATGGAACTGAAGAATATCTTAATACACTTTCTAACGTAAAAATTATTACAGATAAGGTCTCATCAACTAAATTTGGTTCAATAAATAAAGGGATAAATATTGCTTCAGGAGATATAGTGGGACTGCTTCATGCTGATGATATATTTTATGATGAACACACCCTGTATAATATATCACAAGAATTTTACGATAAAAATGATGTTGTTTATGGAAATGTTTTGTTTTGTGATAAAGAAAATATATCAATAATTACTAGAGAATGGATTAGTTCTATTTTTAAAAAAAGAAAATTGTATTTTGGTTGGATGCCTCCTCATACATCACTTTTTGTAAGAAATCATATTTTAAAAAGTAATCTTTATGAGGAAAGCTATCCGATATCTGGTGATTATTTGTTTTTATTAAAACTATTTTATAATCAAAATATTAAGATAAAATATTTAAATAACTACATCACAATTATGAGAAATGGTGGAGACAGTACAAAATTAAGAAATTCTATCAAGAAATTAAATGAAGATCTTAAAATAGCGAAAAAATTTTTTAAATTTCCATATTTTGTAGTCTTAATGAAAATCATTTTAAAAATAAATCAGCTTAAATTATTCAAAAAAAATCTTTCAAATGATTACATTGATTTATTAAAAGATCACGATTAATAAAGATTAGTTTTTAAACTTAAATATGAATTTTTTTATAATATTTTATAGTTTTTTTTAGACCTAAATTAATATTTACCAATGGCTTCCACCCTAACATTTTTTTTGCTTTTTCTATACTTGGATAAAGTTTTTTAATTTCATCCTTTCTAAATTTTATCATTCCGAATCTTGGCTTTCCATGACCAATAAGTTTACAAATTTTAAGAATTAAGTTCTTTACTTTAACAGGTTTTCCCGAGCCAATATTGAAAATTTCACCACTAGAATTTTTATTTTTTAAAGTTTTAAATATAGCCGAAAGAAGATCATCAATATATAGAAAATCTCTATATTGTAATCCACTTGAACAATCAAAATTATTATTTTTTAAAGCATTATAGATAGTTATAGGTATTACTCTATTGGTGTCTTGTTTTGGCCCATAAACTAAATACAACCTTAGAATTGAAACAGGAAAATCAAATTTTTTTTTTAATTTTAATAAAAATTTAGTACTAAGTAGCTTTGAAGTGCCGTAGATAGAATAAGTTTTTTGCTTATTAAATTTATTTTCTTTTTGTGGAGAACTAATTAGTCCATATTCAATACTCGAACCGATTTGTATAAATTTTTTAATTTTAGAATTTAAAAAAAATAACGCTAAATTTTTACAACCTCTATAGTGACTTTCTAACGTTTTTTTTTTATTGGAGTGATCAACATAACCAGCAAGATTAACCACGAAATCAAAATTTGAATTAGAATTCAATAATTTGAATAATCTTTTTTTTTTTGAGATATCACAAAAAAGATATCTAACTTTTTTTATTCTTCTATTTTTTTTTGGTTTTTTTGTAGACAGGCTTGTTACTAAAAAATTTTTTTTTAAACATTTAAGAGCTAAATGGTATCCTATAAATCCTGTTCCACCAGTAATTAAAATTTTTTTTTTACTCAAAATAAATTTTTTGTTTAATCTTTTTTTCAAGTATAACCTTATCTCTTAAAGTATCCATGCATTGCCAGAAACCATTGTGTTTATATGCTAATAATTGTTTTTTTTTTGTGGCTAAAGAGAATGGTTCTTTTTCTAAAAAAGTTTTATCATTTTTTATTAAATCAATAAATTTAGGCTCTATTACAAAAAAACCGCCATTAATCCAGCCTGTATCCAAAGAACTTTTTTCTCTAAAAAATTTCACTACTTTTCCACTAATTTTTATTACACCAAATCTTGCTGGGGGCCTTACAGCTGTTAAAGTAACCATTCTTTTATTTCTTTTATGAAAATTATTGAGTTTTTTTAAATCAATATCAGAAAGACCATCTCCATAAGTTAATAAAAAAGTTTCATTAAGATATTTTTTCAATCTTTTTAATCTACCTCCGGTCATTGTATTTTTACCTGTATCGATTAAGTGGATTTTAATCTTTTTATTTTTTTTTTTGTTATTAAAATAGTCTTTTATAACTTTGCCTTTATAACCTAGAGCAATATAAAATTCCTTATGTCCATAACTGTAATAATGATCAATAATTCTTTGAATTATTGGTTTCCCACAAATTTTTATCATCGGTTTTGGTATGGTCTTTGTATATTCTGATATTCTTGTACCCAATCCACCTGCTAATATTACAACTTTCATATTTTTATTTTAGATCTCTTGTTATAAATTTTTATGTATTCTTTAATTTGATTTATTGATATTTTTTTTTCATTTTTTTGGTAAAAATTCCTATACCAAATAGTTGTCATTTTAATTGTTTCCTCAAAATTTAGTACACATTTCCATTTAAGTATTTTTGAAGCTTTATTACTATTTAATTTGAGCAAACTGCTTTCAAAAAAAGTTTGTGTTTTTTTAACTTTCCAATTTATTGAAGGCCAATACTTTTTCATTTTTCTTACGCATTCAATAACTTTATAATTTTTTTTGGTGTTTGGGCCAAAATTGAATGCTTCGCCATTTAAATTTTTATTTTGTTTTAAACTGGCTGCAAGAATTATATACCCCATGGTCGCCTCGAGTACATGCTGCCAGGGTCTAGTAGAATTTGGATTCCTTATTATAACTTTTTTATTTTTTGACCAGGCTTTAACACAATCGGGTATTAATCTGTTTTCTGACCAGTCTCCACCTCCAACAACATTTCCTGCCCTAGCAATCACTGTAAATAAATTATTTTTTTTTAATAAAAATGAATGCATGTAGGATCTAATTACTATTTCAGCAGCAGTTTTAGATGCACTATAAGGATCTTTACCACCTAAAAGGTCAGTTTCTTTATACCCAGTTTTTTTCTCAACATTTTTGTAAACTTTATCACTTGTAATTAAGACGACTACAACTTTTTTTTTATAGTCTCGTAAAGCATCTAAGATATTTAAAGTTCCAAAAGTGTTTGATCTCCATGTCTTAATAGGATTTAAGTATGATTTTTTTACAAGTGCTTGGGCAGCTAAATGAAATATAAAGTCTGGTTTATAATCAAAAATTATTTTTTTAATTTTATCTTTATTTGATATATCTACTTTCTTTGACTCAAATTTTTTTAAATTTTTATAAATCTTAAAATGTGATGGATTTGTAGGCACACTATCGGAAACTCCAAGGATTGTGGCCCCAAAATAATTTAATATTAATGATAACCAAGAACCCTTAAAACCTGTATGACCTGTAACCAAAACTCTTTTTTTATTAAATATCTTTTTTAAATTAATCTTTTTCATTTTATATATTCTTGGTAGACGGGCTGTCTTTGATCCAATTAAATTTTTTAATTGGGGTTTTCCATCCATGTCCATATACGTATTTTAAATAATCTTCGTATTGAACTGGAACAGAAATTTTTAGATTTTTAAAATCTATTTTTTTGAATTCTTTTAAAAGTTTTAAAGGTTGGGTATAGCCTGCGGTTTTGTAAAAAAAATTTTTCTTTATTAAAATTTTTTTTAACAATTTAAATATTGGCTGAATAAATTCGAGTTTATTTATGACAAACATTAATTTACCCTTATAATCTTTAGCCATTGAAAGTGCGTCTATAATTTTGCAAATCAAATTTTTAGGAATAAACCATTTTACGTAAGCTATCTCTTCTGAATTTGTGAATTTTTTGTGATAAATATTAATGTCAATCTCTCTTCCTCCTGTTTTAATGAAGGTCAAAAGATCATCATCTATCAAGTATTTTTCTTTAAGTTTATAGTCATTTTCAAACATTATTAATTTTAGTTTTTCTTTTAAGTTTTTCTCATCCCAAACGGCAATATCAATATCATGATCCCAGGGAATTAAATTTTTA
Source organism: Pelagibacteraceae bacterium AG-447-N18 (assembly GCA_003212275.1). Taxonomy (GTDB): domain Bacteria; phylum Pseudomonadota; class Alphaproteobacteria; order Pelagibacterales; family Pelagibacteraceae; genus Pelagibacter. The sequence goes on from QCQE01000002.1 coordinate 85,172, forward strand.
TCTCTGACAATACCTAAGAGTGTGCCATGGCACACCCAATAATTAATTTTATTTTTATCAAGTAAATAAATAATTTCAATTAAGTTTGGATCTATTTTTTTTTTGCTATCAGTCTCAGAATACATGGATTTTCCTTTTTAAATTTCGCAAAATTTTTTGACTCCTTAAAATATGAAATTCTAAAATGTTTAGATAATCTTCTTTTAATCTCTTTAGGATCTATAAATCTTCTATAATGTGTATCGACAAATTCATGCTTGCCAACTTTCTTACCCTTTCCGTAAATATCATCTTTAATAGTTCTACATTCTATAAATATGTATTCTAATTTTTTTTGCTTATTAAGTGAATTTAATAGTTTTTTTTCATCTGAATAATTAATTGAGTGTAATGTAAATCTTGAATACACGCTAAAAGGAAAATCGAAATTTTTGTTTTTAAAAAAACTACAAAAGTTTTTATTTAAGAATTTATTTCTAAATTTCTGAAAATTTTTTTTATTTTTTTTTATCGCACTATTAGATTTGTCAATACCTATAGAATTTATTTTTTTTTTATTAAAAAAAACTGTATCTCTTCCATTTCCACAACCTATATCATAAATAGTTTTATTGTAATTTCTCAATTTAGATACACAAAATTTTGCAAATAAAGACGGTTTGCTAATATGTTTTTTTTTATAAAAGTTATTCCAATAATTCTTATTTATATCTTTTTTCATTTTTTAAATAACTTTTTAAAATTTTTTTTCTTAAAATCGTGCTGCTAATATTTTTTGTACGAGGAAATATTTTTAGATGACTTTTTTTAATTTTATTTGAATTATCATTTCCATGTACTAAAAAATGGATTTTATTCTTTTTTAAAAAATTTTCATTTATATGAAATTTTGATTTGATGACTTTGTTTACATATCGAATTGACTCAATTAATTCTTTTCTATGTTTAAACTTCAATTCAGGATTGAAATGTTTATGTTTTTTAATTTCATTATCTGATGTTAAGGCAACAATAACATTTCCAAGTTTTGAAGCTTTTTTTAGAAGTCTAATGTGACCATAGTGCAAAATAGAACAAGACATATCTACTAAGATATTTTTTTTTCTAATCATAATAAATTAATTTGTTCCAGGTATTAAATTAAGAATTTCTTTTATACTTAAAAGTTTTTTGTCTGCCTCTTTTGAGCGATTTTTTTCTAGAATTGTTTTGGCCACATGCTGCATTGCAGGATAAGATGCTCTTAGCATATGGTTCGCATATATAACTATGTTGAAGCCATTCTCGTACAAAGTTTTCTCTGAAATCTGGTTATAACTTGATGGAACTGAAACTAGTGGTATCTTTTTATAACTTTTTCTGAAAACTTTAGAAAAAGCTATTACCTCTTTCGGATTTTTTGATTTGCTGTGTATCATTATTCCATCAGCTCCTGCTTCTATATATGAATGGGCTCTAGAAATAGCATCGTTGAGTCCTTTGCCTAGTATAAAACTTTCAATTCTTGCTATTATCATAAAATCATCACTTATCTGAGCTTTTTTGCCTACTGAAATTTTTTCTGAAAATTTAATTTTTCCCTCTTGAGTTTGTCTTGATGTATCTTTTAGTAATGAATTTTTTTTTAAACCTTTTTTATCCTCAATTATTAAAGCTGAAATACCTAATCTTTCAGCAGACTTGATCCTCATTTCAAAATGTTCTACTTTTCCACCTGTATCACCGTCCATAATTAAAGGTTTGGTAGTAACTTCGAAAATCTGATCAACCCCATTAAGTCTTTGAGAAAAATCTAATGACTCATTGTCTGGCTTTCCAACAACTGTGGAGTCGGTAAGAGAACTAGACCAAAAACCATCAAAACCGATCTTTTTACCTTTTTTTTCAATAAATGTATTTTCTCCTATAATAGCTGACAATGGGCTGTGTGCTTCTAGAAATTTAGATATTTTCTTACTCTCTATTGTTCTTCTCAATAAACTTCTTCTGATATCAGGTGTTACAGAAATTTGATTTAAATGATTTATAAGAGCAGAGGAAGATACACCTTTTGTGTGAGGAATCTCAATGAGCTTACCTCCGTAAGATTTCATAATTTTCAAAACCTTTCTTCTTATTTCACTCATATGTCCTGTTTTCCAATCATCTCCGTGAACTAAAAAATCAGGTTTTAAACTTTTTATATTTTTTGAATAATCCCACTCATTTTGCTCAACAACTGATTTAACACCTTTAAAATTTATTAAGATTTTTTTTCTCTGTTCAAAGTTTAGGTATGGTATCCTTTTGTGTTCAGCGACTGCTTTATCTGATAACAAACCAATAATGATATCTCCGTATTTTCTGGCTGTCTCAAATAATTTCATATGTCCATGATGAATGGAGTCAGCTGTAAGAGATATATAAACAGTTTTTTTCATTTGTTCAATTATTGAACATATCTATTTTTGTTCGAAAGTAAATATTTAAGTTCAATTTCTTAATATATTTTTCTTTTATTATCTTTTTATTCCTCAATATCTAAAAAATCGATTATTTTTCCTTTTGCATTTTTACCTAAATGAGCTTCTCCGATATGACAAACGATTGACCCGGGTAATTTTATTCTTGGTTTATAGAGAATTGCTTTTGATGAATTTGAAATAATTTTTTTATTAACGTACGTACATAAAAATGGCTGATTTTTTTTGGGATAAACTAAATAGTCTTTAAATTTTCTAATCATTTTCTTTTTATTTTGAACTACAGATTTTTTATAATAATTATATTTCTTTAAAACTTTCTCTAGAGATTGAATAGTGTGGTATGGTCCTGTCATTCTTTTTTGCTCTAAATTTTTTATGTCAAGAACAAATGTATTTACTTTATTAGTTGGATTAATATTATAACAAACAAAGCATGCGCCTGTTAATCCGAATAGACCCTTGCAAGAACTGAAAGAAATTACATCTGCTAAATGGTGATTAGATTCTAATCCAATTGATGCTGTTGCATCAAGAGCGAGCTTGGATTTTGTTCTTTTGGTAAGTTGTTTTAAGTCCTTTATCGGTATTTTTAAACCACGACTAGTTTCAGTTGAACAGGCCCAGATCCAATCATATTTTCCCTTGATTTTATCTAAATTTTTCCAATTTACTTTAGTTACAGATTTAATTTTTTTATTATTTTTTTTAATTAAATTTGATATTTGAAAGAGTCTATCGGAATAATAACCGGTTGATACAATTAAAATTTTACCTTTGAAAAAGTTTAAGGCGACTATTTCCAAAGCAGTACTTCCCGATCCCTGAGTAGTAATAATTTTTTTTAATCCTGATATTTTTTTAAGTTTTTTTATAACACTATTATAAGTTTTGTTATATTCATTGTCCCCTCTTCCAAAACAAGGACCTAAATTAATTATATTGCTATCAATTATACTGGCAGGACCAGCTGTAAATATAATTTTATTATCATTTTTTTGTTTTATGAGATTTTTAATCATCTTTTTCATTTATTTAACCATAAATTTAGATTTAATAAAATTTAATTTTTTTGGTCTTCCTAGATTTTGAATAGTTCCCAGTTTAATTTTAACTTCTAAAAGTGAAGGTCCTTTTGACTTTAAAAAATTAGATATAGTTCTCTTCATAATTCTTTCATTATCTAAAAAGAAATAATTTTTATATCCACAACTCTTAGAAAGTTTATTTAAATCTAAATTTTCAAGATTGGTTTTTTGACCTCCTACGGACTCGTGTGATCTATTATTCAAAATTATATGTTTAAAATTTTTAAGCTTTTTAAAACCTATGGTAGTTAAAGAACCCATGTGCATTGACAAGGATCCATCCCCATCTAAACAAATAATGTCTCTTTTATTGTTCATTGCAACTCCTAGGGATACCATTGAAGCATGACCCATCCCCCCGACCATATAAAAATCATTACCTTGATAATGTGTATTCTTGTATTTCCTTATTTGAAAAAGTTCTCTTGAAGTATAACCTGTTGTAGAAATAATTTTACTTTTTAAATTTACTTTGCCTAACAAAGAATTTAGAAAAGTTTCTCTTTTAATTCCGCTATTAAATTTTTTTTTATTTTTTTTATAGGATTTTTTATCGAATAAAATATCCTTTTTAATCAAACATGCCACTGGACATTTAAACTTTTTTGAAAATTTAATTAAATTATCAAGTTTTTTAAAGTCTTTGTAAGTTTTAACTTCACAAAATTTGATATTTAATAATTTTAATAACTTTCTTGTTATTTTGCCTTTTACCTCATGCTGTGCCTCATCTCTAGTACCAGGAGCTCCTCTCCAGCCAATTATTAAAAGAATTGGTATTGAGTAGACTTTTTGATGCGCGATAGAGGCTAATGGATTTAGAGCATTTCCCAATCCTGAGTTTTGCATATACGCACAAGCTAATTTACCAGTGGAAAGATAGTGTCCAATACAAACGGAAATAGCAGATCCCTCGTTAGCAGTGATTAAATGTTTTTTATTTAATTTATCAAAATATTCTTTCGTTTTCTTTAGTATGCTATCTGGGACGCCTGCAAAGAAATCGATATTCTTTTTTTTTAGAAAACTAAATAATTTTTTTACTTCTATCATATTAAATGTTTGTTAAAAATTTTTGTCCATTTGTTTATAGGGTCATCTTGTAAATTGCAGAAATTTTTTTTAAATTTATATATAGTATTTTGAACCTCATTTGATAACCACCATTTATCTATTTGATGCCAATTTTCATTTATATGTGCTGTTGCATCTTCAATATTTTTAAATACTATTTTATTTTTGACTAAATCTTCTTGTAAAGATTTTACATTACCTTGTAAGGGAGCTTTTTCGAAATCATTAATTAAAACTGTTGGACCTGTAATTATGGATTCTAAAAAAGCAGTTTCCATGTAAGGGCAAATTACCAGTTTTGACTTATCGATATATTTATTAAAAACATTTTTTTTGTTAACAAATTTTTCTTCAATTGTATTTCTTATTGTTTCTTGCATTTTTACATCGTGTTCTCCTGAGGGTAAGTAAAAAAAATTTTTATAAATCTCTTTATTAAGTAATTTTTTTAAATTAATTGCATTATCTAGGTTGAGACGCAAATAGTGATTTTGCCCAGTTCCGATTTTCGCAGGAAATAATGTTATGTTCTTTTCTAGATAAATAAGAAATTTTTTATCAGATCTCGAAGATTTAAAATTTATTAATTTACCTGGTGGTAACTGAATATCTTTATCTTTGACAGGAAGAGTCCAGGTAAATTTTTTATCAACTATTGTGTTATCAAGTTGTAGATCAGGGCAATACTTTAACTGGTTACCTCCTCCATGAGAACTAGAAAAAAATTTTGTTTTATTTTTAATTACATTCCTAGCTAACCAAAATTTAAAAACTTCGTTATGGTAGTGAAGAACAGCAGATAATATAATTTTTGGTTTTAATTTAATTTTATGAGACTCTTGGTTAATTAAATCGTAAGCTTCTAAAAAACATTTTGGTATATCATATTTTATATTTTCATTTAAGTATTTGAGGAAAAGATCATCTTCTCTATCTGAAAAGTTAATTTTATTTCTTTTTTCCCTGTCGATCTTTACGTGACTTAAATTTATATGATCAAATCGGTAATTAAATTTATAATAATAAAAACTAGGAAATTGAAAAAGTTTTAGACTAATTCTAACATAATTTTTAAATTTAAAAGTTCTCCTATCAATAAAAATATTGTTAAATTTCGAAAAAAAAGAACTCAGATAATCTATGGCATAAGGCAAAAATTTTTTTTTTGGTTTTGGTTTTTTTTTATTATAATTTTTGGCTTTAAATTTATTTTGATTTATTTCTTTTGAGATAAAATTAATTTTCTTTCCATTATTAGTTAAAAAAATTAATATTTTTTTAAATATTTGATAATTAAAAAATTGATCAGAACTTAATAGATTATAATAATCTACAGTGTATGATGGTATTTCGGTTTTATCAATCTTTATATCACTAAAAATTAAATTAGAATCTTTTTCCAAAGCTTTCTCGACCAATCTCCACCTATATAGCTCACTAGGAATATAATAAACTAACCATGGTAATGTTAAAATATTCCAATACCTGTCTGGAAAATTTTTATTGTGAAAATTATTAAGATATCTACTAAGTTTTTTTGCATAGTTATCTAAAATGTTTTGAGACAAAAAGTAATCTTTGCTTAAATTTTTATTGCTTTCCCATGGACATGACAATAAATCACTTTTGTTATTTTTTTCATTATCGAAACACCAGTCTCCTGCTAATATTTTTTTATTAGAGATGTGAAAATTATTATCAATCGACGTGGTGATAAATTGTGAATTTTCGTTATCCAACATCACTTTTTTTAAAATTACCAACGTGTGCAATCATTTTTTTTAATTCATTGATCGATAGAAATTGATCATTATCTCTTGAATTATAACTAAAATTATTTGGTATCTTTTTGAAAACTTTAAGCTTCTTTTTAAATCTATTTAAAGTAGATTTTTCATTATCTGGTAAAATTAAAAAATACTTACCAATATCATAAGTAGTGTAACTGTCGGCTTCCGTTATCATTTCCTCGTGGACTTTTTCACCTTTTCTCAAACCAATAATTTTTGGCTTATTTTTTAACCCCACAGCTTGAATTAAATTAACAAGTTTATAGGATGGGATTTTTGGAATTAATATTTCACCTCCATTTGAGTTTTGCATTGCCCAGTCAACAACTTTTACTCCTTGGTCTAAAGTAATATTAAATCTTGTCATCTCATCACTGGTTAAAGTAAATGTTCCACCATTTTTGTATTTCATGAGTAATGGGAGTACAGATCCTCTAGATCCAAGAACGTTGCCATATCTAACTACTGAAAAAATATTTTTTCCTGAATAATTATTGGCAGCAACAAATAGTTTATCACTGCAGAGTTTTGTTGCGCCATATAGATTTACAGGCGCACAGGCTTTATCTGTAGATAATGCTATTACTTTACTCACATTGTTATTTAAAGATGCCTCAATTAAATTTTGTGCTCCCAAAATATTAGTTTTAATAAACTCAATAGGGTTATACTCTGCAATAGGAACTTGTTTTAACGCTGCTGAATGAATGACAATATCAATTTTATTCAATGCTCTAGAAAGCCTTTTTTGATCTCTAACATCTCCTATAAAATATCTAATAAATGGGTATTTTTTTTCATCATAAACTTTTGCCATTTCAGATTGCTTTAGTTCATCCCTGCTAAATATTACTAATCGTTTAATTTTTTTATATCTTTTTGTTAGAAATTTTATAAAAGCTTTGCCAAAACTACCTGTTGCTCCAGTAACTAATATTGATTTATTGTTCACGACTCGACTCCTATTTTTTTTGTTTGATTTTTTTCTTCTATTACAATTGAATTTACAATTCTTAAAATTCTTGAACAATATTTTAAAGATTTCACATTGTGAGAAATTGCAATTACAGTGATGTTTCGTGAAAGTTCCTTAACGAGATCTACTAAAACTAGCTCTGTTTTTTCATCTAGTGCGTTGGTAGCCTCATCAAAAACTAATAAATCTGGTTTATGATAAAGGGCTCTCGCTATACCTAATCTCTGAAGCTCTCCCCCACTAATTCTTACACCTTTCTCACCGACAATTGTTCTAAGTCCATCAGGAAGTTTATCTGTAAATTCTTTAAGCTGAGATTTTCCTATGCATTCTTCAACTAAATTCATATCAATTTTATCTTCCTCTATTCCATAAGCTACATTATTGATGATTGTATCATCCATCAGAAAAATTGACTGAGGGACATAACCTACATTTTTATAAAATGTTTCAATTTTTCCAGATGAGGGCTTGTGTAAGCCTAATAATAAATTTATCAAAGTGGATTTTCCAGAACCAGTCTTTCCTACAATTCCAACAAAATCTTTATTAAATATGTTTAGATTAATATTCTGTAAAGTTAATTTGTCTTTACCTGGATATTCAAAATAAACATTTTTAAAAGAAATTATTTTATTTTCATTTTGTTTATTTTGCTGATTAAAATCCTTCATATTTATAATGTTATCTTCACTTGAAAAAATTTTGTCTATAGTCTCTACATACACCTGGCCATATTTTACTTTCTGTAAACTTGATAGAATTCTGTTAAATGATGGCATCAGTCTTATTGAAGATATTGCAAATAAACTTAATATAAGGAAAATTTCAGAATCTGGTTTTCCACTTAATTTTAGATAAATTATAAATACTACTAAGGAAAATACAAAAAACGTTTCAATCAAAAACCTTGGTAAATTGCTCATTATATTGATATAAAACATAGCTCTAAATCTTTTTGAGGTTATTGAAAAATATTTATTTAAAAAATAATTAATTCTTTTAAATATTTTTATTTCTTTAATACCTCCATAACCATGGGAAAGTTCTAAATATCTTTGTTTATCTAAATTTTGGACTTTTTTCCCCCATCTCATCGAGGAGTTCTTAATTAAAGAAAATGCTAAATAGCTAAGCACAGTTATAAAGGCTAAGCTGATTAAAAAACCTTTTGGCTCTATAAAAAGCATCAAACAAGAAAGAAAAAATATTACTAATATTTCCGATATAATAATAAAAGTATGCCCAATTGTGTCTTTATATCTATCTGCTACTTCTACAGAGTGAAAAGTTAAATTCGAGGTATTATTATTTATATGAAACTTATAATCTTTGTTTAAATACTTTTGATATACATTGTTTGACAATCTTGATCCAAGAGTATTGATTAAATGAGAATTAAACCAACTAAAAGCAAACAAAATTAAATTTTTCAATAAAAATACAATAATAATAAGAATAAATGGCAAAAAAGGGCTTACTGACTCAAAAAACTTAGCTATATCATTAATGTTAATATTTAAAAAATTCATATCTGTAACAATCTGGTTCTTAAATAAAATTGCAACAAAAGGTAAAATTAAACTGATTCCTAACATTTCAAGAAAAGCACCAATCAAGCTAAAGAACAGTGCCAAATAAAGTAATTTCTTTTCTCTATTAGTAAGATGTTTGGGTATTTTTAATAAAAATTTCATTTAATTTAATTTTTAAAGCATTTTATAATTTCGTTTATAACTTTTTTTTGTTCATAACTTTTTAAGTCTGGGTAGATTGGTATTGATAAACAATTTTTGTAATATGTCTCAGCGTTTTTAAAGTTTTTTTCTTTAAAACCTAATTTTTTGTAAAAAGGTTGCCTGTGTATTGGAATGTAGTGAACATTACAAAAGATTTTTTTCTTTTTTAAATAGTTATACAATTTATCTCTGGTAATTTTTTTTTTATTTTTTTTAATTAAAATAACAAATAAATGGTAAGAGGAAATAATTCCCTTTTTTTGTATCTGGTAGTCTATTGGCAGATGCTTAAAGGCCTTTATATATCTTGCAGCAATTTTATTTCTTATTTTAGTCCACTTATTTAATTTTTTAATTTGAGAAATACCTAGTGCGGATTGAATATCATTGAGTCTATAATTGTAACCCAACAATTGATGTTCGTAATACCATTTTTCTTTTTTTTTGTTAAAAAATTTATTTTTATCCCTTGTAATACCATGGGTACAAAGCATTGAAAGTTTTTCAAAAATTTTTTTATTATTTGTGAGCGCTGCTCCACCCTCTGCAGTAGTAATAATCTTTACAGGATGAAAACTAAATACTGTGATATCGCTAAATTTATTATCACCAACCCTACTACCAAAATAACGTGCTCCAACTGCATGAGATGCATCCTCGATGATTTTAAATTTATATTTTTTTTTCAGGCTATAGATTTTTTTTAAATCTGGTGGCATACCTCCAAAATGAATTGGTATTAATACTTTTGGTAATTTATTTTTTTTTTTAGCTTGAATTAATTTAGACTCTAGATGTTCTGTAGAGATATTGAAATCATGTAAGTTTATATCTACCAAATCTACTTTTGCTTGACAATATAAAGCACAATTCGCACTAGCTACAAATGAATTAGTGCATGTCCATACTTGATCACCTTTTTTAACACCTAAGGCCATGCATGAAATATGTAAAGCACTCGTTGCGCTATTAAAAGTTGCTACATATTTAGAGTGAGTTATTTTACTTAAATTTTTTTCGAACTTAATTTGCTCTGGACCTTGAGTTAAAAATTTTGATTTTAAAACTTTATTCACTGCATTGATATCAGTATTATTTATTGACTGTCTACTATATGTGATCATATTAAAATTTATTTTTTATTTTTTTCCTTTTCATATTCATTTTTAAGTTCGTCATACTCATTCATTTTTCTTTTCATAAATCTAACAGTTAATTTTGTTTTTTCTGCAATACCCTTTGGTGTGATAACGTAAAGATAATTGAGTTTTGATTTATTCTTCTTGAAGTTTTCAATTTTAATAAGACCTTTAGCTTTTAGTGCTTTCATGCAATAATTTAGCTTACCTAAGCTAAAACCAAGATGTTTTGCCAATTCCCTTTGAGGGGTACCTGGCTCTTTATGGATTTTTCTCAGTAAATTAAACTGATCTGGATCATCGTTACTCATATATGTTCAAATATTGAACATTTTTACCTAATAAACTATGTTTTGTAAAGAATAAATCGATAAATATTAAAATTTCTAATTTATTATTTGTAAGATAAAAAATTATCAATTTGTTCATTTATTGAACAAAAGGAAATTTTTGAACCATATTTGAACTACAATTTACTTATTAGTTTGTACCAATCGTTAATGTTTCTAATTTTAGAGGCTTTATTTAAGTCAATTTTTTTTTTTAATTTTTTTTGTAAAGCAAAGAAAATGTTAAGATGTCCAAGAGAATCCCATTCTGGTACACTGCCTATGCCACTCTTGTTGTTTAGCTTATTATCTTTAATATTAATAGCTTTAGAAATTAATTTGATTATTTCTTTTTTATTCATTGAGTTATTTTTTTTTCCCAACCACTATCCACATTGCTTTTTTAATATTATCAATTTTATTTATCCTTAGTTCATGAACTAAATAAACAATTTTAAACATAGAATAAATTTTCTTTACTTCGTTCAAGCTTAAAAAGGTTGTTTCTAAATCTTGTTCAACTTTAATTATTTTTTTTTTGTTAATTTTATCTTTATATAATTGATCTGCTTTACTAAAGATAATAGAAAAGAAAAAACCATTTTTTTTAAGACATCTATTAACTTCACCTAAAATTTTAATTATATTTTCTTTCTTATTATGAGTTATTGAACCTCTATCCAAACAAAGTTTAAAAAAATTATTTTTGAAGGGAATTTTTATAAAGTCACTGTTACTAATTTTGATATTAGATTTATAAATAAATTTTTTTGCTATAGCAACTGCAGTTTTTGATCCGTCAATACCAAACACTTTTCTAAATCCAAATTCTCTTAGAAAATTTAAATTATTTCCACTTCCACATCCAAGCTCTAAAGCAAACTCATTTTTATTCTTAATTTTTTGTTTTTTAAAAAATTTGTTAGTTAACGAAACCACTTGGTCGAAAGGATATTTATTTATATGTAATTTTTTTTTATAAATTTTTTGTTCCCATTTGTAATCAAAAGATTTGTTATCATATTTTGCCATTTAATTTGATTTTAATTTTTGTTTTAAAATATGTACAGTTTTTTTATCTAAAAAATAGTATTCATCTATTCTTATTTTATTTATCGCAAAATCACAGAAATCTTTTGCATCTGTTATCTCATAATAAAAATTTTTATTAATATTATAACTTTTTAAAATACCTTCTTTTTTTAAATCTTTTCTTACTTTTTTTGTATCATAAGAAATATTTAAATTTTTAGGTCTGACACTAAAGATTAATGAAATCTTTTGTCTTTTTTTATTAGGCAAAACAATTTTTCCATCAAATCTTTTTTCCTTTCTATAATTGATCATTCTAGATTTATTTTCAATATAATGGATATAGGTAGGAGTGAATGACACGCCATAATTAACTATTTTACCTTTTTTATTATATAAATTTTCCCACTCAGAGCTTCTATCAAAAGGATTTATCTCTGATTTTATATTTTTTTTAATCAAATTCTTGTTCATTGAAATTGAGGAAAACATAGGCGTGTATGATCTAAAAAAAAAATTTTTTTTTCTACAAAATTCCGTGAAAAGTCCAGTCTGACTTTGATCTTTAACAACGTTATATATCCTTGTTTTTCCAAAATCATAATTATAAGCAGGTAATATAAAACTTTTACCAAATAGTTTTTTTATATCATTTAGCATAAGATTGAGGCCTTTGTTGATAAACGATCTTCCAGTATACTTTTCGCTTAGCTTTTTTATTTTTGGATTTCTTAAAAATGAAGTGAAATCAGAATGTATGTAATAAATCATTTTTTTATTATTTCTGCTAGTTTAACTTTATCAAGTTTTCCATTTGAATTTATGGGCATTTTATTCAAAAAAGAAATTGAACTAGGTACTTCATATCTTTCAAAATATTTTTTTAAGATTTTATCTAAATGTTTCAAGATTTTTTTATCTTTTTTATTAAAAATAAACATATGAATTTTATCAAATTTTGAAATTAAACATATTTCTAATTTTAAATATTTTTTAATAATTGTTTCTAAGCTAGATAAATTTACTCTATAACCAGAAACTTTTATATAATCAGATTTTCTTCCAACAAAGTTAATATCTTTTTTTTTATCTAAAAAAACAATATCACCAGTTGCATAAAATTTTTTTCCATTATGATAAATATCAGGGGTTTTAATATTATCTAAATAGCCAAGCATTTTATGATTACCGGCTAAAAGTAATTCACCATAATTTTTTTTTTCTTCTTTAATTGTTATGTATACATTTTTAAGTTTCTTCCCAAGTGGCATTATTTCATATTTTAAAAAATCTTTTTTATTAATATAAAAATAACTTACGTTAACAGTAAATTCAGTTGGTCCATAAAGATTTAAAATTTTAGCATTTGGAAATAGTTTAATTAAATTTTTAACTATACTTTTAGTCAAAGCTTCTCCGCCACTTGTAACAAGTTTTACATTTTTGAAGCTACTATTATCAAACTTATCACTAAAGTTTATAATTTTTTTCCAAGTTGTTGGAACTGCGTAAATTTCTTCAGGTTTGTGTATTTTCATTAAATTAAATAATGAAATTAAATTTGAGGCTGAAGATGTTAGTATAATTTTAGATTTTTTTATTAATGAAAAAACTAAATCACCTATACACATGTCAAAATTTAGTTCTGTTGTCATCAAAATAGATTTAAAAGAAATTTTATTAGTAATTTTTTTAATTGATTCATAATAATATTCTACATTTAATCTAGATATCATTACGCCCTTTTTGTTACCTGTACTTCCAGATGTAAAAATTATGTACGCAATATTATTATTTTTATTTAGTAAAAAAATTTTCTTTTTAAAAAAAATATTTTTTTTTATAACTACAGATTTTTTTCTATTTTCAAAAAGAATTGCTACATTTGATAATTTTAATTGATAATTTATATTATTTTTTTTACTTTCTTTGGATAGGGGTAAAAAAAAACAATTAGTAAGCCATGTAGCAAATATTATGGAGAAATAATCAATATTTCTATCCAGTAAAATTCCGACACCTATATTTGAATTTTTTTTTAAACTATTTAATTTTTTAAAATGTTGAATTTTACCTATATAAAAGTTAATTTTTTCTTTAAAAGTTTTTAAATCATACGAGCCATTTTCGTCAGCAAAAACAATTTTATTTTGGTCTTGGTCTAAATAATTTAATAAAATCTTATTTAGCTCAACCATCTGATATTCTTTTCTTTCTTTCGAGGGATATATAACATTTTATTATCTTTACAATATGAAATATATTTATTACTATATGTTCAATATTTGAACATATGCTTAAACATTAGTCAAATAAATATTAATTATAATAAAAATGCAAGGATCTATCACATGAACTGTATAATAATTGGAACAGGAAAAATTGGTGTTGATCTTTATATTAAGTGTCTTAAAAGCAAAAACTTCAAGAGAATATTTATTTTTAATCAAGATAAAAACTCTGAAGGAGCAAAATATTGTTTAAAAAAAAAATTTAATTATTCTTCAAAAGGTATTGAAGGAGTGATAAAAAATTTAAAAGATACTAAAATTATTTTTGATGCAACTTCCGCTAAATCAAATATATTTATCTTAAAAAAATTACGAAAATTAATTAATAATAAATATTTTATAAATTTAACGCCATCAATAAATGGTGAGTATGTAATTCCTTATATAAATACAAATAAAATCCCGCAAATTACTAATTTGATTACTTGTGGTGGTCAAACTTCAATACCTGTAATTAATGAGGTAAAAAATATACTTGGACCAAAACTTAAATATGTTGAGCTAGTTTCTAATATCGCTGCTAAAAGTGCAGGAAAGGCTACCAGGGATAATATAGACGAGTATATAACAAATACTGAGAGGGCTATTAGGAAAATAACAAAAGTTAATAAAATTAAAGTTATGATAAATATTAATCCAGCAGAACCACCAGTTAACATGATGAATTCATTATTTTTTGAGTTAACAAAAGATATTAGTAAAGAAGACTTAAAAAAAATTAAGAATTCAATTTCTAAAATTAATAGTAGAATTAAAATCTACATGCCTAAATATAATGCTAGTATTTTTGAAACTATTGAAAAGAAAATTTTAAGGATTAGTATAGAAGTTATTGGACATGGAGATTCTTTACCTACATATGCAGGAAATTTAGATATTATGACTTCATCCGCTGTCCATCTTTCTAATTCAATACATGATTAAAAATAAATTAATAATCAGTGACGTTACATTAAGAGATGGAAATCATGCAGTTAATCATTCTATTTCAAGAGAGATAATCAAAAAATATTGTGAAGAGGCAGAAAAAGCTAATATTAAGATTATTGAAGTAGGTCACGGCAATGGTCTTGGAGCTTCGTCCCTTTCTATTGGTAAATCACTAATTACTGATAAGGTAGCTCTTACAACTGCAAGAAAAGCCTTAAAAAAAGCAAAGCTCTCTATTCATTCAATACCAGGTTTTTCAAGAATAACTGATTTACAAAAAGCAATTGATTGTGGTGTAGATATTTTTCGTATCGGAACTAATTCAACTGAAATTGACACTGTTTATAGTCAAGTTAAGTTTTGTAATAAAAAAAAAGTTGAAGTCTGGGGTGTGTTAATGATGGCTCACTTAGTTTACAACAAGAAAAAAGATTATTTAAAAAAAATAAAATATTTGGTCGATCTGGGTGTTAAAACTATTATCATTATGGACTCTGCAGGTATTTTTTTACCTGGTGATATAAAGGAAATTTTTACAAATATTAAAAAAAAATTCAAAGTAAATTTAGGCTTTCACGGTCATAATAATTTTGGAACAGCAGTTTGGAATAGTGTTATTGCACATAAATATGGTGCTAAAATAATAGATGCATCCATAAAAGGTTTTGGAGCAGGGGCAGGTAACACTCAACTAGATATTTTGGCAACTGTCATGGCTAGATTAAATATGAAAACTAATATTAATTTGAACAGACTTTATAGTTTGGCTAAAGTTTTTCCTACTTATTTTAAAAAAAATGTAATTAAGTATAAAAATCCTTACTCAGAGCCGAAAAATATTATGAGTGCAAATTATGGGCTTTTTTCAGGATTTGCATCTAAAGTGGACTACTATTCCGATAAATTGAATCTTGATGATATAGAAGCTTTTAAAGCTATAGGTAAAAAGAAACTCGTAGCTGGTCAGGAAGATCTAATTATTAATGCTCTTTATAATTTAAAAAAAAAAAAATAAATTTCACAAGATAGATTGTTGTAAGTGAAAAAAAATAAATAAAAAGAAATGAATAAAAAAAAAATAGTAATTGTTGGGTGTGGAATTGTTGGATGTATTGTAGCAATCCTTCTAAAACAAAAGAAACATGATGTTTTAATGTACGAAAAATCAGGCCAAATTGGCGGTGTTTTAAATGACTATAAAATATTTGATGATTATTTTATGAGGGGGCCTCAATATTTTGATGCCAGCTCTAAAAACTTTAAAGTTTTAAAGAAACTTTTTCCAAATGAATTTTTAACCTTCAAATATGATTATGGGGTCTTTTCAAAATTTCATAATAATGAAATTATTAGCTCAAAATTTAGTTTGCCTATATTTAAAGAAAAAAAAATTGATTTAAAAAATTTTAAATTAAAAAAAGTAACTCAAAAAAATTTAAAAGATAGATTAAGTTTATACCCAAATAAAATAAATAAATCCTTGATAAAGTATCTTAAAAAAATAAACATTGATCCATCTAAGTTTTCTCCGTCAGCATCAATTAACTTGGCAATTGATAGGGTTAGTATAAGCAATTTAGATCAAGATTTACTAAAATTAAAAAAAAAAAATAAATTAATAGATTCTCTATACGCAATAGAAAGAGATAAATTAAAAATAAAAAATTTAAATTATGCTTATCCTTCAAAAGGATATTCAATTTTTTTAAAAAAACTATTAAATAAAATGAATAAATTGGGAATTAAAATAATGCTTAAAAATAATATTGAACCTATATGGAAGCAAAATAATCTTAAACTTTTTAATGGTAATCAAGAGATAAAATCAAACTATATTTTCTGGTCTGGAAATCCAACAAATTTAATAAAATCTTATAATAGAACAAATATAGATTCTTTTCTTTTCAAAAATTTCATTATAAATGCAAACTTATTAAACTTTTTAAATATAAAAAAATTTATTCAAGTTTATGATATTAATAGCAGTATAAATAGAATTCATATTTATAAATACAATAATATTTCGAAGTTAAGCGTTGAGTCTGATTTTGTAAATAAAGAGCCAAAAAAAATTTTACTAGAAGCAAAAAATATCTTAAAAAAATTTAAAATTAAAATAGTTTTAGATGAAAAAACAATAAATAAAAGACCTTTCCCAAGATTTGATATAACTTCATTAAGAGACACAAAAATTATTCAAAAATTTTTAAAATCAACAAGCAAAACAAATTTATTATTTTCCCCCTGGCTAATATATGGCAGAGATGAAAAAATATTTTCTGTTATTAATAATTTAAAAAATAAAAAACTATTGTGAAAAATAAAATTGATTGATTTAAAAACAAAAAATAAAAATATTATTGAAACTCGAGGATGGTCAAAAAAAATAAGGTTTTGTGTATAGTGCAAGCTAGAATGGGTTCTAAGAGGTTTCCTGGCAAGGTACTAAAATATATTGATAAAAAGAGATCGGTTTTACAATTTTTAATCGAAAGATTAAATAAAAGTAAATTAATTGATCAATTAGTAATAAGTTGCTCAGACAATTCGAAAGATAAAAAAATAATTGATTTTTGTAAAAAAAATAAAATTAATTATTTTGTAGGTTCTGAAAAAAATGTACTGGATAGATATTATAAGACTTACAAAAAATTTGATGGTAATACGATAGTAAGAATTACGTCTGACTGTCCATTTATTGACGCGACTCTTTTAGATAAAATGATAAAAAAATTCTTTGAAAAAAAAGTTGATTATTTAAGTAACACTATAATAAGGACTTTTCCTCATGGTCTTGATATTGAAATATTTAAGAATACAACTCTTGAGTTTGCAAAAAAAAATGTGACAAGTTTATATGACCGGGAACACGTAACACCATTTATGAAAAGATCAAATAAAATAAATTCTTACAATTATAAGAATAAAAAAGATTTTTCTGATATAAGGGTAACCTTGGATTATAGATACGATCTAGCTAATTTGAGAAAAATTCTGAGAAAATTGAATTTTAATAGTGATTTTACATTGAAAAATTTAATAAACTTAAAAAAAGTATTAAGATAATTTAAATATCAACATGAAAAAAGTAAAAAATTTTTAAAGAAAAATTTAGTAGGACAAATTAATGAGATCAAAAAATAATAAAATCAAAAATGGATTAAAGTTAATTAATAGAATTCAAAAAATTAGATCTAGAAATAATAAAAATTGGATGGATTTGTTAAGACTGTCTCTAAAACTTGATTTTAAGTCTACTTCTAAAATCTTAAAAGATATTGTTAGTGATGATAAAAAAATTTCTGATTTAGCTAAAAAAATTTATCGATTAAAATAAATGAAATTAACCCCCCCTTATTTTGTTGCTGAAATATCAGCTAATCATTGCGGAGAATTAAAAACTGCAAAAAAATTGATAAAAACTGCAAAAATTAATGGGGCTGATGCGGTTAAGCTTCAAACTTATACCCCAGACACAATGACCATAAAATCAAATAAAAAATATTTTAAAATTAAAAATGGTTTGTGGAAAGGTTATGGGCTGTGGGATTTATATAATAAAGCTCATACACCATTATCTTGGCACAAAGAACTTTTTTTATACGCAAAAAAATTAGGAATAACAATTTTTAGTACACCTTTTGATGAAACAGCCGTAACATTTTTAGAGAAATTAAATTGTCCAATATATAAAATCTCATCTTTCGAAATGACAGATCTACCATTAATAAAAAGAGTGGCGCTTACAAAAAAACCTTTGATAATATCAACTGGTTTATCTTCGCTAAAAGAAATTGAGGAGACTTTTAAAGTTGCAAAACGCTATGGAGCAAAAGATATAACTTTATTATATTGTGTTAGTAATTATCCAGCGAAAAACATAGATTTTAATATAAATAATATAAAAATTTTAAAAGAAAAATTTAATTGTAGAGTTGGTTTGTCTGATCATTCTTTAGATAATAAAATAGCATTTGCATCGATTGCAGCTGGAGCAGAAGTAATTGAAAAACATATAGCTTTAGATGGTCAAAAGAGAGGGTTGGATATAAAATTTTCTTTAAAAGGAAAAAAAATTAAAGAATTTAAAGAAAATATAAATGATGTGTACAGTGCAATGGGAAAGAAAAAATTTTACAGAAATCCCTCTGAAAATAAAAGCAAGATCTTTAGAAGATCAATTTTTGTAGTAAAAGATATTAAACGAGGGGAAAAATTAACTAAAAAAAATATTAGAAGAATAAGACCAGGATACGGTTTAGAACCAAAATTTTTTGATAAAGTCCTTGGAAAAAAAGTAAAAAAAAATCTTTATGCAGGTAACCCCCTAAAAATTCAACAAATAAAATGAAAACAAATTTTTTTTACAACTTAGGTAAAAATAAGTTATTCCCAATTTGTAGGAGCTTAACTGGAAGGGGCAACGCAAAAACTTTAGAAATAATTAAAAAAAATATTGGAAATTTAAAGATATTAAAGTTTAGCTCTGGTAGTAGAGTTTTTGATTGGCAAGTTCCAAGTGAATGGAATGTAAAAGATGCATGTCTTATTGATAAATATAACAAAAAGATAATTGATTTTAAAAGAAATAATTTGCATTTAGTAGGGTATTCGGTGCCTTTAAAAAAAGAATTAAGTAAAAATCAGATCTTGAAACATTTACATTCTCTACCAAGTCAACCTAATGCCATTCCCTACGTTACTTCATACTACAAAAAATATTGGGGTTTTTGTATTACTGAAAAACAAAAAAAAATTATTAAAACCAAATATAAAAAAAATGACAAATTTAAAGTAAAAATCAATACTGTATTTAATAAAAGAGGTAAAATGTTAGTTGGCGAGTATTTGCTTAAAGGTAAGTCTTCTCAAGAAATATTAATATCAACCTACATTTGTCACCCTTCCTTAGCTAATGATAATTTGTCTGGAATATTAGTGTCATTAAAACTAATTAATCATTTTAAAAAAATAAAAAATTTAAAAAAAACTATAAGATTTGTCTTTTTACCAGAAACCATTGGTTCGATTGCGTATTTATATAAAAATCTTCAAATATTAAAAAAAAATACAATTGGTGGATTTAATCTTACTTGTTTAGGTAATGATGCACAACACTCTTTTATTCAATCTAAATATGGAAGTAGTCCATCAGATTTAGCTTTGACCGAAGCTTATAAAAAGCTAAAAATTAAAGCAAAAAAGTATTCTTTTCTCGAACGTGGATCTGATGAAAGACAATTTAACTCTCCGGGCATTGATTTGCCAATAACAACAGTTTGCAGATCTAAATTCGGTAAATTCAAAGAATATCACACATCATTAGATAATTTTAATTTTATTAAACCTAAGGCTCTTGACGATAGCTTTAAAGTTATAAAAAAATCTATAGAGTTAATGATTAATAAACATTACCCTAAATCAAAAATACTATGTGAACCATTTATGAGCAAACGGGGCATGTATCCAACGATTTCCAAAAAAGATAATATTTACCTTAGTAAGAACTTGCTTAATTTTTTACAATATTCTGATGGGAAAAATGATTTATTTTCAATATCAAAATTGATTAAACTAAGTTTTAATGAAACCAAAAATTGTAGTAAAATTCTAAAAAAATACCATTTAATAGAATATTAATTTTTTCCTATTTATTTAAATGATTTTTAATATACGCTTTTTTAAATTTAATTATATTGGTGTTCCATTTTTTTAATTCTATAGGCAAGTTTGATTTAAGATGATAAGTACTTTTTCCTTTTTGATTAAAAGATTTATACTTTTTCGTTAAAATTTTTTTAAATTTTTTAATAAAAAGTTTTTCGACTTGGTTTATCAAATAAGCGTGAGTTTTTTTAAAAGTTGAAAAGTTTTTTTTATAAGGATTAATTTTAATTTTTTGTCTGAAAATGATTTTACCAGTATCTATGCCTGAATCTATCTCATGAATTGACACACCTTTTGGAGTATTATCTATAAAGGACCAGAAATTTGGATGTGCACCTCTATTATAAGGTAAATAAGAAATATGTAAATTAATTGCAGGTCTTGCAAGCTTTTTTAGAAGTGTCTTGTTTAAAATTTTTCTATATCCAAAAGATAAAACAAGATCAATATCTTTTAAATCCTGTAAAGTTATTTGGCGACTCAAATGCTTTACTGAAATTTTTTTTTTCTTTAAGAAATTTATTAATGTTGTTTGGCTATTATTATAGCCTAAAAATAAAAATTTATAATTTCTTTTTTTTTTCATTTTATGCTTTTAAAATTTTTGATTGCTAAATAGATTTTAATCATGATTGGATTTTTTCATAGTAATATGTAAGAAATTGTTCAAAGATTGAACGAATATATAAAATAATCATTATATTAGTCAATAATTAACTTTTATTTTAAATAAAAAAATATTATATTTTGTTCAATTTTTGAACATTTTAAAGAATTTATGGAAACAAAAAACCTTAAACTTTTAGACTGCACTTTGAGAGACGGCGGATACTACAATAATTGGAAATTTAAAATTAAGGATGCCAATAAATATCTTAAACAAATTTACACAGCAGGAGTTGATGTAGTTGAGGTTGGCTTTAATTTCTTCGATAAGAATTCTAAATATGGCAAATTTGCTTATGCTAATAAAGAATTGGCTAAAAAACTTGTTAAATCAAGTAAAACGAAGTTGGCAATTATGATTAATGGATCTGACTTTTTTAAAATAAAAGGTAATTACAAAAAATATCTAAATAAAAATTTTAAAAATAAGAAATTGCACTATCAGATTATTAGAATAGCAGCACATTACAGAGATATTGAAAATATATTAAAATACATTAAACATCTAAAAAAATTAGATTACAAAATTTGTTTCAACTTGATGCAAATTAATAACGTTTCTAACAAACAACTTGAAAACTGTTTAAAAAAACTTGCTCAAACCGAAAGTGTGGATGTCTTTTATTTTGCAGATTCTTTTGGAAATTTGAAACCAAGTAATATTAAATCAATATGTAAAGTTATTAAAAAAAACTGGAAAAAAGAAATTGGTATTCATGCGCATGATAACTGTGGTCGAGCTCTTAGAAATTCACTTCAAGCCTTCAAATATGGTGTGACTTGGATTGATGGCACTATTCAAGGTATGGGTCGAGGAGCTGGAAATGTAAAAACTGAAAATTTATTAAAGCAATTTAAATATTTAAAATATAATCCAGCAGGGGTTAATAATATTTCAAAAAAATATTTTTTAAATCTTAAAAAAAAATACAAATGGGGAAAATCAAATTATTATAAGATAGCTGCTAATTATAATATTCATCCAACCTACATTCAAATGCTACAGAACGATAAAAGATACTCAGCATCTGAGAAGCTTGCTTCTATTAATTCTCTAAAAAAAATTGTTTCAACTAGTTACGATCCTAGGATACTCGAAGAAACATTTATAAATAATAAAAAATTTAAAGGTAAATGGGACGCAACAAATTGGTGTTTAAATAAAGATGTTTTAATACTTGGTCAAGGTCCAAGTCTTAGTAATAAAAATAATATAAAAAAAATAGAGCAACATATTCTCAAAACAAAATCTACTGTTATCGCAATTAATCTTAACAAATATGTATCCGAAACTCTTATCGATTATTACGTTTCTGCTAATGAGATTAGAATTCCGCTAGATCAATACAAATATGATAATTTAAAAAAGCCCATAATTGTTCCAAAGTTTAAATTAGAGAAATTAAAAAAGAAAATTAATAAAGTAAAATTCCTTGATTATGGTGTAGTTGTTAGAAATAATAAATTCGAATTTTACAAAAATTTTTCAGTAATACCTTTTAATCTTACATTTGCTTATGCTGTGGCTTTAGCCTTACAGGGGAAAGCTAAAAAAATTTATTTTGCTGGTTTTGATGGATACAAAAAAAATCATCGTCTTTCAAATGAGATGCAAAAAACAATTGATATAATTTTAAAATCAAATAAATCGTTGAAATTAGCTTCATTGACGAAAACTAAGTATAATTTTTAAAAAATTAATGCAAAAAAACTCTGATTTTATAGTTGTAATACCAGCCAGATATGGATCAAAAAGATTTCCTGGTAAACCTCTAAAAAGGATTTCGGGAATACCAATGATTATAAGAACTTGTTTGCAATGTCTCAAAATTGTAAAAAACTCTCAATTAGTTGTTGCTACTGACGATATAAAAATTAAAAAATGTTGTGAAAAGTATTCAATTAACTCAATTTTAACTTCAAAAAAATGTAAAACAGGCACAGATAGAGTTGCAGAAGTTGCAAAAAAAATTAAGGCAAGAAATTATATAAATGTACAAGGAGATGAACCCATATTCAATCCAGATGATCTTAGTAAAATGTTAAAAGAGTCAAAACGGAATAAAAATAAAATATTACTTGGATACACCAAAATTAAAAATAGAATAAATTGTAATAATAAAAATATTCCAAAAGTTGTCTTTGACAAAAATGAAAATTTACTTTACGCATCGAGATCTACAATACCATCATCAAAAAAAAATCAAAAATCTTCATGCTGGCGCCAAGTTCTAGTATATTCATTTCCTAGATCAAAAATATTAAAATTTTATAAAATTAAAAAAAAAACTACTCTAGAAAAAATTGAAGATATCGAAATTTTAAGATTTTTAGAAATCGGGTTTAATGTGAAGTTGGTAAAAATGTCAAACAAATCCTATCCGGTAGATACAAGGAAGGATCTTTATCAGGTAGAAAAATTTTTAAGTAAAAAAAAAATTAACTTAATATTGTAAATAAAAAGAAAACTAATTTTTTACTTTAGCTATAATTTTTTAATTTTAATTTCTTTTCCAAAAATTTCTTTTCTTAAATACATGTCGACAATTTTATCATTAAAGGTTTTATAAATTATTTCCAACATATGAGGTTTCCAATCAGACTTTTTAAATAGTTTACCTCGTGTTTCCAGAGATTTATCAATTTTTACAGGAGTATTTTTTTTAATTCTTTGTCTGAGATGTAAAAAAACTTTTTTTAAATCACGCATTGCTGCTAAAATTGCTTCAGCCGCAACATCGTGCATTGAATAACCAAATCTTAATTTTGGTTTATTTTGATGGATAATTTCTCCCGTATCAATTTTAAGATTTTTGTTATCAACATTTTTGTTTAAAAGATGATACGTAGTGCCTGCCATTTGTGGTTCTAATAAAAGGAACGGCCAAAACATTGTAATTGAACCTTTGTAATGCGGAAGAAGGCCTAAATGTAGATTAAGAATATATTTTGGTAAAATTTTTAATAATTCTTTTTTTAAAATTGGAATTCCACTCGTGAAACATAAATCAATTTTATTTTTTTTTAAAAAATTTTTTTCTTTTAAAATTTTGTTAAGATCATTAATGAATTCAACTTTTTTTTGATTAAAATTTTCTTGAATTGTAAATTTGAATCTTTTGTTTTCCGCTTCAAACCTTTTATTAAAATGTAATTTCCATAATTTTTTTAATCTTATTCTTAATTTTTTTGGAGTTTTAGGGATTTCTGGCTCTTTTTTTTTTACGACATAAATTTTGATTATCTTTACAAAACTTATTTTTGCAAAATACTCTAGAGCAACTTGGTTTCTTTTATGATCAGTGCATATAATTATAATATTCATTATTTTACAATTTTTTTTTTTTAAAAAAGACATTAATTAAATCACACACTTTAACTTGTTGTGAATATTTAAGGTTGGTATAATAAGGTAAACTTATTAATTCCCTAGCAACATTGTTTGTTATTTGCATTGATCCCTTTCTATCTTTTTTAAATAATGAATAAATATGATTTGGTGTCCAATGCAATCCTGTTAAAATATTTTTTTTTCTTAAAAATTTTCTTAAATTATCTCTGTATTGTTTTTTTACTCTTATATAATAAATAAAAGGAACTACATTATTAAAATCACTATTTGGTATTTTAATATTAGAATTATTTTTAAAAAGTCTATTATAGTTTTTTGCTAATTTTTTTTTTTTAGTTAATATTTGTTCTATTTTTTTCATTTGTTCTATTCCTATTGCTGCATGAACATTTGTCATTCTGTTCTGCAAGCCGACTAGTTGAACGTCAGATATAGCTTTTTTTTTATTTGAAAACGCAACGTTGGGTTGAACTGCAAAACCTAATTGCCTGATAGCTTTTAATTCATTTAACTCTTTTTTTGTATTAACTACGATGGCACCACCATCAATGCTTGTTATAGTTTTAATGGGATCAAAACTAAACATCACAATATCTGTGAAAGTACCAACTCTTTTATTCTTGTAAACAGATCCAAAAGAATGTGCAGCGTCTTGTATTATTCTAATTTTTTTGTATTTTTTTTTAATTTTATGTAGTGCTTCATAATCAACCAAATTACCAGAGTAGTCGACTGCAATAATAGCTTTGGTTTTTTTATTTATAAGTTTGGAGGCTTTATTTACATCCAAACAAAGTGTTTTTTCTTCAACGTCACAAAAAACAGGTTTTGCTCCTATAAATTTAATTGCTTGAGCCCCAGCAATAAAATTCAGTGAAGGTAAAATAACCTCATCACCTCTATTTACCTTGGCTATCATCAAGCTCATTAATAAAGCGTCGCTACCTGTGCTAACACAACAAACAAATTTTTTTTTATTTTTTAAAAACTTTTCCAGTTTTTTTTCGAATATCTCGACATAAGAACCCAGTCCTAGCCAACCTTCTTTTAAAACTTTTGTTACAGAACTAATCTCCTTGTTATTTAAAGTAGGCCATGAAACAGGAATATTTTTCATAATTTTATTTTATTGAATATCCAAAAATTAAATAATTATATCTTTTTTTTTATAGGTATTAAAAAAATATTCATAATTAAATTTTTTTAACTTAAACTCCACATCTATCGCAAGGGTTTTTATTAATTCTATTATTGCTTAAATGTAATTCCCTGAGGTCGTTAAATTTTTTACTATTCCAGATATTTTTTATACTATTATTTTTTACGTTACCTGGAGATAGCAAACTTAAATAATCCTCATCACATGGATTAGTTGTTCCATCCCACCAAACATATAACTTTTCCCATAAAAAATCACATGGATTATTTTTTTCAATTATTTTTGGATTGTTGTATGTATCCCATCTATTTTGTACTTTAACATAAGAAACATTATCAACTTTGTCTTTCCAAAAATTATAAAAATCATTTTCATTTTGGTCTTGATGAAAATATACTCCAGAAATTCTAATTTCTAATTTAGAGTTTTTATAATCTGATTTCCTAATTCTATTAATTAAGTCAATGTTTTTTAATAATTTTTTGAAATTTCCACCTCTCCTTATCTTGCTGTAAAGATCTGGATCGTTTGCATCACAACTAATTACTAATATATTAATATTGCTCTGCAAAATTGCATGCGATATTTTTTCTGTAATTGCTGATCCATTTGAGTTTATTTTAATATCATAAAATTTTTTATCTCTGAGATAATTAACCATATCAATGAATTTATTATTAATCATTGGTTCCCCTCTGCTCCCAAGACTTATTGCACCCGCGCCCTCTTTAGAACATTCATCTATTATTTTTTTAAATAGCTCTAAATTCATTTTTCCCATCATTTCTTTATTACTATTTTTTTTGATATCATCTCCTGTAAATTTGTTGTCCATCTGATAACACATTACGCATCTTAAATTGCATATACTTGCTGGTTCAATTAGAACATGAGTCGGAAAATTTGAAAGATATTTTTTTTCTGGATAAACTTTAAACTTATATCTATAAACCAAGTATTCAATTTTTGATTTAAAATTCTCGCAATTATTCAGGTAAAAATTTTCTTGCTGAGTCCAACTAAAAGGAAGTCTATTATTTTTTTCAAGGGTTAAACAAATATCATCAATTATTTTATAGTCTTCTTCTTTTAAAAAATACTTTTTTGCATTCTTAATTTCAGA
Organism: Pelagibacteraceae bacterium AG-447-N18; assembly: GCA_003212275.1. Classification (GTDB taxonomy): domain Bacteria; phylum Pseudomonadota; class Alphaproteobacteria; order Pelagibacterales; family Pelagibacteraceae; genus Pelagibacter. Next base: position 111,989 of record QCQE01000002.1, read on the forward strand.
AATATTTAAACTAAAGTTTTCAACTGTTCCAAAATATTGACTTTTGTGTGTTGATGAACTCTGTTTTTTATCTGGCGTCTTGTTTAATTTGTAAAAATCTTTAAGCATTTTTAGTAGTAATATTATTTTCTTTTAATATATTTAAAAATATTGAATTATTTTTATCATAATCTATAACTTTCTTTATATTTTTATTATTTTGCCTAAACCACGTAAGTTTATTTGTTTTTAAAACATAATTGAATACTCTCTTAATTTCACTTTTATTGCACTTATAAAAACTACACCAAAAAGTACCTTTTTTTCCCAAACCTTCAAATCCGCCGTACCTAAAATGATAAATCTCATTATTCCGTGATTTGAAGTTTATTAAACCGGCTTTTCCTCCTTTGGCTAGAAATTCAGCTGCCAAAGTGGAATAAGTAGCAAATAAGTATTTATATTTAAGTATAATATTATAACTACTCACATTTTTATCTATAATGAAATTAATTTTATTTTTAAATACTCTCTTATAAAAGTTCTTTTCTTTTATTAAATTTTTTTTATCTTTTCTATACCTTGGAAGAATGTTAAATTTTATTTTTTCCTTTTTTGCTAAATTGTTTAGGTGATAAGCTAGAATTTCTTCATTTTCACTTTTTTTATCATTAGTACAACTATAATTTGAAACAAATATTATTTCTTTTTTTTGATTTGAAAAATCAATTTCTTTAATATTATTTTCAAAAGATCCGATTGTATAAAAATTACCCTTAATTCTTTTTGAATAAAAATTTTTTACCAAATCATTATAAAGAAGAACATAGTCAATAAAAAAATATTTTTTACTATTTGCAGGAAAGTAGATTTTATCTGAAATAATTCCCTCATTTTTAGATCTTTTACCCTTTTGAATCATTAAAGTCTTAATACCTGTTTTTTGGCTTAGTTTATAAAAAATTGTATGATAATCGTAAGCTGTTAAAATTAGTTTTGGAGAAACATGTTTAATAAATTCAGCACAATAATCTAATGGACTAAATTTAAACTTTATTAGACATTTTATTAATATACCAAAATTAATTTCTTCACCTCTTCTATACAAATATGTAAAATCATTTTTTTTCAAATATTTTAAAAATGGATTATAAATTCCATCAACTAAAACAAATTTATTTTTCTTCGGAAGTTTAAATTTCCATTTACAAAAAAATAAATATTTAATTAAAAATATAAATCTTTTTAAAGCAAAAAATATTTTATCCATAAAGAACATTTGAAAACATAATAATTTAACATATATTTAAGGCTTGTACAATTATTGAACAATGATATAATTATTATAATTGCAATAAGTCTAACTTAATATAAAAAAAATATTTATGAACTATCATAGTAATCTAAGTGAAATATCTGAAAAAGTTAAAAATTTTGGGGTAATAAAAAAAGAGAACTGGCTAGATCAGGAAGATATAAAAAAAACCAAATTGATAATAGAAAAAATAAATTGTGCCAAAGGGAACAATGATGGAGTTTTTTACTTAAATCTTAAATTTAAAATTATTGAACTTTTTAAATTAAAATTTGAGAAAATAGCCTACGAAAAATACTTTGTAAATCTATCCAGAAAACTTGGTTTAAAAAAAATAGCTGATCAAATTTTTGATTTTCCTGCAAAACTTACTAGGGTTGACTGTTATACTAATCCAATTAGCAACGCTCCAGTTTTAGACTGGCATGTCGATAATGCTTATTCTGGTCGAAAAGATGTAGATAAATTTTTGAACCCAGAAAAAGCTGCAATTAAATTTTTTTTTTATTTATCAGATGTTTACACTGACAATGGTTGTTTAAGTTATATACCTAAAAGTCACCTTGTTGCTTTTGCATTGAGAAAAGGAATATATGAAAAAGCAATAAAATACACTCCATATTGGTCACTTAGTGACTTTAGGAAAACTATTTTGATCAAAGAGAATTTTAATTATATAAAATCTAATTTAAAGAAAGAAGACATAGATGACTTCTTGTCATATTCAGAATTTATAGAAAAAGAAAATAGCGACAATAAAAAATATGATCTTGCTGTGAAATGCGGTGGTGCTGTAATTTTCGATGAAGGCGGAGTTCACAGAGGTTCAAAGTTGCTTAAGACCAATAGGCTTGCTCTTAGATATTTTTTTGAGAGAGACAAAAAATTTTAAAATTTGTCGAGATGCAAAACCAAAGCGTTAATAGATAAAATTGCCTTAAAAGAATCAACATCAATTTAAAAATTTTTTTCAGTGCATAAATCAAGCCAATTGAGCTATTAGTACTGGTCAGCTACACGCATTACTGCGCTTCCACATCCAGCCTATCAACGTGGTGGTCTACCACGGCTCTATAGGAAGAACTAGTTTTGAGGTGAGTTTCCCGCTTAGATGCTTTCAGCAGTTATCTCGTCCATACTTAGCTACCCGGCACTGCAGCTGGCGCTACAACCGGTCCACCAGTGGTATGTTCAACCCGGTCCTCTCGTACTAGGGTCAACTCCTCTCAATTCTTCTACACGCATAGCAGATAGGGACCGAACTGTCTCACGACGTTCTGAACCCAGCTCACGTACCACTTTAATTGGCGAACAGCCAAACCCTTGGGACCTGCTCCAGCCCCAGGATGTGATGAGCCGACATCGAGGTGCCAAACACTGCCGTCGATATGAGCTCTTGGGCAGTATCAGCCTGTTATCCCCGGCGTACCTTTTATCCGTTGAGCGATGGCCCTTCCACTCAGAACCACCGGATCACTATGACCGACTTTCGTCTCTGCTCGACTTGTCAGTCTCACAGTCAGGCAAGCTTATGCCATTGCACTCTACGAACGATTTCTGACCGTTCTGAGCTTACCTTCGCACGCCTCCGTTACTATTTGGGAGGCGACCGCCCCAGTCAAACTACCCACCATACAATGTCTTGATGCCGGATGACGGCAATCAGTTAGATATCAAGAAAAACAAAAGAGGTATTTCACTGATGACTCCACAAAAGCTGACGCCTTTGCTTCAATGTCTCCCTCCTATGCTAAATATGTTTTTCCTAACACCAATGTAAAGTTGCAGTAAAGGTGCACGGGGTCTTTCCGTCTAACTACGCGAACTCCGCATCTTCACGGAGAATTCAATTTCACTGAGTTGATGTTGGAGACAGCGGAGAAATCGTTACGCCATTCATGCAGGTCGGAACTTACCCGACAAGGAATTTCGCTACCTTAGGACCGTTATAGTTACGGCCGCCGTTTACTGGGGCTTCAGAAATGAGCTTGCACCCATCGCATTAACCTTCCAGCACCGGGCAGGCGTCAGACCCTATACATCCACTTACGTGTTAGCAGAGCCCTGTGTTTTTGATAAACAGTCGCTTCTCCCTGGCTTGTGCCACCTTTCTCTAGTTGCCTAAAAAAAGGTCTTCCTTATTCCGAAGTTACGGAAGCATTTTGCCGAGTTCCTTCAACATCATTCTCTCAAGCGCCTAAATATACTCTATTAATCCACCTGTGTCGGTTTAGGGTACGGTCTAATGATGGAGCTATTTCTTGGAACCTTTTCGCGGCAAGTTCAATCCATTAAGAACCTACAACTTACAAGATCCGTCACTACCACCTGGTTAAGGAATATTAACCTTATTTCCATCGACTACGGCTTTCGCCCTCGCCTTAGGTGCCGACTAACTCTGCGCGGATTAACCTTGCGCAGAAACCCTTGGATTTTCGGCGAAGAAGTTTTTCACTTCTTTTATCGTTACTTATGTCAGCATTCGCACTTCTGATACCTCCAGGATCCTTCACAGGTATCCCTTCACAGGCTTACAGAACGTTCCGCTACCAGTTACAATTTTCGAAAAAATTGTAAATCCACAGATTCGGTATATGATTTTAGCCCCGTTACATCTTCGGCGCAGAAACTCTATTAGACCGGTGAGCTGTTACGCTATCTTTAAAGGATGGCTGCTTCTAAGCCAACCTCCCGGCTGTTAAGGAATTTCCACATCCTTTCACACTTAATCATAATTTTGGGACCTTATCTGGTGGTCTGGGCTCTTTCCCTCTCGACCATGGACCTTAGCACCCACAGTCTGTCTGCTGAGGAACAATGTTTAGCATTCGGAGTTTTATTAGGTTTGGTAAGAATCTCTTCCCCCTAGCCCATTTAGTGCTCTACCTCTAAACATCTATTTACTCAACGCACTACCTAAATAGTTTTCGCGGAAAACCAGCTATCTACGAATTTGGTTGGCCTTTCACCCCTTACCACAAGTCATCCAAAGACTTTTCAACGTCAACTGGTTCGGTCCTCCGGCAAGTGTTACCTTGCTTTCAACCTGCTCATGGTAAGCTCATTCGTTTTCGGGTCTAATTCATTTAACTATTCGCCCTATTAAGACTTGCTTTCGCTACGCCTACACCTAGATGGCTTAAGCTTGCTAAATAAATTAAGTCACTGACCCATTATACAAAAGGTACGCCGTCACTCTAAAAAGAGCTTCGACTGATTGTAGGCATGCAGTTTCAGGTTCTATTTCACTCCCCTAATAGGGGTTCTTTTCACCTTTCCCTCACGGTACTAGTTCACTATCGGTCACTGAAGAGTATTTAGGCTTAGAGGGTGGTCCCCCTATATTCGAGCAGGATTTCACGTGTCCCGCTTTACTCATGAATTTTAATAAACATTACTTATACGGGACTATCACCCTCTATGGTTAGCTTTTCCAAACTATTCAAATTTTTTTATTAAAACTGCTGGCCTAATCCGGTTTCGCTCGCCACTACTAACGGAATCTCAATTGATTTCTTTTCCTCTGGTTACTTAGATGTTTCAGTTCTCCAGGTTGTCTCTTTAAACTTATGTATTCAATTTAAAGTACCACATAAAGTGGTGGGTTTCCCCATTCGGAAATTTTCGGATCAAAACTTACATACAGCTCCCCGAAACTTATCGCAGTATATCACGTCCTTCTTCGGCTTTCAGTGCCAAGGCATCCGCCACACGCCCTTAAACGCTTGATTTATGCACAGAAAAAAATTCTGTGTTGAATCAAATTTTTATTTTGAACATTAGCTAATAACATTACTAATGTTCGGATATAGATATTGATATTAATTATTTTATTTACGATTTTTTATAACTAAGTGTTTGGTGGAGGATAGCGGGATCGAACCGCTGACCTCCTGAATGCAAATCAGGCGCTCTCCCAGCTGAGCTAATCCCCCTTAATCTTAATTTGGTGGGCCGAGAAAGACTCGAACTTTCGACCCCACCCTTATCAAGGGTGTGCTCTAACCAACTGAGCTACCGGCCCCCATGCAAGAGAAACACTAATTAAGAAGAGAAATGAGGACGGTCAACATTAACCTATGTATATTATTTAGAATAAAATTTTACTTTTATTCATCCTTAGAAAGGAGGTAATCCAGCCGCAGGTTCCCCTACGGCTACCTTGTTACGACTTCACCCCAGTCGCTGACTATACCGTGGTCAAGGGTATTAAACCTTGCCTTAAGGTAGAACCAACTCCCATGGTGTGACGGGCGGTGTGTACAAGACCCGGGAACGCATTCACCGTGGCACGCTGATCCACGATTACTAGTAATTCCAGCTTCATGCACTCGAGTTGCAGAGTGCAATCCGAACTGAGGTATCTTTTAAGGATTTGCTTAACATCGCTGTTTCGCTTCCTGTTGTAGATACCATTGTAGCACGTGTGTAGCCCAACACGTAAGGGCCATGAGGACTTGACGTCATCCCCACCTTCCTCCAGCTTATCACTGGCAGTTCTTTCAGAGTGCCCAACTTAATGATGGCAACTAAAAGTGAGGGTTGCGCTCGTTGCGGGACTTAACCCAACATCTCACGACACGAGCTGACGACAGCCATGCAGCACCTGTGTTTCGTCCGGCCGAACCGAAAACTTTAATCTCTTAAAGTCGCGACGAACATGTCAAGTGTTGGTAAGGTTCTGCGCGTATCTTCGAATTAAACCACATGCTCCACTACTTGTGCGGGTCCCCGTCAATTCATTTGAGTTTTAACCTTGCGGTCGTACTCCCCAGGCGGTGTGTTTATCGCTTTCGCTGCGACACTGAAAATAAATTTCCAACGTCTAACACACATCGTTTACAGCATGGACTACGAGGGTATCTAATCCTCTTCGCTACCCATGCTTTCGTTCCTCAGTGTCAGTAATGATCCAGAAAGCTGCCTTCGCAATTGGTATTCTTTCTAATATCTACGAATTTCACCTCTACACTAGAAATTCTGCTTTCCTCTATCAAACTCTAGCTGAAAAGTTTTGATGGCAGTTCCAGAGTTAAGCTCTGGGATTTCACCACCAACTTTTTCAACCACCTACGAACTCTTTAAGCCCAGTAATTCCGAACTACGCTAGGTCCCTTCGTATTACCGCGGCTGCTGGCACGAAGTTAGCCGGACCTTCTTATTCGGGTACAGTCATTTTCTTCCCCGACGAAAGAGCTTTACAACCCAAGGGCCTTCTTCACTCACGCGGCATCGCTGCATCAGAGTTTCCTCCATTGTGCAAGATTCCCCACTGCTGCCTCCCGTAGGAGTTTGGGCCGTGTCTCAGTCCCAATGTGGCTGATCATCCTCTCAAATCAGCTATTGATCAAAGTCTTGGTAGGCCATTACCCCACCAACAAACTAATCAAGTGCGGGCTCATCCAATGGTGCATAAAGCTTTCTCCGTAAAGACTTATCCGGTATTAGCACAAGTTTCCTCGTGTTATTCCAGGCCAAAGGGCAGATACCCACATGTTACTCACCCGTCTGCCACTAAGTATTGCTACTTCGTTCGACTTGCATGTGTTAGGCGTGCCGCCAGCGTACGTTCTGAGCCATGATCAAACTCTCAAGTTTAAAAACGGCGCACACTAGCTTCTATATAAATTCTAAGAATAAAATTTATATAAAGTTGAAGTGTGTACGACAAATTTTGGTAACCTTAACCGTCCACACTTCTCTTCTTAAATTTTTACATTTTAAAATAGCTAATTGAGCAAAAAAGGCTCAAAAATCATCAATAATCTTATTGTTTAACAATAATTTTAATGAGAAGTTTGATGCTTATAGGCTAAAATTAAAGGAAATCAAGCTTTTAAGATCAAAAAAAACAATAAAAACCCTTTATTTTAAAGGGTTTTTTTTGATATTTGTAAATTCATAAATTATTATTAAAAACTTCAATAAATTTAGATGTTAAAAAAAATTAAGCTAAAAATAAAAAAAAACTTAGAGATATTCGCTCTTGGCTTGCTTATCGCAATAACTATATCTTTCACCTCTTACTATAATTACAATAAGAAAAATATTTTTAATAATTACTCGAATTTATTAGATAACGTCTACTTTAAAAAATCGTTTAATCAAGTATTAGACAATCTTGAGCCACGATTTAAAAAAATTGAACATGAAATAAGCGTAGGTGAAACATTTCATAATATACTAGAAGAATACTCAGTAAAAAATTCAGAGATAGAACAAATTAAAAAAGAGTTAGGTAAACAAATTAATTTAAATAAATTAAATATCAATCAGAAGTTTAGTTTTACAATAGATCAAACTAGCTCTGTAGTAAAAGAATTTGTTTTTCAGGTTTCAAATACACAGAAGATTTATCTCTCTAGAAAAGAAGAGAATGATAAATTTGATCAAAGGATTTTAGTTACTAAACTTAATAAAAATATAATTTATGATGAAAGTATTATTTTAGAAAGTCTTTATAAATCGGCTTCAAATCAAAAAATCCCAGCTGGAATTATAGTTGAGTTTGCTAGAATTTATGGCTTTCAAGTGGATTTTCAAAGAGATATTAGGAAACGAGATAGTTTCCAAATTATGTATGAAGTTTTTTTAGATGATAAAAAAAATGTAATTGAAACAGGTAATATTCTTTATGCAAATCTAAAACTAAGTGGTGAAGATAACTCTTTATATTACTTTGACTCAAAAAACAGTGAGGGACATTATGATAAAAGTGGAAAAAGTGTTCAAAAGGCATTAATGAAAACACCAATAAATGGTGCAAGACTATCTTCACCTTTTGGAATGAGAAAACATCCAATTGATGGATTTAATAAAATGCACAGGGGGACGGACTTTGCTGCACCAATGGGAACGCCTATCATGGCATCTGGTAATGGAGTGATAAAAAAAGCAGGATGGTGTGGAGGTGGTGGCAATTGTGTTGTAATAAAACATAATTCTACTTATCAAACTGTTTATGCACATATGTCAAAATTTGCTAAAGGCATAAGAAAAGGAACAAGGGTAAAACAAGGACAGACTATTGGCTATGTTGGGTCTACTGGTAAATCAACTGGACCACACCTACATTATGAGGTGATAGTCAATGGAAAAAAAATAAATTCCCAAACACTAAAGTTGCCATCAGGGAAAATTTTAAAAGGAGATGAAAGAAAGATTTTTGAAACAAAAAGAATCAAATTGGACGTATTAAAGTCCGAAAAAATAATTGGTCTGAATTAATTAATTTCTGAATGTTTATCTTCAGCACTATCTTTTTCATTTGATATAGAGTTTTCTTTATTTTCTCTATTTTCATTCACATCGGTGGTTTCTTCTAAATTCTTATTTTTGAAACTCATTTTTCTTTGAATCCCTTTCTCATTTAATATTCTCGTAAAATGATCTGCATGCTGAAAATAATTTTCTGATAAAATTTTATCCCCAGTTGATAAGGCTTCTCTAGCTAAGTTATTATATTTCTCAATTAATTTAGGCGCATTATGATTATTTCTCCCTGGAGATTTTCTTTGAAAATTTTCAGAAGTTGAAAAACTATTATTAAATTTATTTCTGTCACCATTAGACTTAAAATTTCTCTCATTTCTTCGAAAGTTGTTTCTTCGTCCATTGTTGTTTCTAAATGTAACCATCTTATTAAGTTTTAATACTTACTATACAGCGATCATGATTTGATAAATCTTTAACAGTTTTTTTAATACAAAACCCCTTATCACGTAATATTTTTTTTACTTTATTTTTTTGATCAAAACCTATTTCTATTATGAGATGACCACTTCTTTTTATCAGTTCAGACGATTTATATATAACTTTCCTGATTTCTGATAAACCATCTAACCCGCCGTCTAATGCTTGTTTAGGCTCAAAACCAATATCTTTTTCCAAACATTTCAAATTACTTTTTTTTATGTAAGGAGGATTAGATACTATCAAATCATATTTGCCTGTATTGAAATTGTCAATATTTGATTTAAATAATCTCAATCTGTTATTTATTCTCAATTTTTGACCATTAACCTTGCTTATTTGCAATGATTTTTTGCTTATATCAATGCCAGTTCCAATGAAATTTTTCTTTTCTTTCAGAATTGACATTAAAATGCAACCAGAACCAATTCCAATATCTAAGATTTGTAGCCGGTTTTTATTTTTTACTAATTTAAGAGCTTGTTCAATCAAAATTTCTGTATCTGGTCTTGGTATTAACACATTATTATTTACGATGAATTCATATTTCCAAAAATCTTTTTTTTTTATGATTTGCGCTATCGGCTTCCTCCTAGCTCTTTCTTGAATTAATTTGTCAAAGTATTCAAGGTCCCTTTTTTTTATTTCTTTATGTAAATTTAAAATTATAAATTTTTTATTCTTTCTAATTGCTTTAGACATTAAAATTTCACTATCTAGTTTTGCTGATATGATATTATTATCTGTTAAAATTAATTTTCCTTTTTTTAATGCACTTTGTATATCCATAATTTAAAGTTTGCTCAAACTTTCCTCTTGTGCTTTTAAAGATAAAGACTCAATTATTTCATCAAATGCTTCTCCTTCCAAAAATTCTTCTAACTTATGTAAAGTTAGATTAATTCTATGATCTGTGACTCTTCCTTGTGGAAAATTATAAGTTCTAATTCTTTCAGATCTATCTCCAGTGCCAATCTTACTTTTTCTATCTGCCGATCTTTCTTGATCTATTCTAGTTCTCTCTAACTCATATAATCTTGCTCGCAATATTTTCATTCCCTTTGCCTTATTTTTATGTTGAGATTTTTCATCTTGCTGTGAAACACTCAAGCCAGTTGGTATATGAGTTATTCTTACTGCACTATCAGTTGTATTAACAGATTGACCACCGGGACCACCGGCTCTGAAAACATCAATTCTTAAATCCGTCTCATTTATTTTTAAATCAACCTCTTCTGCCTCAGGTAATACAGCAACAGTTGCAGCTGAAGTGTGAACTCTACCTTGAGTTTCTGTATCTGGGACTCTTTGAACTCTATGTACACCGCTTTCATATTTTAAAGTTGAATAGATATTATTACCTTTAATTGATGCTATTACTTCTTTTAATCCACCTGCATCACTTCTCGAAATAGATATTAATTCCAATGACCATTTTTTTTTATTACAAATTTTTTCATACATTTTGAACAGATCACCCGCAAACAAACTTGCTTCTAAACCGCCAGTTCCAGCTCTTATCTCTATAATGGCATTTTTTTTATCAGCTTCATCTTTTGGTAGTAAAAATAATTTTAATTTCTTCTCATTTTTCTCAAATTGTGAGTTAAGATCACTTAATTCAGAATGAGCCATATTCATTAACTCCTCATCGGAATTTTTATCATTTAGAATTTTTTCTAGTTCCATTTTATCATTTTTATATGAAGCATATTTCTTTGCGCTATTAACAATTTCATTTAAATCAGAATATTCTTTTGATTTTTCTGCAAACAATTTCTTGTCTATATTTCCTGATGCTAAGTCTTTTTCTAGTGAAGAGTGTCGAGAAATTAATTCCTCAATAGTTTTTTCTGGTATCATTTCTTATTATTCTCAAATTCGGAAGCTTTCTTTTCAACTTCTTGAATCACTTTAGTAATCATATCCTCAGTCATCACTTTTTCACTTTGAACTCCAGAGAGGTAAAGCATATTACTTCCTTTTTGACCCCCTGTAATTCCAACATCAGTCATCGCGGCCTCACCCGGCCCATTTACAACACATCCAATAATTGAGAGTGTAATCGGAGTTTTTATGTGTGATAATTTTTCCTCTAAAATCCTCACTGTATCGATTACTTGAAAACCCTGCCTTGCACAAGATGGACAGGAAATAATCTTTACGCCTCTATTTCTCAAATTTAAGGATTTAAGTATCTCATTTCCAATCGTGACCTCTTTAACGGGGTCATCAGAGAGAGATATTCTTATGGTGTCTCCAATGCCCTCTTTAAGAAGAATTCCTAAACCAATTGAGGATTTAATACTCCCTGATATAAAACTACCAGCTTCAGTGATTCCCAAGTGAAGTGGATAATCTATTTTCTTTGAAAGCTGACGATATGCTTCTACTGATAAAAAAACATCAGAGGATTTAACGCTTACTTTTAAATTTGAAAAATCCATATCTTCTAAAATTTTAATATTTCTTATTGCGCTTTCTACCAGTGCTTCTGGACAAGGTTCTTTAAATTTTTCTAATATATCTTTTTCTAATGAACCAGCATTAACGCCCACTCTAATTGAACAATTATTATCTTTAGCAGATTTAATTATTTCAATAATTTTTTTTTTATCTCCAATATTTCCAGGATTTATTCTTAAACAACTTGCTCCATTTTTTGCAGCTTCAATTGCTCTTTTATAATGAAAATGTATGTCTGCAACTATAGGAATATCAACATGTTTAGTAATTTCTTTAAGTGCTTTCGAAGATGGCTCATCAGGACAAGAAACCCTAACAATGTCAGCTCCCTCAGATTGTATTTCTTGAATTTGTTTAATTGTGTTCTTAATATCTGACGTTAAAGTATTAGTCATAGATTGCACTGATATAGGATTTTCACCTCCAACTTTAACATTGCCAACATTGATAGTTTTGGTCTTTCGTCTCGTTATATCTCTAAAAGGTCTGATGCTCATTTTTTTATTTTTGTAATTTAAATTCTTTATGCAATGTAGCTAATGCTTTTTTAGCATCTTTTTTATTAATCAAAACAGATATTTTAATTTCAGATGTTGATATGACTTGAATGTTAATTTTTTTATTTGCTAAAGCTTGAAACATTCTAAAAGTAACTCCGGGCGTTGTTATCATTCCAACACCAATAATTGAGATTTTTGACACTCCTTTTTGATATAACACTTTTTTAAAGTTTATTTTTTTATTTTCTTGAATTATTTTTTTTGTTTTGTTTAGTTCTTCAGCTTTAATCGTAAAAGTTAAATCAGTTTCTTTTCCATTTGGAGATATATTTTGTACCACCATATCGACATTGATAGAATTAATTGATAAAGGTTTAAAAATTGATGCTGCTACACCGGGTCTATCTTTTACACCAACTAAAGTAATTTTTGCATCATTGTGTGTTGAGGAAATTCCTGTAATAATTCTATTTTCACTAATATTTGTTCTTTTTGTAATTAATGTTCCAGGTTTTTTAATAAATGAAGATTTGACCTCAATTTCAATTCTATTTAATCTCGCATCTTGAATTGAAACAGGTTGCATAACTTTGGCACCTAAAGATGCCATTTCTAACATTTCTTCATAAGAAATTACTTTAATTTTTTTTGCTTTTTTTAATTTATTTGGATCTGTGGTATATACACCTTCTACATCTGTATAAATAATACATCTTTGTGCTTTAAAGGATTTTGCAACCATAATTGCACTTGCATCTGAACCTCCTCTTCCTATCGTGGTTACTCTCTCGTTCTTATTTACCCCTTGAAAGCCAGTAATAATAGGAGTCCCTCCTTCTTTAAGAAATCTTAATAATTTATTTTTATTCACTTGTTGAATTCTTGAGTTTGTGTAAGGACCGCTAGTAAAAATCGGTATTTGCCAACCTAGCCAAGATCTTGATTTGAAACCTTTGTGGTTTAATCTTCCAGCTATCAAGGAGCATGCGACTTGCTCACCTGATGATACTAAAACATCATATTCGGAATCTATGAAATTGTTACTAATCTGTTTTGATTTTTTGATCAAATCATTTGTCACACCACTCATAGCTGAAGAAACAACTATTACTCTATTTTTTTTCTTTATATGTTCAATGATAATATCAGCAACTTTTATAATTTTTTCAATTGTGCCAACTGATGTTCCACCAAATTTTAATACCACAATTTTCATGATAAATATTTTTAATTAAAATTTATTGATTAAATACATCTTCAATATATTGTTAATCTTGTAATGAAAACTAGCACAATAAATAAAAAAGAAATAGAGAAATTTTCTAGAATTGCAGAAGAATGGTGGGATCCTACTGGTAAATTTAAACCATTACATAAATTTAATCCTATTAGAATTTCATATATAAAGGAAAAAATAATTAATAGTTTTAAACTTGAAAATTCAGATAAGCCATTACAAAAGATTAGATTATTAGATATTGGGTGTGGTGGTGGTTTACTATCAGAACCTATGAGCAGATTAGGAGCGGAGGTTACTGGCATAGATGCATCAGAAAAAAATATACAAGTTGCAAAACTTCATGCAAAAAAGAATAATTTAAAAATTAATTATGTAACTGCCTCACCAGAAAATTTGAAAATAGATAGAAAATTTGATGTAATTTTGAATATGGAAATTATTGAACATGTTGAAGACGTTGATATTTTTTTAAAATCATGTTCGTCGCTTTTAAAAAAAGAGGGTATAATGTTTGTTGCAACAATAAACAAAACTTTAAAATCTTATCTGTTTGCAATAATAGGTGCAGAGTATATTTTAAGATGGCTACCGATTGGAACTCACGAATGGGATAAATTTATAGATCCAAATGACTTAATTAAAATTTCTAAAAAATATAGTCTTCAATTACAAAATCTAGACGGAATGAAGTTTAATATTATTACCGACAAATGGTCGATTAGCTCAGATAAATCCATTAATTATATTGGAAAATTTAATAAAGTTTAATTACTCTTATCTTCAATCCATGGTATCGTTTCAGCTTCAACTCCTTCTTCCTTAAGTTCTTGGATTTCATTTTTTGTAGCTGTGCCATAAATACCTTTTTTCTTATTTTTTTTATTATAGTGCAATGATCTTGCTTCGTAAGCAAAATTTTCACCGACATAATCAAAATTACTTTTGATAAATTTTTGATACTCTTTAATCTTATTTTTTATCTCATTTAATTTTATGTTCTTTTTTTCAAGATTATTGATTTTAATTCTATTAATTAATTGAGGAGCCATTAAAGTTTTTTCAACTTTTTGAGAATTACATTTATGGCAATTTAAAAAATTTTTACTTTTAAGTTTTTCATACTCTTTAGATGAAGCAAACCAGCTATCAAATGAGAAATCACAATTTTTGCAAATCAGCTTATATTTGATCATGAAAATTATTTAGTAATAGTTCTATAAATTTCAATATAAAAAATCTAACTTCGATAATCTCCATTAATCTCAATGTATTTTTTTGTCAAATCCATCGTGTAAACTTTGAAACTTTTGGAACCACAGGAGATATCAACATTAATATCAATGCTATCACTTTTCATATATTCGGATACTTCATCCTCATTATAATTAGAATTCAGCTTTCCATTAGAAACAATATTTGTCTCACCAAATTTAATAGACAATTTTTCATGTTTAATTTGTACACCTGCTTTTCCTATTGCCATTACCACTCTGCCCCAATTGGCATCTTCGCCCGAGATAGCTGTTTTTACTAAAGGTGAATTTGCAATTGAGAAAGCTATTTTTTTTGCATCATCTTCATTTTTGCACCCCTGGATATTAATAGTTATAAATTTTGAAGCACCTTCACCATCGGCTACAACTCTTTTGGCTAAATTTAATAAAACCTTATTTAAAGCAATATCAAAATTTTTAATTTTTTCATCATTAGCATTTTTAATTTTAGGATGTTTTGATTTACCTGTTGAAAAAATTGAAACCATATCATTAGTGCTAGTATCACTATCACAACTGATAGCGTTAAAAGTATTAGAAATATTTTTCTTTAAAAGTTTTTTAAGTACATCATTTGGTAAATCAGCATCAGTAAAAATATATGCTAAGGTTGTAGCCATATCAGGTTGTATCATACCTGAGCCTTTAGCAACCCCAAATATCTTTATATCACTTCCACCAATTGAACATTCCTCCATTGCCATTTTAGGCTGTGTGTCAGTAGTCATTATCCCCAATGCGGACTTCATCCAGATATATTTATTTTGTGTATATTTTATTTTCTTAATTAGTTCAGGAATTTTACTGATTATTTTTTCCTCAGGAAAAATCTCACCAATAGTTCCTGTACATCCAAAAATTATTTCCTTTGAATTAATTTTTTTTGGTTGATCTTCATCCTCTTTCTGTTTTTGTGTTAATTTTTGAGAGATAATTTCTGCAATTTTTTCGAGACTTTTATAACCTTGTTTTCCAGTGAAACAATTAGCATTTCTTGTGTTTACTATTAATGAAAAAATTTTTTTAGCTTTTTGATTTAAATTCCATTTTATATTTTCAGAAATTATTTTAGATTGGGTATAGACAGACGCATAATTAACTCCATCTCTAAAATAAAACATGACTAAATCATCTCGAGAACTATTATATAAGTCTGCATTAATCGTAGAAATTGCTACACCATCAATATGATCAAGATCTTGAAATTCGTTTAATCTCTTGCTTTTTGATTTAGATGATAGAAAATTTGTAAAATTAATACCCATTCTATTTAAAATAATTATTTAATGATTATATAAATGGTTATAAGTAAATAATAAATCAAAAACTGATGCTAAATCCACTTAACTTTTTCTCAAAACTAATTAAATCCAATAATCAAAGAGAACTTGATAGAATTGCTAAAACTGTAAACAAGATTAATTTATTAGAAGAGGAAATCAAAAATTTAAAAGATGAGGACTTTCCAAAAAAAACCATCGAATTTAAAGAAAAAATTAAAAAAGGAGAAAAAATTGAGCAGATATTGCCTGAAGCTTTTGCATTAGTCAGGGAAGCCTCAAGAAGAAAAAGAGGAGAAAGACATTTCGATGTACAGTTAGTAGGTGGAATAGTCCTACAAGAATCTAAAATTGCTGAGATGAAAACTGGTGAAGGAAAAACACTCACTATTACTCTTGCTGCATATCTTAGTGCTCTTAATGAAAAAGGGGTTCACATCGTAACAGTAAATGATTACCTCGCTAAAAGAGATTCTCAGGAAATGGGTGAGATTTATAACTTTTTAGGATTAACATCTGGTTACATAAACAATGATCAAGACGACTCTCAAAGAAAGCAAAATTATAATTGTGACATAACTTATGCAACTAATAGTGAATTAGGTTTTGATTATTTACGAGATAATATGAAATTTTCAAAAGATGAAATGGTACAAAGGGAACACTTTTTTGCTATAGTTGATGAAATAGACTCCTGTTTAATTGATGAGGCCAGAACACCACTGATTATTTCTGGAGCTGCAGAGGATAGAACAACCCAATATTTGGCTATAGATAAATTAATCAGATTTTTAAAAGAAAAAGATTACGAGGTTGATGAAAAGGACAAAAATGTACTTCTTACCAATGATGGAATAAACAATATTGAAAAAATTTTTTCAAATGCAGGAATTTTAAAAAATAACAACTTTTATGATCCTGAAAACTTGAGTTTGGTCCACCATGTAAATCAAGCTTTACGGGCAAATCATTTATTTCAAAAAGGTAAAGATTACATCATTCAAGATGATGAGTTGAAAATTATAGATGAATTAACCGGTAGAATTCTTGAAGGAAGAAGATTTGGTGATGGACTTCATCAAGCCTTAGAAGCAAAAGAAAGAATTCCTATAAAAGTTGAAAATCAAACTTTAGCTTCAATTACTTATCAAAATTATTTTAAATTATATGATAAAATTTCTGGTTGTACTGGAACAGCAGTAACAGAATCTCAAGAATTTTTTGAAATATATAATCTTCCAGTCGTTGTCATTCCAACTAATAAAAAAATGATAAGAAATGATTTTAATGACCAAATATTTAGAACAGAGACTGAAAAAAATGATGCTATCATTAAAAAAATAATAGAGTGCCACCAAAAAGGTCAACCTTTATTGGTATTTACCTCTAGTATTAATAAATCTGAAATATACTCAAATCTATTAAACAAAAAGAATATTAAACATGAAGTACTTAATGCTAAAAATCATGAAAATGAAGCTGAAATAATCGCAAACGCTGGCAAAGAAAATTCTGTAATTATAACTACCAGTATTTCTGGTAGAGGAGTAGACATTCAGCTTGGTGGGAAAAAAGGCTCAATGCCAGATGAAGAATTAAAGTTAAATAAAGAAAAAATTAAATCACTTGGTGGATTATTTGTAATTGGAACTGAAAGAATGGAGTCTCGAAGAGTTGACAATCAAGCAAGAGGTAGATCGGGTCGTCAAGGTGATGAAGGAAATTCAATCTTTTATGTAAGTCTTGAAGATGATTTGATGAGAATTTTTGGATCAGACTCAATGAATAATATATTGCAAAAACTTGGTCTTAAAGATGGAGAAAGTATTGATCATCCTTGGATAAATAAAGCTTTAGAGAGAGCTCAGCAAAAGGTAGAGGCTCGGAATTTTGACATAAGAAAAACATTAATTAAATTCGATAACGTTTTAAATGACCAAAGAAATGTAATCTTTAGTCAAAGAGAAGATGCCATGAATAGTGACACAATTTTTGATTATTCTAATAGTTTTTTAAACGAAATAATTGATGATCTCATTAAGCTTAAAATAAAGAAAAAGTCCAATCCTAAAAGCACTGATTTTGAAAACAAACTTAAATCAATTTTAGGTAAAAATTTTATATATTCATACTTGGAGGAGCTTACAAATTGTAATGACAAAGACTTAAGGGATTCGTTAAATAAAAAATTTAAACAGTCAAGAGAGGAAAGAATAAAATTGTTGGGTAAAGATCAATCACAAGATTTAGAAAAAAGAATTTTTTTACAAACTATTGATATTAATTGGAAATCCCATATTCAATATTTAGAACAGCTTAGACAAGTTATTGGACTAAGATCTTATGGTCAAAGAGATCCTTTAGTGGAATATAAAAAAGAAGCATTTCACTTATTTGAAAGTTTGTTGAACAGATTAAAACTAGATTTTACAACAATCTTAATGAATCTAACCTTGGTTCAATCACAAACTAAAAACGTGGATAATAATAAAAATAAAGAGAATTTTAAAAAAGCGATTGATAAAAAAATAAGTAGAAACGAACCTTGTCCCTGTGGGTCTGGTAAGAAATATAAGCGATGCTGTGGAGCTTTATAAAAAATAAAGAATTAGTCCTAAAACAAAAATTGTAAACCCAACACCTGCAACAAATATTTTTTTGGTTTTTAAAAAGTGATTAAAATTACTTTTATCCGAATTTAGCGAACTTAATTCATTTAAATTACTCATAAATCCTTTACCTCTACCTATTCTTAAAAATTTATTTTTTCTACCATCAAATATTTCCTCTGGGGACATTTGTTTAAAATTTTCTAAATTTTTATTTAAAGTGTTTCTAACACTTTCAAGTATCAAATCTTTGTCCCTGTGTGCACCACCAGATGGCTCTGGTATAATTTCATCTATTATCTCGAGCTCTAGTAAATCTTTAGCTGAAAGCTTCATTGCTTTAGCTGCATCAAGCATTTTTTTTGGATCTCGCCATAAAATTGTCGCACATCCCTCAGGAGAAATAACCGAATAAATCGCATTTTCTAACATTAAAACTTTGTTAGATGATGCTAATGCGATTGCACCTCCCGAGCCACCTTCCCCAATAACAATTGCAATCGTTGGAACTTTTAATTTCATACAACATTCTATTGATTTTGCGATTGCCTCTGCCTGACCTCTTTCTTCTGCACCAACACCAGGATAAGCACCAGGAGTATCAATAAACGATATGATTGGTATATTAAATTTATCCGCTAGATGCATTAGCCGAATAGTCTTTCTATAACCTTCTGGTCTCATCATGCCAAAGTTTCTTTTGATTCTCGAATCTAAATCCTCTCCTTTTTCCTGTCCGATAACTAAAACTGATAAACCATTAAACTTTGCAAACCCACATAGCACTGAAAGATCCTCGCCATAAAAACGATCCCCTGATAAAGGGATGAAATCTTCAAACAGATTATCTATAAAAAATTTTGACTTTGGCCTATCCTCATGTCTAGCTACCATTGTAGTTTGCCAAGGGTCTAGGTTTGAATATACCATTTTTAATTTTTCATCTATCTCGTTTTGTATCTGAGAAATTTTTTGTGTATCTACCTCTGAAAGTCCACTTTGATTATATGGATCTTTTAGTTTGTCTAATTCTTCTTCTAAATTTTTTATATCACTTTCAAAGTTTAGATAATTTTTCATATAATATGATATTAACTATGGAAATTGACAACAAAATGTCAATGCTACTATTAATTATTTGACTTAGTTTTATGGGGGTTTTAGAAATTATTTATGTCTAAAAATTATCAAAATGTTAACAATTTAAAAATTTCAGATGAATTGCTGTCATTTGTAAATAATGAACTACTAAAAGATTTAGATATTTCCTCTGAAAAATTTTGGGCGGGTTTTGATAATGCTGTACACGATTTAGCGCCTAAAAATAAAAAACTAATCCAAATTAGAGAGAATTTACAAAAAAAAATAGATGAATGGCATATAAAAAATAAAGGAAATAAAATCGAAATTGAGCAATATAAAAATTTTTTAAAAGAAATCGGTTATTTAAAGGAAGAGGGATCAGATTTTAAAATAGAGACTAAAAATGTAGATGATGAAATTACTCAAATTGCCGGACCTCAACTAGTCGTTCCAATAATGAATGCTAGGTACACTCTCAATGCAGCTAATGCTAGATGGGTGAGTTTATATGATAGTTTATATGGTACAAACATAATTGAGTCAGAAGAGGGGGGGAGTGAAAGATACGACCCAAATAGAGGGCAAGAGGTAATAAAATATGTCAGAGAATTTTTTGATAAATATATTCCAATTGATGGGACTAGTTGGAAAAATATTTCTGCACTTAAAATAAAAGATAAAAATCTTATAATTTTAAAAGAAGATAAAGAGTATAAACTTAAAGATGAAAATAAATTTGTAGGTCACAGAGGTGATGTAAATAAGCCAACGGCAATAATCATAAAAAATAATAACCTTCATTTTGAAATTATAATTAATCCAAAAGCATTTAGTGCCGCTCATGATATAGCCGGAATAAGTGATGTGATAGCAGAGTCTGCGGTTTCTACAATTTGTGACAATGAAGATAGTGTTGCTGCAGTTGATGCTGAAGACAAGGTAGCATGTTACAGAAACTGGCTAGGTCTAATGAGGGGGGATCTAAAAGTACAATTTGAAAAAAATGGAAAAAAATTGGAGAGAAAACTTAATCCTGACAGAAGCTACATTTCTAAAGAAGGAAAAGGCCTTAAATTGCATGGAAGAAGTTTACTATTAATTAGAAATGTAGGCCACTTAATGACCAATTCATCAATAATTTTAAATGATGGTAGCCAAGTGCCAGAAGGAATAATGGATGCTTTTATAACAACCACTGCTGCATTGCACGACTTTAAAAAAAAGAAAAATTCAAGAACTGGATCAATCTACATTGTTAAACCAAAAATGCATGGACCAGATGAAACAGCATTTACCGACTTAATTTTTTCCAAAGTTGAGGAATTACTTGGCTTACAAAAGTATACTTGCAAAATTGGTATTATGGATGAGGAAAGAAGAACTTCTGCAAATTTAAAGGAGTGTATAAGAACTTTAAAAAATAGAGTTTTTTTTATAAATACTGGATTTTTAGACAGAACTGGTGATGAGATGCATACCTCCATGGAAGCTGGTCCAATGATTAAAAAGGGGGATATGAAATCATCCAGATGGATTTCTGCTTATGAAAATAATAATGTTGATATTGGTCTTAAATGTGGCTTTTCAGGTAAGGCACAAATAGGTAAAGGTATGTGGGCAATGCCAGATAAAATGAAGGAAATGTTAGATGAAAAAATAAATCATTTAAAAGCTGGTGCAAATTGTGCTTGGGTTCCTTCCCCAACTGCAGCATCATTACATGCTCTTCACTATCATCAAATAAACATTTTTGATGAACAAAAAAAAATTATGAAGCGTGAACAATCTAAACTAAATGATCTATTGACAATTCCTGTGGCTGATAGACCTAATTGGTCAGTTGATGAAATCAATAAGGAAATTACTAACTCGGCACAAACACTGCTAGGTTATGTTGTCAGATGGATTGACCAAGGAGTGGGTTGTTCAAAAGTCCCTGATATAAATAATATTGGACTTATGGAAGATAGAGCTACATTGAGGATCTCGTCACAACACATTGCCAATTGGATACATCACGGAATTACAACAAAAATTCAAGTTATAGAAATCATGAAAGCCATGGCAAAAGTTGTGGATAAACAAAATGAGAATGATAGGAATTATATAAGAATGTCAGATAATTTTGAAAATTCTTTAGCATTTAAAACAGCTTGCGACTTGATATTTAAAGGAAAAGATCAACCATCAGGTTATACAGAGCCTCTTCTGCATTTAAACAGAATAGAAAAAAAATCTAGCTTGAATTAATTTCAGATCTATTTTTGAAAGCAGAGAATAATGTTCCATCATCAAGAGTTTCTATTTCTCCGCCAACAGGTAAACCTTGTGCTAGTCTTGTAATTTTAGCTTTTGTTTTTTTTAGACTTTCTTGAATATAAAATGCTGTTGTTTGACCTTCAACAGTGGCACTAGTTGCTAAAATTACTTCATCTATATCATCTCTTTTTACTCTTTCAACCAATGAGTTAATTAATAAATCCTCTTTTCTCTGTGTTGAAGAGGAAATTGTTCCTCCTAAAATATGAAAATATCCTTGAAATATATTTGAATTTTCAATCGACCACTGATCTGCGATATCTTCAACTACACAAATCTTTTTGAAATTCCCCTTTGGATTAACACAATTAACACAATCTTGGAGATTAGATTTTAAAGATCCACATGAATTACATCTTGATACATTTTTATAAACTTGAACTAATATGTTGGCCATAGGTTTAACAAGTTCATCTTTATTATTGATTAATTTTAGAGCAATTCTCTTAGCAGATTTGGGTCCAAGACCAGGGAGTTTTGATATTATCTTTATTAGTTCGTCTATCTCATTAACATTTTGCATATTCAAAGTGGCCACTTAAAGCCAGGGATTCCAAATCCTCCAGCTGTTTTAGAAATTTCTTCATTAGTTTTTTCTTTTAATTTTGATTTTGCATTATTGTGAGCAGCAGAAATTAAATCCTCTAAAACAGATTTATTTTCTTTTAATGTTTCATCTGAAATTTCTATTTTTTGCATTATGCCCTCTCCATCCAAAATAACTTTAACTGAATTAGCTCCTGATATACCCTCTACTCTAATCTTTTTAATATTTTCCTGACTTTCTTTCATTTTTGCCTCAAGTTCTTTGGCTTTATCTAATATTTTAGTAAAATCTGTCATTTAATCATTTTCTTTTTTGGGGTTGACGTCAATCAAATCTGCATCAGGAAATTTTTCTATTAAATTTTTATATAATTTAGATTGTTTAGCAGAATTAATATTTTTAATTTTTTGATTTTTTTGCTTGTCATTTATTGATAACTCACCTTTTAATTTACTTAATGTGATAATCCATCTGTCTCCGGTCCATTCAAAAAGTTTTAAAGATAAATCTTTAATGAAATTTTTATCTAGATTATCATTAAAAGATATTTCAATACGATTATTTTCAAAATGAACTAAATTTACATTTTTTTCTAGTTCATACTTAAGTTTAATCTCTTTTTTTTCATTACAAATTTTTAAAAGTTGGCCAAATGAATTTACATTTAGCTTTTCCCATGCTTTAATTCCTTTATTATTTTCGATTTTTACTTCTTGCTCTTGTGAAATATTTTTAACTTGACTAATTGTTTCATTTTTTTTTTTGTTCACTATGATTTGTTCATCATCTTGCTTTTTAAATTGATCAATTTTATTTTTGCTCAAAAGTGAGTGCTCTTTATTTACTGAGGACTTTAAATACATTAATCTAATTAGAAACATTTCAACTGATAAATTCTGATTGTTAACAATTTCTAACTCCCCAAGAGTTTTCAAAGTAAACTGCCAAAATAATATTAATGTTTCATCACTAATTTCGTTGGCAATTTTTTTTATTTTTGAAAACTCTTCATCATTTAAAGTAAAATTCGTACTCTCTATATTTAATGAATTAATATTTTTAAAATAATAAACCAGCTCTAAAAAGTCATTTATAAATACCTTCGGTTCAACCCCTTGTTCATAAATTTGTCTGTAAATTTCTATGGATTTTTTTTCTTCGCCCCTTAAGATTAGTTCAAATAAATCAATTAATTGTGATTTATCAAAATATCCAAAAATTTTTTGAGCAGAATTTAAGTCTAGTTCTTTTCCTTCATCTAAACTTAATAACGCTCTATCTAATAGTGATAAAGCATCCCTGACAGAACCCTCTGAAATTTTTACTAAGAGCTTTATAGCGTCATCTGTTATTTTTCCATTTTCCTTATCTTTAATCTTTTTTATAAATTCAAATAATTCAGAAGACTTAATCCTAGATAAATCAAATCTCTGACATCTTGATGCTATGGTAACAGGAATTTTTTTAACTTCTGTTGTTGCAAAAATAAATTTTAATCCACCACCATTTTCATATTGAGGAGGTTCCTCTAATGTTTTAAGAAGCCCCGCAAATGCTTGTTTCGATAGCATATGAGTTTCATCAATTATAAAAATTTTATATTTGGCTGTAGTTGGTGCATATCTTGAAAGATCTATCATCTCACGAATATTATCAATTCCTGTATGACTAGCGGCGTCAACTTCCATAACATCTATATGACTTGAATTAATTATTGGTTCACAATTTTCGCAAAAATCATTTTTACATAAATTGTCTATTCCCTTTGAGCAATTAAGCGCCTTTGCAATAATTCTAGCAGTTGTTGTTTTACCAACTCCACGAATCCCAGTCAAAAGATAGGCGTTAGGTATCTTGTTTGCTTTGATTGAATTAATTATAGTTTCGGCAATGACTTCCTGGCCAATCAGTTGATCGAAAGTTTGCGGTCTATATTTAAGCGCTAATACTTTTGAATTTTTATTCATAATTAAATGAGGAGACTAGACCCGTTCCACTTTTAGTTCGGCTGCTGAATTTCTTCCCTGACCGTTTTCATGAAGCAAACGCCCTAGCCCCCAAAACTATTATAGCAGGTATAATTTCTAGTCTACAAGAAAAGATTATTTTCTATTTTCCTCTTATTTTGTCTGCCTCAAAAACACCTAAGACGTGAAAATCTTGGCAATGTAATCCTAATTCCTCTAGGGATTTTTGAACTTTTACATCCTCAATATGACCATCAAGATCACATAAAAAAAAGAAAGAATCGAATGTGTTTTTTTCTGGATAACTTTGCAGTTTTGTTAAATTCACTCCATTAATAGCGAAACCACCTAAAGATTGGTATAAAGCTGCAGGTTTACTTTTAAGCTTAAATAAAAAAGATGTAATATATTTTTTATTCCCAAATTCTGGTTGAGATATATTTTTTCCCATAATTAAGAATCTAGTTAGATTGCCTTTTTCATTTTCAATGTTTTTTTTAATTATTTCTAAATTATATGTTTTTGCACTCAAAGATGAAGCTATTGCAGCTTTTGTCTTATCCTTTGTTTTTGAAACCATTTCTGCAGAGCCAGCTGTATCAGCCCTCACATGCTCAATTAAGCTATTTGATTTAATAAATTTAGAACATTGAGAAAGTGCTTGTCCATGAGAATAAACATCCTTTATGTCTGAAATTTTCGTGCCTGGTAAACCTAATAAGTTATGTTCTATTTTCTGAAAATATTCAGAATAAATATTTAGTCTATATTTAAAGATTAAATATTCAATTCCAATATTACCTGTAATTCTATTTGACTCTGGAATAATAATTTTTGAATTATCGTCTTTTGAGGCTTTTAAAAAACATTCATCAAAAGTTTTACATGGAATAATTTCAGCATCTTTAAAAATTGATAATGCTGCAAGATGTGAATAGGCGCCGAATGTACCTTGAAAATAAATTTTACTCATTAAGATTTGTTTTCCATGATTTTTTTAACAGCTTCTAAATCCTCTTCTGTGTCTACACCTATAGGGGCAAACTTCGCAAAAGCAACATTAATTTTTATATTATTATCTAGCGCCCTAAGTTGCTCAAGTTTATTTTTGATCTCATTAGTAGATTGATTTAAAGAAACAAATTTCTCAAGAGTATCTTTATTATATGAATATATACCCAGATGATGATAAATGTTTTCTTTTTCTTCAGTAATATTTCTCATAAAGTTTAATGCCTCCGGAAAATTTGTTTGATTTAAATTTTCTTTGGTCAAAACCTTAACTACATTTGGATTATCTAATAGAGCTTTGTCCTGAATTTTGGAAGCTAAAGTTCCAAATTTCGAGGAACTTTCAATCATCTTTTTATTCAAGTTTCTAATATCATCTATATTCATTAAAGGTTCATCACCTTGAAGATTCATTACTAAATCAATATCTGTGGAATCAATTTTTTGAAACACCTCATAAATTCTATCTGTACCTGATTTATGCTTATTTTTTGTTAAAATTGCCTGTCCACCATTTTGTTTAACATCATCAACTATCTCTTGGTCTTCTGCTGCAACTATTACCTCTCCAATATTTGCTTCCTCTGCTTTTTTAAAAACACGCGAAATGATAGACAATCCTTTAATTTTCATTAAGGGTTTACCTGGCAATCTCTGCGCAGACAATCTAGAGGGAATTATTACTAAAGTTTTCATTATTTTTTTAACTATGAGCACAATATAAACAGAGGCAAAATTGTACATCAAAATATATGAGCAATTTTAAATTTATAGTGTTATATGTTCAAAATATTTTAATTAAATGGATTCATTTGAACTAAACAAAATTATCGCTGCTATTTTATTGGTTGCTCTAATCATTATTGGTATTGGAAAACTTTCTGATGCTATTTTTTATGTAGAAAAACCCAAAACCCCAGCTTATATCGTGGAGGTAGAAGAAACAGTAACAGCTAGTACAGAAACTAAATCAGATATATCAATAGAAAAAGTTGATATTGCAGCCTTGATGGCAATGGCAGATATTGCTCACGGAGAAAAAGTTTTTAAAAAATGTGCTGCATGTCACTCTATTGTCAAAGGGGGGAAAAATAATATTGGTCCTGCACTTTACAATGTAGTTAACAGACAAGTTGGTATTGTCTCCGATTATAAATATTCTAAAGCACTTGCTGAATATGGAAAGAATTGGACCTTTGAAGAATTAAATGGTTACCTAATCAGACCAGCAAAATGGATTAAGGGAACTAAAATGGCTTTCGCTGGATTGAAAAAAGAGAAAGATCGAGCATCGGTTATTTTATATTTGAATCAAAATTCTGACAACCCACTTCCTTTACCTTAATTTACCAAGACAATAAAGTAGTATCGATTTTTGTACGTGAACTCTATTTAAAGCTTGTAGCCAAACTTTTGATTGTTTGCTTTTAAAAACATTTTCATCAACCTCGCTTCCTCTTGGAAGACAATGCAAGAATATAGCTCTTGGACATTTTTTTAGAAGATTTTTATTAATCTTAAAATTTTTAAAATCCCTTAATTTTTTTTTTTTATTAACTTTATCATTCATTGATATTACTTTGTCTGAAAAAATTACATCGGCTCCTTCAACTGCTTTTTTTGGATCATTGTGAATCGTAATTTTATTTTTATTTTTTTTTATATAATTCATTATGTTCTTATTAGGTTGATATTTTTTTGGACAACCAACTTTTAATTTAAAAGAAAATTTGGTTGAAGCAGCAATCAAAGAATTTAGAACATTATTTGAGTCTCCAATCCAAGTAATATTTAATTTTGATATTGGTTTTTTTTTAATTTCCTCAACAGTAAATACATCTGACAAGATTTGTGTTGGGTGAGAGGACGGGCTTAATCCATTTATAATTGGAATTGTTAAATGCTTTTTAAATTCTTCCAACTTTTCATCATTATCGGTTCTTAACATGAAAGCATCACCAAAACTTGATAATATTTTAGCAGTATCTTCAATACTTTCACCTCCTTTTGATAAATGCAGTTCATCTGGTCTAAGTGTTAAAGTTCGACCAGAAAGTTGGGAGATAGCTAAGAAAAAAGACAAGCGAGTTCTTAAACTTGATTTTTCAAACATTTGTATCAATAATTTTCCTTTTAAAGGCGTACCTTTATCGTGATCAAGATTGTTAAGATTCTTTCTTGCTTTTTTTCTTTTTTTTGCGTCAATCAAAATTCTTCTAAGATCTTTAGCTGGAATATCTTTTAGATTAATAAAGTGTTTCATTTTATTTTAGTTTCGCGCAGACGTTGTCAATAATTTTGAGAGCTTGATCTAACTCATTTTTTTTGACATTTAACGGAGGTAAAATACGTATAACATTTTCTGCAGCCCTAATTGTTAATAACTTTTTATCCATTAGTTTTTTAATAAATTTTGTTTGATCATTGTAGAGTTGAATTCCTATTAAGTAACCTCTCCCTCTTACGTCTTTTATAACTTTGGGATACTTTTTCTTAATAAGATTTAAATTTGATAAAAAATATTTGGATAATTTGTTAATGTTATTTAAAAATTTCTTACTTGAAACTATATCCATTACAACATTTCCAACTGCCATTGCTAATGGATTTCCTCCAAAAGTAGAGCCATGGGTTCCTGGAGTCATTCCCGCAGCAACTTTTCTATTCATTAAAACTGCTCCGATTGGAAACCCACCCCCAATACCTTTTGCAATTGGCACTATATCGGGGATACATTTTGATTTTTCAAATGCAAAAAAACTACCTGATCTTGAAATACCACATTGCACTTCATCTAAAATAAGTAATATTTTCTTTTTATTACATAATTTTCTCAATTCTTTTAAACACCAATCTGGAACAACTTTAATACCACCCTCACCCATTATAGGTTCTATCATAATTGCAGCTGTATTTTTAGTTATCTTTTTTTTTAAAGATTTGTGATCTCCAAAAATGAAATGATCAAAACCACCTACATGTCCAAAACCTTCTGTCATTTTCTTAGATCCGCTTGCAAAAATTGTGGCTAAAGTTCTCCCATGAAACGAGTTTTTTACACACAAAATTTTTGTCTTATTTGGTTTGCCAATTGAATAAAAATATCGTCTCGCAACTTTAATAGCAGCCTCAGTAGCTTCTGCACCACTATTTTGAAAAATTACGTAATCTGCAAAAGTTTTTTGACATAATTTTTTCGCTAATTTCTCTCCCTCAGGAATTTGAAAAGCATTGGATACATGCCAGAGCTTCTTTGATTGTTTATTTATAGTTTCAATTAATTTTGGATTAGCATGGCCTAAACAATTAACCGCAATGCCTTGTACAAAATCTAAATATTTTGCTCCGGTTGCAGTATAGAGATAAGATCCTTTGCCTCTTACAAATGAAATTTTTTTTCTATTATAATTTTTTGCCAAATAACTCATAAATTTTATTATTTTAAAACTTTGTATAAACAATAATATTATATACAAGTCAGGATTGAATATTTCTATTTTACTTGTTGGATAATTTTTGTTGATAACTCAGATTAATTACTTGTTTTAATAAAATTTATATCAGTATATTGTATAAGTATTATATTTTAACACTAAATATAGATCTATTATGAGTTGGACAGATGAAAAAGTAGCTAAACTCAAAGAATTATGGGGTAAAGGCAATACGGCAAGTCAAATTGCAGAAATAATAGGTGGTATTAGTCGAAATGCAGTAATAGGTAAAGCTCACAGACTAAATCTCTCTGCAAAAATAAAAACTAGATCTGCAACCTCTAATGAAAGTTTTGAAAGTTCAATTGATAATAAAAATTTAAAATTAAAAAGGGGACGAAGAAGTAAATTTAAATCTCTAATTATTGAAAAAGATTTTGAGCCTGAAAATCCTAAAACACTCGAGGAATTAGATGAGAACTCTTGTAAATGGCCGATTGGTCATCCAAATGAAAAAGGGTTTTATTTTTGCGGAAGGACATCATTAAAAGATTTTTCTTATTGTAAACTTCATTTACTTTATGCTTATCAACCTAAAGGTAAAAAAGATGAAGTCACTGATAAAGAGGAAGTGCCAGAATTTATAGAAAAAAAAATAAAATCTGCTTAAAGATTTTAATTAACTTTTACTAAGAGATATTTTTTTTTGAGAATTGTCCACCTTGTCTCCACATATAACAATATTTTTCTACTTCTTTTTCAAATAAACATTTAGCTGGAAACCCAATATCTGAATTTGTCTTATATTTACCTGATACGACATTATCATATTTTAAGAGTTTAAGTTGATCTTCCGTAAGTAATGGTTTGGGAAATAATTGAAAAAATTTTGCTGATAATTTTCCAAAAAACAAGGGAACGGGTAATAAAATTCTTTTTTTATCAATTAAATTTAATAATTTTTCTATTATTTCCTTTAGCGTCAGTGTTTCGGTGCCAGCACACTCAATTATCTGAGAATAGATATTTTTAGAGATTATATTGTAGATAATATCTACTAAATCAGAAGAATGAATGGGCATAAATTTTGTTTGTCCGTTATAATAAAGTGGAAATACTGGAAGCCTATTTAACAGTGTCATAAAGTTAGTCGTAAAATTATCATCGACAGAATAAACAACTGATGGTCTTAAAATTGTAGACAAAGGAAAGTTTTTTAATATCTCTTTTTCACCATCTAGCTTACTTTGAGCATATTTGGATTCTGTTGATTCGTTAATACCTAATGCTGATAAATGAATAAAATGTTTCAAATTGTTTTGCTTACAAAGTTTTGCTAAGAGAGATGGCAATAAAGTATGAATACTTCTAAAAGAACTTCTTTTTTTTTCATACAAAATACCAATTAAATTTATGCAAACATCTGCCCTTTCAAATAAACCTTTAATTTTATTTTCTTCAAAAATATTTGCCTCAACAATATCAATATAACCAGCATTACCCTGGGTTTTTATGATGTGTCCTTTTTGGTGAATGTTTCTGGTAACAACAATAACCTTATAGTCATTTTTTGTTAACTTTCTAATTAGATGACGTCCAATTTGACCGCTTCCACCAAAAATTAGACAATTTTTTCCTTTCATATATAAGTCTTTAAAAATGAGTATTGATATCAAACTTCACAAAAATGACTTACCAGATGATTTAGATTTAGGCAATGTAATAGCTGTTGATGGAGAGTTTATGGGTCTAAATGTCAGAAGAGACCCATTATGTTTAGTACAAATTTCGTCAGGTAATTCTGATGCACATATAATTCAACTGGATAGATCAAGTTATAAAGCTCCTAATTTAATAAAAATATTAGGAGATAAAAAAATCACAAAAATCTTTCATTATGGTAGAGCAGACATGGCTCATATTAAATATTACTTAAAAACAGATACAAATAATATTCTAGATACAAAAATTGCAAGTCGTTTAGCAAGAAGCTATGCAGATAATCACTCACTAAAAACATTAATAAAGGAATTTGTAAATATAGATATTAGTAAACAATTTCAAAATTCAGATTTCGGGGGTGATTTAACACCTGCTCAAATGAAGTATTGTGCTAATGACGTAATTTATCTTCATAAAATT
Organism: Pelagibacteraceae bacterium AG-447-N18; assembly: GCA_003212275.1. Classification (GTDB taxonomy): domain Bacteria; phylum Pseudomonadota; class Alphaproteobacteria; order Pelagibacterales; family Pelagibacteraceae; genus Pelagibacter. The sequence continues at coordinate 142,847 of QCQE01000002.1, forward strand.
CATAATGAATTAAATAAAATTTTAGAGAGAGAAAAAAGAATTGATTTATATAAAGATTGTCTTAAATTTTTAAAAACCAGAGTAGAACTTGATTTGGCATTATTCAAGGATGATATATGGTCCCACTAAATGAAAAAAAAAAAATTTATTAATGTTGCTAGAAAAGTAATTGATCTTGAAATCAAAGCATTAGTAAAATTAAAGAGAAGCATCAGTACCTCTTTTGATTTAGCTGTTCAACAAATATTAAAATGTCAGTCAAAAGTAATTTTATGTGGTGTTGGAAAAAGTGGATTAATTGCGAATAAAATTGCATCAACTTTTTCATCAGTTGGTACTCCATCATTTAATTTATCTGCAAGCGACTCATCACATGGAGACTTGGGAAGTATTTCAAAGAAAGATATTCTAATTTTAATTAGTAATTCTGGGGAAACAAACGAACTAAAAAATATTATTCAATTTGCTAATAGAAATAAAATTTTACTAATTGGTATAGTTTCACAAAAAAATTCTGTGCTTTATAAATCCTCTGATATCAAACTTTTAATACCAAAAGCAATTGAAGCAGGAAGTATTATACCAACTTCAAGTACAACTTCTCAGTTAGCATTAGGTGACGCACTAGCCATAGCAACAATGAAACAAAGAAAATTTAACAAAAAAGATTTTAAAAAAATCCATCCGGCAGGAAGTTTAGGTGTACAATTAAAAACTGTTGAGGACATTATGCTTAAAGATAATGCAATTCCTTTTGTTAATGAGAACTTAAAAATGAAAAATGCTTTAAAAACTTTGACTTCCAAAAAATTAGGCTTTTTATTAGTAAGAGATAAAAAAAATAACACAAAAGGTATAATCACTGATGGAGAACTTAGAAGATTTGGTCAAAAAAATCAAAATATTCACAATACTCTTGTCAAAGAAATAATGACGAAAAATCCCATCGGAATAGATAAAAATGCTTTAGCGGCAAAAGCGCTATCTCTTATGAATAGCAAAAAAATTACTTCTTTATGTGTTTACGAAAAAAAGAATAAATTTAAAACTATAGGAGTAATTCATATACATAATATATTACAATCAAATATTTCTTAATGAAAAAAAAAATTATAATTAGTTCTTCTTTTATAATCTTTTTTTTTTCACTTTTAATTTATTTCTATTTCAAATCAAATAATGAAAAAAAATTAATTGAAAAGAAAAAAAAAATAGAATTAATTCAAACAGAGAATATAGAGCAGGATGAGGAAAAAATCATAAGTTTAAATATAATTCAAGATGTGAGTTATTCAGCTAAAGATAATAAAGGAAACGAGTATTTTGTTAAGGCTGAGGAGGGAACAATAGATCAAAATTATAATAATTTAATTTTTTTAAAAGCTGTAAACGCAACAATAAGATTAGAAAATTATGAATTAATAGAAATCTCATCTGACTTTGGCAAATATAACACTGATAATTATGATACTATTTTTTCAAAAAATGTAATAATTACATACCTGGATAACGTAATTAAGGGAAAATATCTTGATTTTTCATGGGATAAAAACTTAATAATTATCTCTAAAGATGTTACTTTAAAAAATAATCAAAGCTCCCTTCGGGCTGATGTAATTGAGGTAGATATTAAAGAAAAAGATCTAAAGATATTTATGCACGAAGAAAATAAGAAAGTGAATATTAAATCATTGAATTAAACATGGCTTTAATTAAGAAATTTAGAATTAAATCTTATAAAAAAGTTAAATCAATAATAGAGTTCGAAAATGTAACTTTGGCTTATGGAAATAGAATTATTTTAGACAATATAAGTTTTAAAATTAATGAGGGTCAAATATTTGGTATGCTAGGGCCAAATGGTGTAGGAAAATCTACTATCTTTAATTTAATAACAGGTCTTATAAACCCTAAACATGGAAAAATTAAAATTAATGGAGAAGATGTATCCAAATACCCCATTTATATGAGAACTAAGAGATTTCAAGTGGGATATGTTCCACAATATGGTGGATTTTTTCATGATTTAACTCTCCATGATAATTTAAAAGCTATAAGTGAAATTGTAATAGAAGATAAGAATTTAAGACAAGAAAGAATTGACTATTTACTATCAAAATTTGAACTTGAAAATATAAAAAACATTAAGGCAAAGTTTTTATCAGGAGGTCAAAAAAAAAAATTGGTTATATCTCTATCTCTTTTAAGCAATCCAAAAGTACTTTTATTAGATGAATGCTTCGCGGCTTTAGATGTATTAACAATAAAGATGTTACAAGAAATAATAGTAAATTTACAACAAGAAAGTCAAATTACAATATGCATATGTGATCATCAGGCACGAGATTTATTAGCATGTGTTGATATTGCAATGATCTTAAGTAATTGTAAAGTAATTGCACAAGATACACCATCAAACCTAGTAAAAGATGTTAATGCTAAAAATGCATATTTTGGAAATAGTTTTAAATTTAATTAAAGCTTAATGCCAAATAAAATTATTTTAAAAAAAAGGATTTCTGAATTTAATAAAAAAATTTTGATTCCTGGTGATAAAAGCATCAGTATTAGGTGGGTGCTTATTTCCTCCATTGCCGATGGAGTCTCAAAAGCTAAAAATTTATTAATGTCAGAAGATGTATTGGCAGCTATTGAGGCTGTCAGAAAGTTGGGTGTAAAAGTTAAGATAAACAAAAATATTTGTAAGATTCATGGTGTAGGTATCAAAGGATTAAAATACAAAAAAAACCTTGTAATAAACGCAAAAAATTCTGGGACACTTGGAAGATTAATCTCCGGAATTTTGATTGATACACCTTTTCCAATAAAAATTGTTGGTGATAAAAGTTTATCAAATAGAGATTTTAAAAGAATAGCAGATCCGCTTAGTAAATTTGGTGCTTCATTTAAACTTCATAATAAGTGTAATTTACCATTAATTATAAAAGGTTCACAAAATTTAAAGCCGATAAAATTTTTTGAAAAAAAAGGCTCAGCTCAATGTAAAAGTAGTGTTATTTTTGCTGGAATAAAAGCAAACGGAAAAACAATAATTAAAGCAAAAAAATCTAGAAATCATACAGAACTGCTTTTAAAATATTTAAAATTACCCATCAAAATAAAAGAAAGAAAAAATTTTGACTTAATAGAAATAAAAAAAGTAAACAAAATTAAACCAATAATATACCATGTCCCTTCTGATATTAGTTCAGGAGCTTTTTTTATTGCACTCACAGCACTTTCTAAAAATTCTCAAATAATAATTAAAAATATAAATGTTAACTCAACTAGAATTGGGATTATTGCAATATTAAAGAAAATGGGAGTGAAAATTTTACTATTTAATAAAAAAATATACAAAGGGGAACCTATAGCAGATATTTTTGTTAGCAGTCCTAAAAAACTAAAATCTATTAATTGTCCATCAAAATTAAATAGTGGAGCTATAGATGAGTTTCTAGTTATTTTTTTGATTGCCGCTAAAGCAGAGGGAATATCTTTTTTTAAAAATTTGAATGAACTAAATAAAAAAGAAAGTCCAAGATTAAAATGGGGTTCAAAAATTTTAAAAATGATGGGAGTAAAAATTATTACAACAAAAAGCTCTATCAAAATATTCGGTAATCCAAGATTAGAAATTAAAAAAAAAATTGTGATTCAAAAATACTTAAAAGATCATAGAGTTTTTATGTCAAGTGTTATAGCTGCATTATCTTTTGGTGGGGAATGGCATATTCATGATAAGGATGCGATAAAAACCTCATTTCCAAATTTTTTAGAAATTATTGACATGTTAAAAAAATGAGGAATAAAAAAAAATTTATTAAAGTTGCAATAGATTCACCAGCCGCTGCAGGAGCAGGGACTATTGCTCTGTCAATATCAAAACATTACAATCTTTTATATTTAGACACCGGAAAAGCATATCGGTTTCTCGCTATGCATAAGATTAAAAATCCAAAAAAATTTAACCTCAATTTTGCAAAAAAAAAAATTAATAAATTAAAAATAAAAGATTTGAATAAAAAGAATTTATTATCAAATAAAATTGGTATTGAGGCATCTATAATAGCAAAAAAAAAATCGATTAGAGATTTAGTACATAAATTCCAAGTAAAACTTGCTTATTCTCCTCCAAAAAAATATTCTGGATCTTGTCTTGATGGAAGAGATATTACTTATAATATTATTCCTGATGCTGACTTTAAATTTTTTATTACAGCCAATATCAAAACAAGAGCCCAAAGAAGATATAAAGAGTTAAATAAACTTAAAATGAAAATATCTTTTGAAGAGGTGCTAAAAACCATTAAATTACGTGATAAAAGAGATTATTCTAGAAAAATAGCCCCACTTAAAAAAACTAAAGATTCTATATTGATTAACACTACAAATTTAACTAAAAGAGCGTGTTTTTTAAAAATTAAAAAAATTATAGACAAAAAATTAAGTTATTAATGGAAATTTACAAAGATTTGACAAACCCTGCATCAAAAGAATTTGAAAAGTTGCTCAATTCTAAACTCTCAAAAACTCAAATAGAAGAAGGTAAAATTATTGATGGAAAAATAAACAAAATTACAGATAAATTTGTTTTTCTTTTTGTTGAAGGCTTAAAAAGTGAACCTGTGCTAGACATCAATGAGCTTAAAAGTATGGGCTTGGAAGATAAAATTAAATTAGGCGAAACAATATCAGTGTTACTTGAAAAAATTGAGGACAAGAATGGTGAAGTCTTAGTTTCAGCTAACAAGGCTCAAAAAATCAAAGGTTGGGACAAACTAGTTGAAGCTTACGAAAAAAAAGAACCGATTATGGGTAAAATTACATCAAAATGTAAAGGCGGATGTATTGTAGAGCACATAGATACTGGCTCTCTAATGTTTTTACCTGGATCTCAAATTAGTGACAAACCACTTAAAGATATTAGCCACCTGATGAATGAGCCACAAAAATTTGCTTTAATTAAGTTGGATAAAGTTAGGGGTAATGCGTGTGTATCAAGAAGAGAAATAATTTCATCTTTTAAAAAAGAAGATAAAGCAAAGATTATAGAGAAATATAAGATTGGTGACATTATTAAAGATGCAGAAGTAAAAGGTTACAGCAGTTTTGGATGTTTTTTTAATGTTAATGGAGAATTAGATGTGCTGGTACATTTGCAAGAGATATCTTATTCTCGTGTTAATCATCCTGATGAAGTTTTCAATATTGGAGAAAAACATAACTTGAAAGTCATATCGGTTGATAAAGAAAAATTACAAGTAGGTTGTAGTGTAAAACAATTATCACCGGATCCTTTTGAACATATTGAAAATTATGAATTAGGCAAAGAATATAAAGTTAAAGTTGTAAAAATAATGGACTTCGGCGCATTTTGTGAATTAGAACCTGGTCTTACAACACTACTTCACTCAAGCGAGCTTAGTTGGAACAAGAAAAATGCTTCTGCTAAAAAAATGTTTAAAGTCAATGATATTATTAATTGTGTAATAACTGAGATTGATAAGGAAAAAAGAAGAGTGGCCATTTCACATAGATTAACTTTAGAAAACCCTTTTGAAATATTTGAAAAAAGATTTCCAGTAGGAACTATCGTAGAGGGTGAGGTAGTAAATAAAAATGAGTACTCATTATTTGTGAGAGTTGCAGATTTAGAAATTGATACCTTTTTACATTGCAATGATTTAACCTATTCAAATAATGGTGAACAAGAATTGAATAACTATAAAAAGGGGGATAAAATTAAAATTAAAGTCTTAGAAATAAAAGTTCAAGACCAAAAAATTAGAGTAGGTCATCGACAAACTCAGCAAGACCCATTTGATTGGTTTAAAGACAAAAAAGTTAATCAAACAATTACAGTCAAAATCATTTCAACAGACGCTAAAGGTTTAATTGTTAGACCTGAGGGATGCGAAATGGATTTTCCAATTAAAAAATCTAATATTGCAATAAATTCTGCTGACACAAGAACTTCAAGATTTACTGGTGGAGAGAGAATTGATTGTGCAATTGCAGACCTAGATAAAGAAAAAAGAAAAGTAACCCTTAGTATCAAGCTTCTAGAGGAAATAGAGAAAAAAGAAGCTTTAGAGAAATATGGTGCAGAGGGATCAGGAAAAAATTTACCCTTTTCATCATTGTCCGAGGATCTAAAAAAGAAAAAAAAATAAAATTAAATTGGCTATTGTAAAATCAGAGCTTATAAAAGAATTAAAAAAATCCTACCCAAATTTTTTAACTAAAGATATAAATAAAATAATAGAAATAATTCTTAAAGAAATAAAGGAAGCTCTCAAAAGAGGTGAAGGAGTAGAGTTCAGAAACTTTGGAACTTTCAGAACAAACATTCAAAAAGCTTCAATTAGACGAAACCCTAAAACGGGTCAAAAAGTTAGCGTTCCCAAAAAAAAAACAATAAAATGGAAAATGTCTAGGGAATTGTTTAAAAAGTTAAATAATGAAAAAGAGTAAAATTTTTGTAGCCTGCGATAGTAGTAATATATCAAAAATAAGAGAAATAATTAGTAAAACACAAAATTCAAAAATAAAAATTGGTTATAAATTTGGACTTGAATTTCTCAATTCTAGAAGAGGTAGACCTTTCTTATCTAAATTAAAAAATAAAATAATTTTTGCAGATCTAAAGATTCATGATATTCCAAATACTTGTGTATCAACAGTTAAAGCAATTAAAGATTTAAAAATAAATTATTTAACAATACATATAAGTTCTGGTTTAGAGGCTTTAAAAGCAACAAAAAAAGTTTCAGGAAAAATTAAACTCATTGGTGTTACCATGCTCACTTCTTTAGATACTAAATCATTAAAAGAAATTGGCTTTAGTAAAGATGTGAGGAAATTAGTTTTACACCAAGCAAAGCTAGCGAACAAAGCTAAATTGGATGCCATCGTATGTAGTGCACAAGAGGTGAAAATAGTTAAAAAAGTTTTTAAAAAAGAAATTATTACTCCTGGAATAAGGTTTGGTTCAAAATCACATGATCAAAAAAGAGTTTTAACACCTAAACAAGCTTATAAAAATGGTAGCGACTGGCTTGTAATGGGAAGACCAATAACTAAAGGGAATATAAAGAAAAATATTCAAAATTTAATCGATCACTTAAGTCAATGATAAAAGGTTTAAAAATTTGTGGGGTCTCGGATCCTGAAACCTTAAACTATATTTTAAGTCATAATCATAAACCAACAATGATAGGTTTCATTACAAACTATGAAAAAAGTAAAAGGTTTGTTGAAATTGAAAAATTAAAGGATTTAATAAATATAGATAAAAAACAAGTCAATTTTGTCTCAGTGCTTGTAAATCCAAATGATGAAATCCTGGAAAAAATCAAGAATCTAAATTTTGATTATTATCAACTTTATGATGTTAATCCTGAGAGAACAAAAGAGATAAAATTAAAATTTCAAAAAAAAATTATCACAGCACTCACTATTTCTAATAAAGATGATGTTATCAAATATAAAAATTACACAAAAATATCAGATATTATTCTGTTTGATTCAAAAGGATACGATAAATCTGAAAGTTTTGATCACAGTTTGCTAGATGATGTACCAAGTGAATTAAATAAAATGATTGCAGGAAATATTCAAATAGATGATATACCTAATTTAAAGAATAAAGACTTTATTATTGATCTCAGTGGAGCATTAGAAGACCTAAATGGAAAAAAAGATATTAATAAAATTGATAAATTGTTAAATTTATTTAAGAAAATATGAAACTTAAAAAAAAAGTTCCAGTTATTGATCAAGGAAATTCACTTGGATTTTGGGGTGGTAAATTTGGAGGAAACTTTGTTCCTGAAACTTTAAAAAAACCGATCGAAGATTTGGAAGTTTTATTCAATAAGTTAAAAAAAGATAAAAAATTTATTAACGAAAGAGATAAGTACTTTAAAAATTGGGTTGGATCTCCTACGAGATTTATAAAACTAGAAAATCTTACTAATCACATTGGTGGTGCTCAAATTTGGTCCAAAGTTGTATCGGATGCTAATGGAGGAGCCCATAAAATTTACAACGCCACTGTTCACTGTTTGCTTGCAAAACGATCTGGTAAAAAAATTATATGTGGAGATACAGGTGCTGGATATGCTGGGAAAATGTTGAGTATGGCTGCTAAAAAGTTTGGTTTAAAATGCAAAATATTTATGGGCGCAAAGGATATTGCTAGACAACAGCCAAATGTAAAAGCAATTAAAAAAAATGGAGCTGAAGTCATACCCGTCTATTCAGGGAGTCAAACGCTTGTTGATGCTGTATCAGAATGTATGCGATTTTGGGTTGCTAATTGTGATACAACAGCAATGTGTGTTGGAAGTACTGTTGGACCAGCAGTTTTTGTTCGAATATGTGGATGGAGCACTAGCCAAATTTCAAGAGAGTTAAAAGCACAACTAATTGATGAGTTTGGAGCAATTCCAAAAAAACTTAAATTATACAATTGTGTAGGAGGCGGAAGTTCAAGCTTTGGTTTTTGGAATGAATTTATGGATTATGATAAAAGACAAGTTGAGTTTATTGGCGTAGAGGCAGGTGGACCTAAAAAAAGTAAAAAACATGCAGCGCCTTTAACCTATGGCTCAAAAATTGGTATTCTTCATGGTGCAGCACAATATGTTAATCAAAACTCTGATGGACAGATAGAAGAGACAGATTCGATTTCAGCAGGACTTGATTATCCAGGAATATCTCCACTTCATTGTTTTTTAAAGGATACCAAGAGAGCGAGGTATACTGCAGCTAGCGATGAAGAAGCCCTTAGCGCCTATAAGCTTGTTACTAAATTTGAAAAATTAAGACCTTCCTTAGAACCAAGCCATGCTTTTTTTGTTGCACTTAAAGAGGCAAAAAAACTTAGTAAAGATACAGTGGTAGTAATTAATAGTTGTGGTGATGCTTACAAGGATCGTGGAATTTTAGAGAAAAGATTAGGCAAAAAATATGTTAAATCCAATTAGTGTTGCATTTAAAAAAGCAAAAGCAGAAAATAGACCAGCTTTATTAACCTACACTGTTGCTGGTGATAGCTCAAAAAAACAATCTTTAGATATATTAAAATCTATATCTAAAAATGCAGATATTTTAGAAGTAGGTGTGCCTCACAATACTCCTGTTGCAGATGGAAGCCAAATTCAAACTAGCGCGTATAGAGCAATTAAAAAAGGTATTAAATTAAATGACATATTTAAAATTGTCAGAGATTTTAAAAAATTCAACAAGAGCAAGCCTATTATATTGATGGGTTACTATAATATGATCTTTCAATATGGAGATAACAATTTTTTAAAAAAATGTAAATCCTCAGGAGTAAATGGATTAATAGTTGTAGATTTACCTTGGCCGGAAAATAAAGATTTCGCAAAAAAATGTAAGAGAAAATCAATTTATTTTATTCAACTTTTATCACCTACAACAACAAGTAAAAGACTTAAAAAAATTATACAAAACTCTCATCCAATGAATTATTTTATATCAATGCTAAGTACTACAGGTGGCAAATTAAAGGTATCACCTAAAGAAATACTTAAAAATTACAATAGGATAAAAAAAATTAATCCTAAAAAAGAGATTGTTATTGGTTTTGGAATTACAGATAAGACAATTGGAAAGCTTAAATCTGCTGATGGATTAGTAGTGGGAAGTGCTATTTGTAAAGAAATTACAAGAAGTTTAAATAGTAGACAAAATCCTGTCACAAATGTAGGTAAGTTAGTAAGAAAATTAAAAAATAAAATAAAATGAATTGGATCACTAAAATAATTAAAGCAGGTGAAAAAATAAAATCTGCCATTCATAAAAGAGCATCCAAAGAAGATATTGCTAATAGTGATTGGACATCTTGTTGCAAAGGTCCAATATTAAAAAAAGATTTAGAAGAAAATTTGTGGGTTTGCCCTGATTGTAATAAACACCACAGAATAAAACCTAAACAAAGATTTGATATTTTATTTGGAAAAGATAATTACGAAATATTTAAAACACCCATCCCAAAAGATGACCCTTTAAACTGGACAGACTCAAAATCCTATAAGGATAGATTAAAATCTGCCAGAAAAAAAACAGGTATGGATTGTGGGATGATGGTCGTAAGTGGTGTAATCAATGATATTAAAATTACTGCAGTTGCATCTGATTTTGATTTTTTAGGTGCATCAATGGCAGCTGCAGAAGGAGAAGCTTTCTTATACGGTATTCAACATGCAATTGAGAATAAAACTCCTTTTTTATGTGTAAGTGCAGGAGGTGGAATGAGAATGATGGAAAGTTTAATTTCTTTATCTCAAATGACAAGAACCACACTAGCAATAAATGAATTAAAAAATAATAATCTTCCTTATCTTGTTTGTATAACAGACCCAACTGCTGGTGGGATCACAGCTTCCTATGCAATGTTAGGTGATATTCATATAGCTGAGCCTGGAGCACTAATCGCTTTTGCTGGAGCAAGAGTAATTCAAGGAACTGTTAAGGAAGAATTACCAGAAGGTTTTCAAAAGAGTGAATATGTTGAAAAGACAGGCTTTGTTGATTTAATTGTTGAAAGAAAGGATCTAGCTGAAAAAATTGGAACTTTATTGTCAATATTGTTAAAGAAAAATTCTGTTATAAGCACTGAACAAGATGAAACTACAGAAAATACTCAGTCGCTTTCTAAAATTGCATAAAAAAGAAATTGATCTAAGCTTAGATCGAATTATTCACCTTTGCGAAAAACTTGGTAATCCTCAGGATAAAATCAAAGCCATCAGTATTGTCGGGACAAATGGTAAAAACTCTACAATTCAAGCTTGTTATTCAATTTTAAAGGAGGCAGGAATTAAGTGTAATGTTTATACCAGTCCTCATATTCAAAAAATAAATGAAAGATTTGTTTTTAACAACCAACAACTTGGAGATGATGAACTAGCCTCTTTATTTGAGGAAGTTGAGAAAGTAAATGATAATAATCCAATAACATTCTTTGAAATTTTGACTGCGTGTTATTTTTATAAAGCAGCTCAATATCCTAATAATTTAAATCTCATTGAATCAGGCTTATTTCATAGATTTGATGCAACAAATATCTTAAAAAATAATCTTGCAAGTATTGTAACTTCTATATCAAAAGACCATTTAGACTGGCTTCCAGAAAATGAGAGAACAATCGATAGGATTATTTTTGAAAAAACTTCAAACCTTTTAAATTCAAATATTATTGTTGCAAAACAATACCCTGTTTCAACATTAGAAAAGATAAAAAAAACTATTCACCAAAATCAATCTAATAAGTATTTTTTTAATGATGATTTTTCATTCTCAAATGGAGAAAATGAATTTTTTTATTATGAAGATAAATTTGGTGGATTAAAACTACCAAGACCAAATGTATTAGGTCAATTTCAACAGGAAAATATTTCAACAGCTATCGCAACTTTACGAATTTTAAATCTAGACATTGAAGATCATCATATAAAAAAAGGTATTCAAAAAATCCATAATATTGCGAGACTTCAAAAAATTGAATCAGGTAAATTAAAAGATTTAGTTAAAGACAATCTTTTTTTGATATCTGGAGATCATAATGAAGATGGAGCAAGAGTATTAAATGAATATTTAAAAAGCCTAGATTGTAGAAAACACATCATTATTGGTATGATGGATAATAAAGAACACGAAAAATACATTAACCACTTTAGAGATATCACCTCAATAACAACTGTAGATATTAAAAACCAGCCAAATGCAATTAGTGGACTTAAATTAAGAGAAAAATTTAAAAATATGCCAAATGTAAGTTATAAAGAAAGTATTGAAGATGCGATTAAAAGCATAAATCTAAATCAAGGAGATCTACTGCTGGTAACTGGATCTTTATATCTTTGTTCTGAAGTTTTGAATTTAAATTAGATATTTTTTTCTAAAAATTCTTTCATGTGACTCTCGGGTACACCACCAACTTTTCTATCTACTTCAACACCTTTTTTATAAATAATTACAGTTGGTACCCCTCTTATTCCAGCGGCACTGCCAGTATTAATCCCACCTTCTTCTATGTCAGCGTAATACATTTTGCATTTTTCCTTATACTCAACTGCCAATTTATCCATGATTGGTTTCAAAGCTTTACAAGGCCCACACCACGCAGCTGAAAATTGGATTACAGAAATATCTTCGTTTTTAATTTTGTTATCAAAATCTTCGTCTTTAAAATCTATTAGCATTTAATCTTTTTATAAATTACTAATTCAAAGTCAATTAGGCAATTTCATATTTTTTTTCAATTGACATAATAAATTCATTAATTTCATCTAATTTTTTTAGCTCTACCTCATCATCTCTATTATCTGCTTGATTTCTAAGAGTATCAATTTCATTATATGCCATTCCAATAGTCTGCCATTTCTCTTTATTTTTACTTAATATTCTTCTAGCAATTTCACTTTTTATATTTTTGTATAAATCTGGTGGTAAAATTTGTGGAGCTTCTTGATAAATAATTTTTTGTCCAAACCAACTACATCTTTTGTCTTCAAATTTATCTAACATTCTTAATTTATCTTCCCATGATGAACTATGCCATGTTTTAAATAAAGCTGTATCTTTATTTGGAATAAATTTTTCATACAAAGTATCTTCAGGTAATAAATCTTCTTGAGTTTTGGTTTGCTCTTTTTCTTCTTCTATTTCTCTATAAATTGTTTGGATATTTTGACAAAACTTTTGATTTTCTCTGACCATTTTTGCTCTTTTTTGTATTACTTCAAGCCCAAGTTTAGTGTAAGGATTTCCTTTAGGATATTTAAATTCTAGTGCACATTGTTTATCTAAAAATACAGGAGCTTTATTAATTTTACATACTCGAATTATTTTTGGTTTTGCTTTATCTAAAGTGGACTTTAAATCATTAACTGATAAATTTAGTAAAGGCTCAGGATCATTCCTTAAGTCATAGACAAACCTGTCGTTTGATTTTTTATGAAAAGGATGTGAATTATAATTTGGATGCATATTACACACCAGATAAGGAAAATCCCTTCCTTGTATAATTTCATTTATTGTGAATATTTCCTCTTGTTTCAAATGAGTTTCACAACCAGCTTTCGTTGCAGTTACTAAAAATTTTTCCCAATTTTTTTCATGTTTGCTTTTTATAATCTTTAAAATTTTACAACTTGTATAAGCATCATGAAATCCTGTATGTTGTTGTGTGGTATCAAATCCTTGAGCTCTAGCAAGTGACTCCAGAGCAAACGAAGGATTACCCTTCTCTGTTAATCCTGTTTTTAGAGTATCAGGATTTAAAAGTTGGGCAGCTCTTGCAATATGTAAACCATCATGTTCACTATTGGGTGAAGAATGAGTAATATAAGGATAACGATTTGCTTTAAAAAAATTATACTGAGTCATGAATCTGTCGAATCCTGTATTATTCCAGCCAATAAACATACATGGACCAGCTTTTACAAAGAAGTTTTCAAGAGCTCCTAAAAAATCATAATGTGAATAATTACCCTTGGTTAGTAAATCAATACTTGTAGAGTTTACAAGCAGTGCTTTTGCGGAAGGAACTTCTCCCTCTGGCATTCTGCCTCTAATATTCAATTTTCCAATTTCTTTAAGATTTTTATCTACTACAACTGCACCAACTTCAATTATAGATCCCCAATTAGTACTATTTGTGGTCTCATAATCGTATATTACTATTTTATCCATTGTTATTTATATATGTACTTAATTTAAATTTGAAAGCTCATGAAATTTTTTTAATCTTCCTAAAAATAAATTTTGATATGTTATTAATTCAGGACCTTTTATTTTAAATTCTTGAAATAAATTATCTACAGTGCAAACTAAAATTACACAAGCATCAATATGCGAGTTATACACAATATTATGTGCAAGAGAATACGCTGCGGTCTGTAACAACCAGGAGTCTATATATTCAATTTTTTTTGGTTTATTACTTTGTTTAAAATCAATTATTGTTTCTTTACCCTCATAAACTCCCACACAATCTGCAGTGCCTGCATATTTTTCGGGATAATAAAGAGTACATTCAGTGCCCCATATTTCTTCTAATCTATTTGTTAATCCTTTATCAATTATCTCCTTAGCCATTTTTTTATATTGTTCATTGTCTTCAAAAAAACTTAAATTCTCTCTGCCTAAAAGATAAGACTCCAGATAGTTGTGCATTTGAGAACCCCTGCTACTTGCTGCTTTTGTAATTGCTTCTGCCTCTTTATGTCCTGTTCTTTCTCTCCAATTTGCTAAAGCTGCTTTATCTTCCTCTGATTTTGTTGCATCAAGAATTGAAGTAACACTAGGTAATTTCTTTTCTCCTAATAAATATCTTCTAATTCCATCTACAGTTGCTCTAGAAGATGTTGGATAATCGTATTTTTTATTCCATTTCATGATGAATCGAGTGGTATCTTGTACTATTAAGTTTAATAATTATCTAGTAATTATGGAAGCAATTTTAGGAGTAATAGTAGGTTTTGTAGCATTTGGTATTGTTTGGTTTTTTCTATTAAAACCAAAAAAAGATGAGATGCCAACGGATGAATTAAAAATTAAAGAGGAAGAATTAAAAAAATCTCAAATTGATTTAGCTAGAAGGGAAGAAGAGATAAAAGCAGCTGTAGAGGCTAAACAAAACTTAACTAATCAACTTGAGGAAAAAAAGGGTGAAGTCAAAGATCTTTATGAAAAAGTTGATGAAATTACTAAAGGAGTAACTGAATATAAATCCATATCTGAAAAAGCAATTAATAAACATGATGAAGCTATAGCGCGTCATACGAATTGGTGGGAAAAACTAACAACTAACATCACTTATCAAGGAAAATTTAATCAAGAAATTTTAGAAAATCTTTTAACAAGTGCAAATCTTGTAAAAGATAGAGATTTTTTCCCTCAAAAAAAACAGACAACTTATGACATTGATGACAATAAAGATAAGGATGTAATTCCAGATATGCTTTTAAAATTTCCAGAAAGAAATTACATAGTAGATGCCAAAGTATCATTAACTCATTGGACAAAATATATTAATGAAAAAGATGAAAATAAAAAAAAACAGTATCTAAAAGATCATCTAGCCTCAGTCAGAAATCACTTGTTTGGACCTAAAGGTTTGGTAAAGAAAAATTATAATAAACTATATGGAATAAAATCTTTACAATCTGTTATTGTTTTTTTTCCAGCAACAAACTTATATTCCATAACGCTAGATGCAGATAAAACACTTCAAACTGAAGCTTTAAAAGCAAACTTTATCTTGTCATCCCCTACCGATCTACTCAACATGATTAAAGTTTTTGAACAGATTAAAAGTGAAAAAAAACAAATTGAAAATATTAGTAAGATTATAACATCAGCTAGTAAAATATTTGATAAATATTCTGACGTTAAAACTGCTATCAAAGGAGCACTACAATCATATAAAACTCATGCAAATCAACTACAAAATATTGTTACAAAATCTTGGGGGTCTCAAGGACTAGAAAAACAAATTAAAAAACTTGAGGATGAGCATGGTGTTATGCCTGGCAAACAGATACCAGAGATCCCAGCAGAACAATCAAATATATCTGAAGTAGTAGACCCTGAGGGAGAAAAAGATAAGTTAAATTAAATTCAATTTTTCCCATGAAGATAAAACCACATAAATTTTTACACAAAAATAAAACTATAGAACTAAAACTATTAATATTTTCGACTTCAGATCAAAAAATTTTTAAAAAAACTTTTAATTTATGGAAACAATTAAATGGGATCATAAAAAATAATCTAAAAGGCACAAGAATTCTAAATCTTCCTGATGCATTATCTGAGTCGATAGTTTGTAAAGAGTTAGGATTTGGAAAATTGATCAGTGCTAAGTCTACATCTAGCTACAGTACATCTTTTGATGCTTTCGACTATAAAAATGATAAAAGAATACAAGTAAAATGTTCAACTTCAACAGGACCTTCAAGTTTTGGTCCAAAATCCGTTTGGGATGAAATTTATTTCTTGGATATGTGGAACAATGGAAATTTAAATGGAGAATATAAGATTTATCTAATTCCTAATAGTTTTATTTATAATATTAAAGTAAATAAAAATCAAAAAATGTCTGATCAACAAGATCAAAGTAGAAGGCCAAGATTTGACTTAAGAAGCTCAATTATAATCCCTAATAAAATCAAACCGATTAAGTCAGGAAAAATTTAAAAGATTAATGCAATTCTTAAGGTTAGATGAGAAAAATGATATTTTTTTCGTAAATTCAAAAAAAACATTTAAAGGAATAAAATTTGAGAAAAAGAACTTAATCAGTGAAATTTATAATTTTACTAATGGAATGACTTTTAAAAGTGATGGAGAACATAGATCTTATAGATCTGGAGGAACTCTAAAAAGAAAAAATGGAGAAATATTTGCAAACACATTTCAAGGTAAACTTGCAGAGTTCGCTGTTTATGAAACCCTAAAAAAAAAATATTTAGAAATATCCGAGCCTGATCTAAAAAAATATCAATTGGGTGTTTGGGATTTATACGACTTAAATTTAAAAAATAAAAATATTGCAATTAAATCAGCAAAACATTTTAGTAATTTGTTATTACTAGAAGAAGGAGATTGGGATAATGATGCTAATTATTTACCGAATTTGAATAAAAAGAATATTGATATATTCATCTTTGTTAGAATTTTTCCTGATATTTCGAGCACTTTAAAAAAATTACGAATATTTTACTCAAATTCTATAGATCAAGTTGAAGAGGAAAAATTATTATACGAAATTAAAAATATTGAAATATCTTATGATATACCAGGTTTCGTTACCTCAAAAGACTTGAAAGAGATTATTAATTTAAAGCATATTATTTATAAAAATAAATTTTTAAATTCCTATAATGTAAAAATAGATGCAAATAATTATTATATACAATCAGGTGATATGAGAGAGATGTCAGAATTATCTAATTTTTTAGTCTAAAGATTTTAATATTAAATCTGCTATTCGTTTAACCAAATGGACAGTGACAGCATTCCCTGCTTGCTTATATCTTTGACTTTGACCTACATCATCAGGGAACTTATATGATTTTGGAAAACCCTGAAAGTTAAGACATTCTCTTGGAGTTAATTTTCTAATACCAACTTCATCTAAAATTAAAGGAACGTTATGACCTCCTGTTCCCATATTGGCTGTTAAAGTTGGACATTCATTGCTTTTATTTTTTCTGACATACACCCTTCTCCATTGATAAACGGTATCTTTTGATGTGATACTTTTCTTAAGATCTTTGTACATATAAGCATTTTGCTTATAATAAAATCTTTCATGAACATCACCCTTTTCTAGAAGTTCTCTAAAATTTTTTTTTTTTTTACTCTTAGGTAGGGGTAATTGTTCACTAAATTTTCTACTACAGGACTTTTTGTTACTAAACTCCCAATCAGCCTCGTCTTTAAAGCATATTATAAAGGTTCTTTCCCTGTTTTGAGGAATATCAGTGTGAACTGATGTGTTGAAAATATTCCAAAATACTGAATAACCTAATTCTCGTAAAGAATTAACGATTACTCTTGCTGTTTTACCTTTATCGTGACCTGTTAGATTTTTTACGTTTTCCAACATTAAAACTTTTGGTTTTGTTTTAAGCTCCTCAATTGCTCGGCAAATTTGAAAAAAAAGATTACCTCTTTCATCTTTAAATCCTTTTCTATATCCAGCAACTGAAAATGCTTGGCACGGAAATCCACCTACCAAAACATCAACGGGTTTAATTTTTTTAAAATTAATATCTGTTATGCTTTCACTATAAAGTTTGTGATTTAAATTATGTCTAAAAGTCTTATTACAATTTTCATCAAATTCATTAGACCATAAAATCTTAAATCCAGCCTTTTCAAAGCCTAGCTCGATACCACCTATACCTGAAAATAAACCACCAACTGTTACCATTTTAACTATTTATAAATTTATTATTTGAATGTATATAATTTATTATCATGAGAGATTACATTGACACAAACTATTTAATATTAGTTTCCTCAGACGGAAAAAAAACAGGGCTAGAAATATTAAGAGACCGTATCAATAAAAATAGATGGCCTATCTACGATAAAACACCGCAACTGTTAAATGTAGAAGCTGGTAAAAATGTTATTTTTTATATTGCTGGGTCTGGTGAAAAAAAGCAATGTTTTGTTGGAACAGCGAGAATAAAAAAGAAAATCTACACAGAAAATGACATATCTGATCCAAATCAAGAATTTAGAAAAGTATTGTTTTATATAGAATTTGAAAATTTTAAATTTTTTACAAAATCAATTCAAATCAAAGATCATATTGAAAAGCTTGATTTTATTAAAAATAAGGAAAAATACGGTTTATATTTTCAAGGTGGAGTTTGCAAGATTGATGAAAATTCTCATAATTATATCATTAATTGCTCAAGATAATCGATATGTATATTGAAACATTTTTTGTTTTAAAAATATTATTTATTATTGGAGTAATAGTCACTCTCTACGCGATAATTAGAAATTTAGATATTATTAAAATCATTCTTATTTATTGGAAAGACTTAATTTTTAGAAAGTAGCTTTGCTATTTTTTCAAGACCCATTTTATTACTCGATAGCTTAGAAATCATCATACAAGCTTCTGATCTAAGTATCGCCCCATCCTTTAAAATACGTAAATTATTAGCTTTTAATGTTTCTCCAGTAGAAGTGATATCTGTAATTATCTCCGAAGAGCCTGTAAAAGGATAAGCTTCCGTTGCCCCAAGACTTTCAACCAATCTAAATTGTGTGACACCTTTTGAAAACAAAAATTCCCTAGTTAAGTTTGGATATTTTGTTGCTACTCTTAATCTTTTCTTTTTCTTATCTTTAAATTCAAATGCAATTTCCTCTAAATCTGCAACAGTTTGCACATCTATCCACGAATCAGGAATTGCAACTACTAATGTGGCCTTACCAAAATTATATCTTTTTAAAACATTAATTTTCTTTTGAGTATTTATTTCACTCTCTTTTAATAAATCAAAACCAGAAAAACCTATATCCAAAGATCCGTCTCCAAGTCTTTCGATAATCTCTCTTGCATGAAGATATAAAATCTTAATATTCTTGTATTGCTTTGTTGATCCTAAGAGGTCTCTTTCTCCTCTTTCAGAAATAAGAGTTAATTTATTTTTCTTAAAAATATTTAAAACATCTTTTCTAAGTCTACCTTTGCTTGGGATTCCAATATTTAAAATATCTTTTGTCATTAGTAATTTAAATTTAAAGCAGCACCTACTGCTGGAATTTGTTTTTTTGATCCTAAGTCTGAAATTAGACCATCATAACGACCACCATTAATTATATTTTTTAATGAGTTTTTAGATTTAATATCAATTTTAAATACCATTCCGGTATAATATTCTAATTGCCTTCCAAAGGATGCTGAAAATACTACATTTAATTTTGAGACTTTATTGCTTGAGACTGGAAAATATTTTTGATCAACAGCTAAATTTATTCTGTTCTTTTTAAAAAATTTATTTAATTCGATAGCCGCTCTATTTATTGGACATTTTATTTTTAAGAAATCTCTTATTATTTTTGAAACATTTTTTCCTTTGCTAGCTCTTCTAGGATCTTTTATTTTCTGATCAAATCTTTTTAATATTTCATTTATTGTTCTTCCGGCCACAATATTTGATAAATCTTCTTTAAGCATTTTCATGTAACGCTTTTTATCTATTTCTACAATAGTCGGATCAACATCTGAATTAGTTTCTAATCTTTTTAACAAATCATTAAAATATTGTTCTCTCCAGAAGTGTCTGGCTAATCTTAACTTCCATCTCTTTGGAATATCCAATTTTGATATTAACAAATTAAATATTTCAACATTTCCAACAGTGAGTGTACCTGAAGAATATTTGATATTTTGAAGTGATTTAAGAGAAGTATTTATAATTTCTTTATCATCATTTTTCTCATCTTTAGATCCTAAAATTTCAAATCCAATTTGATTTCTGATGATTGAGTCTTTTTTATTTTGTGATTTTCGATAAGCTTGGCCACTATAAAAAATTTTTTCCTTACCTTTTAAATTATTTTCCAAATATCTTAAACAAGATGCAATGGTCAAATCTGGTCTTAAACATAACTCACTTCCATTCTGATCAGTGAAAGAGAAGATAAACTTTCTAAAATTTTCTCCTGATCTTTGGACAATGTGATTGGCCTCAATTACTGATGGCAAATCAATGTACTTAAAACCCTTAGATTTTACTGATCTAAGGATATTTTCAGATAAGTTTTTTGACTTCATCGATTAAATTTGCTTTTGGAAATGTTTTATTGTTTTCACCCTTAACACCTCTAAGGTTTTTTATGGTAACATTATTTTCATTAAATTCATTTTCACCACAAATTATTGCAACAGAACACTCTCTTTTGTTAGCATAAGTAAGTTGTTTACCAAGATTTTTTTTACTATCTAAAAATATTTCAGAGTTGATATTATTTTTTCTTAAATTATCTAAAATTTCGTAATAATTTTTTAAATATTTTTCATCCATTACACAAACGATAACTGGATTTTGTAGATCAATTTCTACTTCATTTAATTGCATCATTGCAAAAAGTAATCTGTCAACGCCAATACTTACACCTGTCCCTGGAATATCTACACCCTTAAATCTTGAAATTAATTTATCATATTGTCCACCAGAACAGATACTCCCAATATCAACTTCCTTACCCTTAATATTTTTTGCTTTAAAATTAAGATTAGTTTCAACGCAAAACCCATCATAATAATTTAGTCCTCTAACAATTGTAAAATTAGTTTTTACCTGATCAGAATAATTTCCAAAATTTAAAACTTCAAATAATTCTTCCAATTCTTTAATACCTTCTTGTGTAAGAGGATTTTTAAAATTTTCTTTAAGTTCCTTTAAATCTTTAATTCTCAAAAAACTTAAGATTTTAGAAGCTTGATCATCACTTAAGTTTGCTCCTTTTGTTATAGCTCCACTTTTATCTTTTCTTTCTTTTTTTAATAATTCTTCAACACCCTTTAAACCAAACCCAGGTTTATCAAGTTTATCTATGGCTCTCATTACTTTAATTTGTTTTTCTTTTTCAATTTTCAAATCTTCAATTAAGCCTTGAACAATTTTTCTATTACTTACATTGATGGTAAATTGATCTTTTTTTAAACCACATTCATTTAGAGTACTTGCAATCAGATTACATAATTCAGCATTGGCTTGTGCTGAATTAACATTTCCAACTATATCACAATCTGCTTGTGTAAATTCCCTGTATCTAGCATTACCAGACTTTTCGTTTCTAAATACATTTTGAATAGCGTATCTTTTATAAATGGATGGAAGTTCTTGATTATTTTGGGCAACAAATCTTGCTAAAGGACTGGAAAGATCGTATCGAAGAGTAATATTCTTTTCACCATCATTAAAAGAAAAAACATCAGACATAGGATTACTATCATCCTCTGCAAGAAAGGATCCTATATTTTCACTAATTTCAAATGATGGGGTTTCTAAAGGATCAAAACCATATTTAATAAAATTATTCTCAATGACTTTTAATAGTCTTTTTTTGAGAATTAATGTTTTATTCCACCTATCTTCAAAACCTGAAGGTAATCCAGGAATTAATTTATTTTTTTCACTCATTTTTTGGTACCTTGAGTAGGTTACGCTCCTACGACTTCGGATCCACAAACCGACGTGATACTATTTCACCATCAAGGCATATCCTTTTTTGTTTTATCTTATTTTGTTGTTATTTAAAATTATAATATAAATGATTATTCGCTAGCTTTAGCCAGCATGGAAGTGAGAGTGCGCAACTCTACTAGTTCCTTTAAGAGCTTTTCTTAAAGTACTTTTTGATACTAATTTGTTTATCTCAAATTTTTTCATTGAAAGCTTTTTAGACAAAAAAAACGATAATGCAACCCCTAAAAGAAAAAGGACGTATATCTACTAGTAGATATATCGCCCTTTTTATAATTTTAGAAAATTAGTCTAATTTTTTTAAATTTACTGCTGAAGGGCCTTTGGGACCATCTTCAAGAGTAAATTCTATTTTATCACCCTCATTAAGATATCTCATGCCCGCTGCTTTAACTGCGCTTGCATGTACAAACGCATCTTTTTCTTTATCGTCTCTTTCTATAAAGCCGTAACCTTTTTTGCCGTTAAACCACTTTACTTTTCCTTGTATTGTACTCATCTTATTCACTCGTCCTTTAGTTATTTATTTTGATATGAGGTTAGGTTCTTTTAAATTAATTTCAAGATGTTTTGATGGTGCCTCGGGAAGGATTCGCACCTCCGACACAAGCCTTTTCAGGGCTCTGCTCTACTCCTGAGCTACCGAGGCAAAAGGTCAACCCCTAAAGATTATTCTGCCTTTTGTGAGGTCATATGGAGTCATTTCGACTGTCACATTATCACCTTGTAATACTCTAATTCTGTTTTTTCTTAATTTGCCCGCTGTATGAGCTGTTACAACATGACCATTTTCAAGCTGAACTCTAAACATAGCATTTGGAAGTAAATCAGTTACCTTGCCTTTGAATTCAAGTAAGTCTTGTTTTGACAAATTTATTTTCTCCTTATTCTTTTTTTTACAGATTGAGCATGTCCTGCTAACCCTTCGTAATTTGCAAGAGTTATAACTGATGGCCCAAGACTTTCAATACCCTTTTTTGATAAGTTTATGTAAGAAATTCTTTTATAAAATTCATTGACGCTTATACCACTAGAATATTTTGCTGACCCATTAGTTGGCAATATATGATTTGATCCAATGTTATAATCTGTCATTGCCATAACTGCATATTTTCCTAAGCATATTGAACCAGAATTCTTAATTTTGGGTATGAAAGATTTATAGTTTTTTACGTTCAATTCCAAGTGTTCAGGTGCAATTTTATTTACGATATTAATTATTTTACTATCGTTTGCTACATACATTAAAATTCCATTTCTCTTTAAACTTTTTTTGGCCACAGATTCTCTTGGAATACTTTTTAATTGTTTTAAAATTTCCATCTGGACTTTACTAATTAGTTTTTTGTCTTTTGAAATTAATATACATTGTGCTTGAGGATCATGTTCTGCTTGACCGATTAAATCACTTGCAGCCCATTCAGGATTTGAGAATTTATCACAGACAATAGTTATTTCAGAAGGACCTGCGGTCATACCTTCGATACCAACATCCCCAAAAACTTCTTTTTTTGCCGCTGCTACATATGAATTCCCGGGTCCAACTATTTTATCAACTCTTTTAATTTTTTTAGTTCCATAAGATACAGCTGCTATAGCAGATGGACCACCAATAGAGTAAATTTCTTTAATTTTACATTTTCTTGCTGCGTATAAAACAGCCGGATTTTGGTTTCCCTTGAAACCTGGGTTTATCATTACAATTCTTTTAACTCCCGCAACAATTGCTGGTATAGCATTCATAAGTACACTTGATGGATAAGATACAAGTGAACCTGGAACATAAATTGCAACAGACTCTAAAGGTAAATATTTATATTCAAGTTTGTTTTTAAATTTATCTGTATACGAAATATTCTTAAATTTTTGCAAAGAATGAAATTTGTAAATTCGATTATAGGCTGTGTCGATCGCTTTTTTAACTTTAGGATTTAAAGACTTTATTAACTTATTAATTTTTTTGGCACTAGGAATGATTGTAGTATTTCGATTAAATTTCTTTTCATATTTAATCAATGCTTTATCACCATTCTTTTTTACGTCCTTGATAATATTAGTTACAGAGACTTTGTCAGATTTGATGCTTTTTCTCCTTTTAAAAAGTAAATAATCCAAATTTTTATCGAAATTTTTAGTTTTACTATTTAATATTTTCATAATTATTTAATTTCGTTTTGATCCTCAAGCCGCGCTTCGATAGTTTCTGTTGTCAAAGCTATGTGAGCATTATTATTAAAAATAAGATTTATTTCATAATCATCATTATTTTTCAAATAATCAATTCCAATTAACTCTAAAACTAAATCTTTATTTGATTGATTGATATTTTTTGATCTTACTTTATCAACAAAATCAAATCGACAGATACTATTGATTTTCTTACCCTCTTGATCAGTTTCAATTTTAGTTCTTTCAATTGATAACAAAAAAACCTTATTAGATGCCAGATACTTTATATCTGTCACTTTAACTTTTGCACCAGAACTACAAGCAGAAATCATTTGTAGCCCCTCTTGATCATTCGCAATTATTTTTGCTAAATATTTACTCATTATTTCAATCTTTTAATTTTAACACCAATTTTTTGTAATTTATTTTCAATATTTTCATATCCTCTCTCCAGGTGATAGACTCTTCCAACAATACTTTTACCATTCGCCACTATTGCGGCTAATACTAAAGCAACACTGGCTCTTAAGTCACTAGACATTAATTCAGCACCAATAAATTTGGTATTGCCCTCAATCAATGCTTTATTATTTTGAATATTTATTTTCGCACCTAGTCTTTGCAACTCAGCAACATGCATAAATCTATTCTCAAAAATACTTTCAGTTATAGAACTTTTCCCAATGCTCTTGCACATTAATACCATTAATTGAGCTTGAAGATCTGTTGGAATACCTGGAAATTCTTTAGTTTTTATATTTTGAATAGGTTTGATTTTGTTAGGTCCTTTTATAAAAATTTTGTTATCCGAAGTTTTAATCTTTGCCCCGACTTTTTTTAATAGTTCTATTTCAGTATTAATTATTTTTGGGTCTAAATTTTTAATTTGTAGATTACCTTTAGCAAGTGTTGCCGCTACACAAAAAGTTCCCGCTTCTATTCTATCAGCCATAACTGTATGACTTGTTTGATTGAGAGAATTAACTCCTATAATGGTGCAGGTTCTTCCAGACCATTTTATATTTGCACCTGCTTGACTTAAGAATTTTGTTAAATCTTTAATTTCAGGTTCCACGGCAGAATTTTTTAAAATTGTTTTGCCACTAGCTAAACATGCAGCTATTATAGAATTTTCTGTAGCACCAACACTAATTTTAGGAAACTTTATTTTTTTGCCTTTAAGTCTTCCATTTGATTTGGCTAAAATATAACCATCTCGTATTTTATATTCCATTCCCAACTTTTTTAGTGCACTAAGGTGATAATTAACAGGTCTCGCACCTATAAGACATCCACCAGGCAAAGATGTTTTAGATTTATGAAATTTAGAGATTAATGGACCTAGCACTAATATTGAACCTCTCATTGTTTTTACAAGTGAATAACTTGCAAAAGTTTTCATATTCTTTTTATTAATAATTTTTGCGATTTTTCTGTCTTTAGATAGAATTATTTTTGATCCAAGAGATTTTAATAAATTAAGCATAGTATCTATATCTCTTACTCTTGGTAAATTTTTAATAATTACTGGTTTGTCAAACAATAAAGTTGCTGCAAGAATTGGTAGAGATGCATTCTTAGAACCTGAAATCGAGACTTTACCCTTGATTTTACAAGGACCATTGATCAGAAATTTATCCATAAATTACTTTTTTATTTTAGCAACCTGTATGGTGGTTTGTCCCTGATATTTACCGTTTTTTGATTTATATGTCGTTTCTGGCTGGGTATCTGATTTAAAAAATAAAAATTGAGCAATACCCTCGTTTGAATAAATCTTTGCAGGATTAGGAGTTGTGTTGCTTAATTCGATAACAATATTACCTTCAAATTCATTTTCAATTGGCGTTACATTACAAATAATTCCTGTTCTCGCATAAGTACTTTTTCCAACACAAATACAAAGGACATCCTTTGGAATTCTAAAATATTCAATGGTTTTTGCCAAAACAAATGAATTTGGTGGAATTATACAATAAGGCCCCTTTCGCTCTATAAAGTTTTCATCAGAAAAGTTTTTTGGATCCACTAGCGAACTATTAACATTTGTAAATATTCTATACTCATCAGAAATTCTGACATCGTAACCCATGCTACTTAGTCCATATGATATTTTCCCCTCAGAGACTTGATGATCCAAAAATGGTTCGATCATCTTATGCTCTTTACACATTTTTTTTATCCAAGAGTCTGGCTGAATGGACATTATTTTGTTTTCTTTTTATTTTTTTTTTGAAAAATTTTTCTCTTTTTTAAATTTTTCCTAAGCGCAATGCTCAAGCGCTCATTTTTATTTTTAGTAATCATTCTTTATTTGGATTGGTAAGGAAATCTAAAGTTATTGGTTTAGATGCATCTAAAGCTTTATCCTTATTATCATCTTTTTTAGGGCCTTCTTTAGCTAATCTTTTTGCTTTTTTTTCAGCAAGTTTTCTTTCCCTTTTCGCTTGCTTTTCCATTAGCTTGGCACTTTTGGTTGATTTATAATCGTAATGAATACCCATAAAATTTCCTTGGTAAGATATAAATCAAATTAATCAAAAAATTAAGGCAATAATTTGGAAAAAATGCTCTATTATCAATAAAAATAGAATTGATCCAAATGCTCCTATAGTTAAATGGCATAACGTGTCCATGGTAAGGATAAATTCCAAGTTCGATTCTTGGTGGGAGCACCACTAATTTTTATAAAAAGACTTTCTAAGAAAAATTGTAATCAAGACTAAACTAAAAAAGGCTAAAATTGGAATATATATTTCAGGTGAAAAAATTATCTCTGTAATTTTAGGAACTTGTGAATTTTGTTCTATTACTTTTTCCAGACCACTACCTAGAGAAACAGCTAAAAAAATTTGAGGTATAATTCCTATTAATGATGCGAAAAAAAAATTTTTTACCCTAACATCAAAAATTGTAGGCAAAATGCAGCTAAGTTGCCAAGGTATTCCTCCAATAAATCTATATATTAATAGATAATAAAATTCTGACTTTTTAAATTTTCTCTCTAGATTTTGATATCTATTTAAAAATTTATCTCTAATTAAATCTTTTAAAAAATAGTTTCCAAAAATATATAGAAATGTTGCACCAACACTCATACCTATGACCACAATTATAGTACCCAGCCATTTGCCAAAAATAAATCCTCCTAGTAATGCAATTGGAGAACCAAAACCTAAAAATGGGAAAACCCACAATATTGTGAAAATTAAAAAAATTATGGATATTAAAAACAAATTAGAATTTTTTAATTTTAGAAAATACAATCTGTTTTCTTTAATAAAGTCATAAGAAGTAATTTCTTGGATACTAAATTTTGAAAAAAACAATAACACAAATATAGTAAGTAAAACTAAGTATGATAAACCTATTATTATTTTAGTTTTCTTAGCTTTTTCCATCATGGTTCATGGTATTTATAAATCTTCTATTTGCTATTTATATATTTAATTATTATAAAGGGCGAAATTTTATATAAATTTAACCGCTTTTATGAAAAGAACATATCAACCATCTAGGAAAAAAAGAAGTCGAACCCATGGTTTTAGATCAAAAATGAAAACCAAGGGAGGCAGAAAACTTTTAAAAAGAAGAAGAGCTAGAGGAAGAAAAAATTTAACAGTATCCTCGACTGTTAGAAGAAGAAGAAAATAAAGCCAACTTAATGAAAAGCAAAATTGTTGCTCTTTCAAAGAATGAAGACTTTAAAACTTTGCTCAAAAAGAAAAAAGTATCAAACAGATATGTAACAATTTTTTTTGGTAATATTAATAAAAAAAATAATCAGAAACTTAATATTTCTTTTGTAACTAAGAAGAAGATAGGAAATGCTGTAAAGAGAAACAAGATTAAGAGGAGACTAAGGAATATTATGAATGATGCTGTTAAACAAATATCTCTAAAATATCACTATTCATATCTTGTTATTGCTAAGTCAACTATGCTAAATAATGAATTTAAAATTATAAAAGAAACCTTATTTCAGGATTTTAAAAAAATTAGATAATGAACATTTTTACGATTATATTTATAAAATTAATTCAGGCTTACAAATACCTAATAAGTCCATTACTAGGTAACTCTTGTAGGTACTTTCCATCTTGTTCCGATTATAGCATTGAGGCATTAAAAACTTATGGTTTTTTTAAGGGTGGATATTTATGTTTAAAAAGGATTCTTTCATGCCACCCTTTTAAAAAAGGTGGAATTGATCCTGTAAAAAAAGAAATAAAAGTTAAAAAATAATGGACTCTAAAAATACAATAGCAGCTATAGCTTTATCATCTGCTGTAATTGTTTTATGGGCATTATTCTTTGTTCCAGAAAAATCAACAGTAGATCAAAATATTGTTGAAAAAAAAAAAATTGAACAAAGCGGTGATGCACCAAGTTTAGAACAAAAGGAAACACAAATTACAATTTCACGAGATGATGCATTAAAACAAAGTGAAAGAATTCAATTTGAAAATGAAAATATTATAGGTTCAATATCATTAAAAGGTGCATCAATAGATGATTTAACTTTCAAGAATTATAAAGTAACACTTGATAATGAAAAAAGGGTAACTTTATTGGGACCTCGAAATATTAAAGAAGGATATCTAATAGATAGTGGTTTTGTTACTTCTGATAAGAATGTTGATGTTCCTAACTCAGATACAATTTGGTCAATAGAAGGTAACAACAAACTCACAGACGGGTCTCCAATAAAACTATCATGGTCCAACGAACAGGGCCTAAAATTTGAAAAAATAATATCATTAGATGATAAATACCTTTTTACAGTTAAACAAAAAATAATTAATGAGAGTAATAATAAATATGATTTTTACTCATACGGACAAATAATAA
Source organism: Pelagibacteraceae bacterium AG-447-N18 (assembly GCA_003212275.1). GTDB lineage: Bacteria > Pseudomonadota > Alphaproteobacteria > Pelagibacterales > Pelagibacteraceae > Pelagibacter. The sequence continues at coordinate 171,649 of QCQE01000002.1, forward strand.
GAAATGAAATTCCAGAAATAATTGACTTTTTAATTCTTCATGAAGGACTCATTGCAACTTTAGATGATGAATTAATAGAGGAGGATTATGATGATATTCAAGAAAAGAAGTTTACTAAAGTAGCAAATAAAGGGTGGTTAGGGATAAGTGATAAATATTGGATTACTTCCTTAATACCACCAAAAGATAAAGAGTTTAAAACAACATTCGACTATAAAAATAAATTTAGAGCAAATTTTATTTCTACAGATCCTTTGGCATTAAATGAAAAAAGTTCAATTGAAGAGGAATTACAAATTATCGTTGCTGCAAAAAGAGTGGATGTGATAGACGGATATGCTGAAAAACTCAATATAGATAAATTTGATTTAGTTATTGATTGGGGATTTTTATACTTCATAACCAAACCTCTATTTTATGGAATTGATTATTTCTTTAAACTACTTGGAAACTATGGTTTGGCAATTATAGCTATCACTATTTGTATTCGTTTAGTTTTTTTTCCATTGGCTAATTTCTCATTTAAAAGCATGGCAAAAATGAAAGTTCTTCAACCAGAAATGGTTCGTTTAAAAGAGCTGCACAAAAATGATAAAATGAAACTTCAACAAGAAATGATGGCTCTTTACAAAAAGGAAAAAGTAAACCCTATGTCAGGTTGTTTGCCAATTCTTGTTCAAATACCTGTATTTTTTGCATTATATAAAGTTTTGTTTGTCACTATTGAAATGAGACAAATGCCATTCTTTGGATGGATTCATGATTTAAGTGAGAGAGATCCTACAAGTATATTTAATATTTTTGGTTTATTACCCTACGACGTTCCAAGTTTCTTGGTTATTGGAGCTTGGCCAGTAGCAATGGGAGTTTCGATGTGGGTGCAACAAAAATTAAATCCCGCACCTACTGATCCAATGCAGGCTAAAATTTTTGCTTTCTTCCCTCTTTTCTTAACTGTAATACTCGCACCATTTCCAAGTGGGTTAGTTATTTACTGGACCGTTAATAATATTTTAACAATGGCTCAGCAAGTATTTATTATGAGAAGAACAACAGTCAAAACGACAACCTAAATTTTAATTTAAAATTAATTAATGGACTTAAAAAAAATTCTTCCTGAAAATGGACCTCCAATAAACGAGGTTAACAAATATATAGAAAAATACAAAAATGACTTGATTGTTATTAAATATGGAGGAAATGTTTTAATTGATAGAAATATCTTTGATAATTTTATTACTGATTTAAGTATTTTGAATAAATTAGGTCTTTCAGTGATTGTAGTTCATGGTGGAGGTCCAAGGATCAAGAGAGAATTAGATAAATCTAATATTCAATCAAAATTTATAAGAGGGCTAAGAGTCACTGATGAGAAAATTATAAACATTGTTGAGTCAGTGTTAATAGATTTTAACAATGACATAGTAAGCTCTTTGGACAAAAAAAATACAAAAGCAGTCTCCATTCACACTAAAAAAGATAATATTATTGAGGTCGTACCAGAGGCAAAAGAACTGGGTTTTGTTGGTCTACCAAATAAGATTAATAACGATATTTTATTGGATATAATTCAACAAAATAAAATACCGATTGTTTCACCATTAGGCTTAGATAAAAACAATCAAACACATAATATTAATGGTGATACTGCGGCAATGGCTGTAGCCAAATCTGTTAAATCTAGGAGATTGCTATTGATGACAAATGTTGATGGTGTTTTAAATAAAGAAAAAAAACTTATAGATGAAATATCCTCATCCGAAATATTAGAGATGGTAAAAGATGAGACAATTACTGAAGGAATGATACCCAAAATAAATGCTTGTCTAGATGCTGTTAATAATGGAGTTACAGCAGCAGGTATAATTAATGGTACAAAACAGCATTCTTGTTTATGGGAAATTTTCTCAGACAAGGGATCAGGAACATTAATAAGAAAATGAACTTAAAAGAAAAAAAATATTTGCTACTTGATCTTGATGGTGTTTGTTATGGAAAGCACAATAACTATTCTTTAGAGCGTGTATTTGGTCAAGTTTCAAAAAGGATGACTCAATTTATATCTGAAAAACTTAAAATTGATAAAGATAAAGCTAAAGAATTACAAACAAATTATTTCTATAAATATAATACATCATTAAGAGGATTAATGGTCCATAATGGAATATCACCAGATGAATTTTTATCTTACGTCCATGAAATTGATTTATCATTTATGAAAGAAGATAAAATTATGAGAAATGAGCTTAAACAATTAGATATGGAAAAATTTATCTTCACCAATGGTAGTGCTGAACATGCTGCTAATATTTTAACTCACTTGGGTGTGTATGATTTATTTGGAAGAGATAAGGTTTTTGATATTAAAGACGCTGGTTATGTACCTAAACCAGAAGCAGAAACCTTCGACTTAATGGTAAAAAAATTTGGTATAAATCCAAAAGAGACTATTTACATTGAAGATATAGCTAAAAATTTAAGTATAGGACATGAACGAGGTTGTACAACCGTTTGGTTAATTAATGATGAGCATTTTGGAAAAATGGATGCAGACAAAGATTTTATTTCACACAAAATTGAAAATCTGTCTTTATTTCTAAAAGAAATAAGGCTATTAAAAAGTAATTAATTATGTCTTTAGAAAAAATAATCAATGATGCTTGGGAAAATAAAGATCAGGTAAACCAAAATTCTGATCAAAATTTAAAAGATGCTATTAACCAAGTAATTGCTGATTTAGATAGTGGTAAATCAAGAGTTGCCGAGAAAATAAATGGAGAATGGGTAACTCATCAGCACCTTAAGAAAGCTATAATGTTAAGTTTTAGAATTTACCCGATGGAAAATTTAAATGGTCCTTATAGTAGTTGGTACGATAAATCACATTTATTGAAAGGTAAAACTGCAGGATGGACCAAAGCTGATCATGAAAAAGCTGGTTTTAGAATGGTTCCGAACTCACCAGTAAGAAAAGGTTCATTTGTCGGAAAAAATGCTGTTCTTATGCCATGTTACGTAAACATTGGAGCATATATTGACGAAGGAACAATGATAGATACTTTTGCAAGAGCTGGTAGTTGTTGTCAGATAGGTAAGAATTGCCATATTTCTGCAGGTTCGGGTGTTGGCGGAGTTTTAGAGCCCGCGCAAGCTCTACCAACAATCATAGAGGATAATGTATTTCTTGGAGCGATGTCTGAGGTAGTTGAGGGCGTAATTGTTGGAGAAGGTTCAGTTTTAAGTATGGGTATGTATATTGGTCAATCAACTAAAATAGTTGAAAGAAAAACTGGAAAAATTACTTATGGTAAAATACCACCTTATTCAGTTGTAGTTCCAGGCTCGTTGCCTGATAAAAATAATTCTTCCGCACCCTCATTGTATTGTGCAGTAATAATTAAACAAGTTGATGAAAAAACAAGATCTAAAACTTCGATTAACGACCTCTTAAGAGACTAAAAATGAAAACTTTAAATGAGTTAAAATTAGCTAAAGAGCTAATCAGATTTCCTTCCATCACTCCAATTGATGCGGGAGTAATGAAATTTTTAGAAAAAAAATTAAAAAAACTTGGTTTCAAAACAAAAATTTTAGAATTCAAGGAAAAAGGATTTCAGCCAGTGAAAAACTTATATGCTAGATTAGGATCTAAGGAGCCAAATTTTATGTTTGCCGGACATGTCGATATTGTCCCTCCAGGAAACATTAAGGATTGGACAATAAATCCATTCAAACCATCTATCAAAAAAGGCCATTTAATTGGAAGAGGTGCAAATGATATGAAAAGCTCTGTTGCAGCTTTTGTGTCTGCTGTAAGCACTTTTTTATCAAAAAATAGAAAATTCAATGGATCAATAAGTTTACTTATTACCGGTGATGAAGAAGGTGATGCAGTAAATGGCACCAAAAAAGTTGTAGATTATTTAAAAAAAAGGAAAGAAAAAATTAACTTTTGTCTTGTTGGTGAACCAACAAATCCAAATAAATTAGGCGAAATGATAAAGATTGGACGTAGGGGTAGTTTAACTGGTAAATTAAATATTTTTGGTCAGCAAGGCCATGTTGCATATCCTCATAGAGCTAATAATCCCTCAACTATAATTGTAAAAATTTTAAAAGAATTAAAAGATATTAAATTTGATAGAGGATCAAAAAACTTCCAACCTACAAACTTAGAGGTTACAAAAATAAATATAAATAATAACGCTGATAATGTTATCCCGGCTATGGCTGAGGCAACATTTAATATAAGGTTTAATAATAAACATTCGTCAAATTCTATTAAAAATAGACTTAATAAACTTTTTAAAAAAGTAACCAAGAAAAATAAATCAAAATTTAAAATTGATTATAGAGTTTCAGGCGAGGCATTTCTAACAAAGCCGAACGAAACAACGCACATGATACAAAATATCATAAAAAAAATTACCAAAATTAAACCAAAGCTATCTACTACAGGTGGAACCTCAGATTTAAGATTCATAAGAAAAATATCACCTGGATTAGAATTTGGGCTTGTTGGAAAAACAATGCATAAAGTTGATGAAGCTGTATCTTTAAAAGATCTGAAAAATCTTAAGAAAATTTATGAAAACATTTTAATAAATTATTTTAAATGAAAACAGCGATCATAAATTCTGACTCCTATGAGAAACATAACACTGGCGATGGTCATCCTGAGCAACCTAAAAGAGTAATTGCTATAAAAGAAAAATTACAAAAAAGAAGAGACCTAATCTGGGATAAGCCAGATAATGTTCCTGATGATATATTGTCTATGACACATTCAAAAGACTATATAAATAATTTAAAAGACTCTTTTCCTCAAAAAGGCCTTAAGTTTCTAGATGGCGATACTGTTGTATCGCCCGAAAGTAAAAAAGCAGTTTTTGATGCTGCAGGCTCAACAATAAGTGCAATAGATGGAATAGAGAGTAATCAATATAAAAATGCATTCTGTTTGGCTAGACCCCCTGGGCACCATGCTGAAAAAAATAAAGCTATGGGATTTTGTTGTATATCAAACGCGGGAGTAGCAACAAACTATTTAGTGTCAAAATATAAATACAAAAGAATTGCCTGTGTAGATTTTGACGTGCACTGGGGTAATGGAAATTATGATGTCATGCGAAATAATAAAAATTCATTATATATTTCTACACATCAATATCCTTTTTATCCTGGGGGTGGAACAGATAAAGATAAAGGAGACTTTAATAATTCATTGAATATCCCTTTGCCCGCTGGGACGAACTCAGAAGAATACTTTAATGCATTTGATAGGGTGTTAGAAAGATTAGTTCAATATAAACCAGATTTTCTCATATTTTCAGCAGGTTTTGATGCACATAAAGATGATCCATTAGCCCAATTTCAACTTAGTTCAAAAGATTTTTATGAAATTACTAGAAGAACATTAGCAGCTACCAATAAATTTACTGCAGGTAAAGTTGTTTCTATACTTGAAGGTGGATATGATTTAAATGCTTTAGCAGAAAGCGCTAACGAACATGTTAATGCATTGGTAGAATTCAATTGATAAATATCTAGCCCATCATAAATCGACTACATGAAACTATACAAAATAAGAAAATCAAAAATTGATAATAAAGGTCGTGGACTTTATGCTACTAAAAATATCAAAGAAGGTACAAAAATTATTAATTACTTAGGAAAAATAATTACAAATAAAGAAGTTGAAGAGTCAGACAAATATGACAATAAAAAACCTATTTATCTATTTACTCTAAATAAAAGATTTACTTTGGACGGTGATTTTTCATTTAATATTGCTGGATTAGTTAATCATAGTTGCAATGCTAACGCCAGGTATGATGGTAAGGGTTTAAAAATTTGGATAACAGCTGATAGAGATATTAAGAAAGGCGAAGAGATAACTTGTGATTATGGTTTTAGTTTTGATAAAGAAGATTACAAGCAGTTTCCTTGTAAATGTAAATCAAAAAATTGTTGTGGTTTTATAATTCGTGAGGAAAGTAGATGGCGAATAAACCGTAAATTTGCGATGAGTAATAAAAAAAAATTAATAAATAACTCTCGTTAAATAGAGACCTTGAGGTGGTGCAGGTGGAGCACATAATTCTCTTTTTTTAGACTGCATTACATTTACAAATCTTTTTAATGTCCATTTTTCTTCCCCAACATATTTTAAACAACCAACCATAGACCGGACTTGTTGTTGTAAGAAAGATTGAGATCTGAATTCTATTTCAATCTTATTTTTTATATATCTAATTTTTACAGATTTCATAGTCTTTATTGGACTTTTGGCCCTACAACTCGATTTTCTAAAAGTACTGAAATCTTTAGTACCAATCAATTTTCTTGCAGCACTTTTCATCAATTTTAAATCAAGATTTTTTATAATATGCCAGCCTCTATTTTTATCTAAAACCGGTCCACTAATCCGATTAATAATCACATAATTATAAATTCTCATTTTAGCTGAAAATCTGGCATGAAAATTATTACCTCTTTTTGTAATTTTAAGTATTGCTATTCCATCTTTATTTAAAAAATGATTGATTGATTTTAAAAATCTATCAAATTTTACAATCTTATTTTTACAATCAAAATGTGCTGACTGTTCTTTGGCATGTACACCAACATCTAATCTTCCAGCTCCATATATTATGATTTTTTCTTTTAAAAGTTTTGAAATTTTCTCTTGTAATAATCCCTGAACAGTTTTTCCTTTTTTTTGAATTTGCCACCCCCTAAAATTAGTGCCCTCATATTCAATTAAGATCTGATACCTAAACATTTGATAACTTTGAGCCCTTTTTAATTTGAGAGCCCAACATGAATTCGCTAATTTTTTGCGGTCTTTTTCCTTGTCTTTGAATTTCGAGAATCTTAATAGATTGGTTGTTATTACATGCTACTTCTAACTGATTTGAAATAATTTCTCCTAATTGACCTATGCCATTACCAATTTCGGCTTTCAAAATTTTATATCTTTCGCCATTAAAACTAAAAGAAGCACCTGGGGAGGGAAATAATCCATTTATTTTTCCAATAATTTTAGAGGCATCCTCGTCCCAATTAATCTGTGACTCCTCTTTATCGATTTTTTTTGCATAAGTTGCTTTTGAATGATCTTGATCAATAAACTTCGCCTTATCTTCAAGTATATCATCCACATTATCTAAGATTTTTTCAGCAGCTAAAGCGGATAGTTTTTCTGAAATTTCTTGAGCATTTTGGTTTTGATCTATTTTGATTTTATAAATATTACTAACTGGTCCGCTATCCAATTCTTTTTTGATCTTCATAATACTTATGCCAGTTTCTGGATCTAAATTCATAATTGATCTCTGGATCGGCGCTGCCCCTCGCCAACTAGGAAGGATTGAGGCATGAATATTTACAAAACCTTTTTTGGTTAAGTTTAAAAAATTTTCAGGAATAATTTGTCCATATGCACACACTATTGCAAGATCGGCATTTAACTCTTTTAAAAATTCATACTCCTCTTGATTATCCTTAAGTGTCTTAGGTGTTCTATAATCTATATTTAAAGTTTCAGAGATACCCTGAATTGGACTCTTGTTAATTTTTTGTCCTCTGTGAGATTTTTGCGGTGGTTGAGTAAAAACCACAGAAATATTATAACCATTTTGATATAGAGATTTTAAAATAGGGACACAAAATATTGGTGTACCCATAAAGATAATCTTATTTGCCATCTTTAAACTACTATTCTGTCTGGATTTTTTTTAATTTTTGAAATTTTTTTTATAATAAAATCTTTCTTTAATTTTGATAAATGATCAATAATTAATTTTCCATCCAAATGATTTATTTCATGTTGAACACAAGTAGATAAAAGTCCATCACATTTAAGATTTTTCTTCTCTCCCTTTTCATTGATATATTCCACCTCACAAATTTTTGGTCTCTCAATTTCAATAAAAGTTTCAGGTATTGATAGACAACCTTCTTCGTACACCGATGTCTCTTCGCTTAAGTTTTTTATTACAGGATTGATTAATGCAATTGGTTGATTTTCTTCATCCTTATTTGAAACATCAACAACTAAAACTCTTTTTAGTATACCTATTTGAACTGCAGCAAGGCCAATTCCCTTGGAATGGTACATTGTTTCAAATAAGTCCTCAATTAATTTTTTTTCATTAATTCCAACTTTTTCAATTGGATCAGAAATTTTTTTTAATATTTCATCTGGAACAGTAACAATTTCTTTAAGCATAATAAATAATTAAACTAATTTTTAAACTTTTAAAGGAAGAACTTTAAGCAATATCTTATTTCTCATCCAATCAATATTAAGCTTATTGAGAGCTGTGATTATAAAATAAATTGTATCCTCATCTATCCTGTCAATTTCATCTTGTCCAATCACTTCAGCTATTCTTAAAAGTGCTAAACCGGTTTCACTATTATTAATCATAATTTGTATATCTGTGGGGATTTCATTTTCATCAATCTGATACAAATCATCGTATTTTTCTGAAATTTTAATTCCATCATATCTTAAAGACTCTAAAAATATGATATCTTTTTTAGATAGAAAATATTTTTTGTTTTTTTTTATCTTTTTTAAAAAATTATTTGTGTCTTTAGAAATTTTGGAACTAGCATAATCACCGTTAAAGTAATTAATTAGTTTTGATTGATGCATTATATCATTATTAAACTTAATTTTTTTATCATCATCCTTTTCAATTTG
>QCQE01000003.1 GCA_003212275.1 Pelagibacteraceae bacterium AG-447-N18
AAATTCAATCTTAGAAATTTTACTTAATAAAAATTTTTCTAGAGAGGATAGTTTATTAACAATAGGGGGCGGTATAACTGGAGACGTTGGTGGTTTTGCTGCAAGTTTATTTAAAAGAGGATTACATTTTATAAATATTCCCACAACCCTTTTGGCTCAAGTAGACTCATCGATTGGTGGCAAAACAGGAGTAAATTCTAGGTATGGAAAAAATCTCATTGGTAGCTTCTATCAACCAAAATTAGTCATAAGTGATATAGATATTTTAAAAACACTTAATAGAAGAGAAATTGTTTGTGGGTATGGTGAAATTTTAAAACACTCAATAATCTCAAAAAAAAAATTCTTTAAATATTTGGATCAGAATTTTGATGACATTATTAAACTTAAATCTCCTTATATAGAAAAGGCAATATTTGAGAGTTGTAAAATTAAAAAAGATGTAGTCGAAAAAGATGAAAAAGAGAGCAACTTAAGAAAAAAATTAAATTTTGGTCACACATTTGGTCACTCATTTGAAGCTTCATTAGGATATTCTAAAAGATTAAATCATGGTGAAGCTGTTATTTTAGGAATGATGGTAGCTTTAAAATTTAGCAATAAGAATAAATTCCTAAATATTAATGATTATAAATTGATTTCTGATCATTATAAAAAATCAAAATTACCTTCGGAAATTAAAAAATATTTTAAAAGTAAAGATCTTGATAAAATTATTAAATTTATGAAAACTGATAAAAAAAACAATTCTAACAAAATAAAGTTGGTATTATTAAAAAAAATAGGCCAAACAATTTTAAATCAAGAATACTCAGTAAAAAATTTAAATGGATTCTTAAAAAATGAATTAATTGATTGAAATTTGAATAGAATGAATATATTTTTTTAATTCCTCATTTAAAATTTTGTAAATCTTTTTATCACTATCAATTCTTTTCATTTGCTTAAGTTCCTTTGACACTAAGGAAATTTTAAGATGAAATTTACCCACCTGGTTTCCAGCATGATTTTTATGGAGAAAAGATTTATCTTCAATTAATATATTCTCCAAAGCAATTTGATTTTGTAATTTTTTTTTTACGATTGCAATTAAATCATTTATATTCATAAGTATAATTATATTATCATGAAAAATATTTGCGACTGGAATAATTGTAAAGAAATTGGTGAATATAAAGCGCCTGTTGAAAAGGATAATAGTAAAAAATATAGGATGTTATGTTTAGAACACGTCAAAGAATTTAATAAAAATTGGAATTATTTTTCTGGGATGAATGATGATCAAATAATTAATTTTTTAAAGTCAGATATGATTTGGCATAAACCTACTCAAAGTTTTAGTTCATCTGATAATTTTTTTAAAGTTCTATGGAATAACACCTTAAGAGATGAAATGGATAATGATAAATTTAAAAGTGAGTTTAATCATATGCGTCAATTTAAATTTGATCATAAAGATATTAAAGCCTTTAGTATATTGGGTGTTTCCGTAGGTTTAAAATGGCAAAAAGTTCAAGAAAAATTCAAAACACTTGTCAAAAAATTTCACCCTGATATGAATGCCGGAAATAAAAAATATGAAGAAAAACTAAAGTTAATTACTTTAGCTTATACACAACTAAAAAATACATATAGGAAAAAAATTGACACCCAATCTTAACATTCAGCCAGATATTAAAATTTCATTAAAACAATCATTTGGTATTGATTCTGAGATGGAAGTAAACGCATTCTCTGAAAAAAGTGAGTATGTTCCAGAAATAGATAAAAATTATAAATTTGATAGAGATACAACACTCGCAATTATCTCTGGATTTGCACACAACAAAAGAGTTCTAGTGCAAGGTTATCATGGTACAGGAAAATCTACACATATAGAGCAAATTGCAGCTAGATTGAATTGGCCATGTATTAGAGTAAACTTAGATAGTCACATCAGTAGAATAGATCTAATCGGCAAAGATGCTATCGTTCTTAAAGAAGGAAAACAGGTTACACAATTTAATGAAGGTATTTTACCATGGTCAATTCAAAATCCAGTAGCTTTAGTTTTTGATGAGTATGACGCTGGGAGACCTGATGTAATGTTTGTCATTCAAAGAGTTCTTGAAGCTGAGGGTAACTTTACTCTCTTAGACAAGAATAAGGTCATTAAGCAAAATAAATTTTTTAGATTGTTTGCTACATCAAATACAGTCGGTTTAGGAGATACAACTGGTCTTTACCATGGAACACAACAAATCAATCAAGGTCAAATGGATAGATGGAATATTGTAACAACACTAAATTACCTCAGTCTAGATAAAGAAATGGATATCATATTAGCTAAAAATAAATCTTTGAATAATCCTAAAGGTAAAGAAAAAGTATCAAATATGATAAAAGTTGCGTCATTAACTCGCAAAGGATTTATAGCCGGCGACATAAGCACTGTAATGAGTCCGAGGACAGTATTACATTGGGCTGAAAATGCAGAAATTTTTAAAGATGTAGGATACGCATTTAGAGTCACTTTTCTAAATAAATGTGATGAAATTGAAAAAAATACAATTGCTGAATATTATCAAAGATGTTTCGGAGAAGAACTACCAGAGTCACTAGCAAATATTCAAATTTAAATGAAAAATAATAAGGCTGAAAACTTAAGAGAAAAACTTAAGCAGGCTTTAACTTCAACAGCAAGAGTTATTTCTGATGATATTCATCTTAAAACTATTGATGAAAAAAATAAAAAAGATTTGAATTTTGTTGATATTGAAAATCTTAACTCGAAAAGAGATTTCATTAAAGCTAGAGCAGAGTCCGACTCATCTGCTTTAAAAAAAAAGTTTTCAAATGATGAGATTTATAAAAAGAATTTACCTTTAAATTCCTCATATAAGACTCTTTATTCTATCGCAGAAAAAGTAAGATATGAATGCCTGGGCTCAAAAATGTTAAAAGGTATATCAAAAAATCTTAAAGAAAATTATGATCAAATAATCCAATTAAAAAGAAAAGAACAATTAAATTCAAAAGAAGATGTTCCAGTAGTGGAAGCTTTTGAATTGTATATGTTAAAAAAATTTTTAAACGTTAAATTAAATACCTTAACCAATAATATGTTAAATTTTTGGGAAAAAGACTTCGATAAAGTAATGAATAAACACATTGAATTTTTAAAAGAAAACTTAGAATATCAAAATGAATATTCCTCAAAGTTTTTAGAAATATTACAAGAAATGGATATTTTTAAAAATGAGGACAATGAAGAAACCAGGGAAGAAAACCAAGATGATGGTCAAAATAATCCTTCTAATGATGACCAAGACAACAATTCAGATGATTCTAGAGATGAAAATGACAATGAAGAGACTGAAGCGAGCTTAGACTCTGAATATGACATAGATGAATACAAGCTTGATGAACAACTAATTGATAGTGAATCTGATCAAAAAAATAACGAACAAGTTATTCAAAAAAAATCAATTAATGATTTAAATACAGACTATAAGATCTTTACAACTCAGTTTGATGAAATAACAAAAGCAGAAAATTTAGAAAACTCTGATGAAGCTTCAAAATTAAGAAAAACTTTAGATCAGCAACTTATAAGTTTTCAAGATGTAGTTACTAAACTTGCAAACAAACTTCAAAGACAACTTCTAGCAAAACAAAATCGAGCATGGGAATTTGATTTAGAAGAGGGATTGCTAGATAGTTCCAAATTACCAAGGATAATTATGGATCCTTACAATTCATTATCTTTTAAAAAGGAAAAGGATTTAGATTTTAAAGATACAGTTGTTACTCTTTTAATAGACAATAGTGGGAGTATGCGCGGCAAACCCATTACAATTGCGGCTATTTGTGCTGATATCTTATCAAGAACATTAGAAAGATGTTCTGTCAAAGTTGAAATATTAGGTTTCACAACTAAAAATTGGAAAGGTGGAAAAAGTAGAGAGTTTTGGAATAAAGAGGGTAAACCAAAAACACCGGGTAGATTAAATGATTTAAGGCACATAATTTATAAAGGCGCTGACACACATTGGCGACAATGTAAAAATAATCTTGGTTTAATGTTAAAAGAAGGATTATTAAAAGAAAATATTGATGGAGAAGCAATTTCTTGGGCATTTAATCGATTAAAAAAAAGAAAAGAAGAAAGAAAAATATTAATGGTAATTTCTGATGGTGCACCAGTTGATGACTCAACTCTGTCAGTCAATTCAGGAGATTTTCTTGAAAAACATTTAAAGATGATTGTGAAATTTATCGAAGAAAAAACTGAAACTGAAATTTTAGCGATTGGAATAGGCCATGATGTATCAAGATACTATAATCGAGCAATAAAGATTACAGATGTCAATGAATTGGGAGATGTCATGATTTCTCAATTGAGTGAACTTTTTAAAAGTAAAAAAAATTTACATTAAAGATTGAACAAATCATTATTTTTCCATTTTATTGTCACTTCAGCTCCACTTCTTGTTTGAGAATTCCAACAACTAACTGTGGCAAAATTTTTTTCTAATAAAGTCTTTCCTATAAATAATCCTAAACCTAATCCACTATTTTTATCAGATGATTTGAGATAAGGTTCTCCAATTTTTGATAAAATATCATTTGGATATCCATTGCCATCATCTTCGATGGTTATTTCTGTAAAATCATTATCACTTTTCAAATTTATAAAAACTTTGCTTTTACTAAACTTATTCGCATTGCCAATAAAATTTCTTAAGCCATAAACAATTTCAATCGATTTATAAATTTTCTTTGAATTTAAATCTTGTTCTAAATTAAGACTAAATTCTTTTTTACTTGTTTCCTTAAATGATGAAATAATTTGTTTTAAATATTCTCTCATTGATAAGTCCTCATCAATAAATTCATCCTCCTGATCAGGATTTAAGGATAATCTTTTTAATATTTCATTACACCTTTCAACTTGACTTAATAACAATTCAATATCTTGTGAAACATCTTTTTGATCTTTTAATTGTTTAAATAATTCCTGGGTAATTACCTTTATTGTTGATAAGGGTGTCCCTAATGAATGTGCGGCAGCAGCGGCTTGTCCACCTAAAGATAACATCTCATGCTCTTTAGCCATGATCTCTTCCATTTTATTTAAAGCATCTTTTCTTAACTTGCTTTCAGCACCAAATATAATTGCAAAATAATTTAAAAAAAGGAGAGCAATTATTAAAGATAAAGGAATTGCATAGATATAATAATTGCTCACATGAAAGTGATCACTTAAGGGTCCGGGTAAATCTTTGGAGACAAAAGTTAAGCCTAAAATAGATAAAGTGGTTAATAAAACTAATAGTGAGTTAGTTTTAAAACTTAAATTTGATGAAGCAAAAACACTTGGTATAATTAAAAAAATGATAAAGGGGTTTTTTACACCGCCTGTTAGATAAATCAGTCCACTTAGCTGAATTATATCAATGAGTAAATGAATAAATGCTGATCTATCCGTCAACTGTGTTTTTTTGTAGATAAAAATTAAGTATAGATTGCTAATTATTCCAATTAAAATGAATAAATTAGAAAAAATAAAATCAAAATCAAAATCAAAATAAAAATAAACAAGATATACTGATATCAATTGACCTATGATACCAATCCATCTTAAATTTATATAAATTGACTTTTTTAAAGAATATTGTTTTGAAGTTTCAAAAAACTTCATTATTAAACATCTAAATTTTGAACATTTATTGCGTTAGATACTATAAAATCTTTCCTTAAAGAAACATCATTACCCATCAGTGTATGAATCAAGACTTGATCTTTTTTTAAATCTTTTGAATACTGAACTTGCAATAAATTTCTTGTATCTGGATTTAAAGTTGTACTCCATAATTCCTCTGGATTCATTTCTCCTAAACCTTTAAACCTTTGAATATTTAATTTTGATTTTTCAGACTCCATCAATCTTTCAAAATCTTTTGATCCTTTTTTAATTTTTTTAAACTCCTTATTGTTATTAATAATATATTTCTCAAGCTCTTTTTCATCTTTGATATAAATTCCTTTTGATCCTTTATTAATTTTAAATAATGGTGGTTGTGCCAAAAAAACATGTCCGTTTTCAATAAGCTTGTTAAATGGTTTGTTGTTAAAAAAAGTTAATAATAAGGCTCTTATGTGTGATCCATCAACATCTGCATCCGTCATAATTATAACTTTACCATATCTAAGATCTTTTAAATCTATCTCTTGAGATTTTGGATCTAATCCCAAAGCATTTATCAATGTCAAAATTTCGTTTGATGAAATCATCTTCGATAAAGCTTTAGTTCTCTGCTCTGAACCATTATTGCTATTGCCATTTTTCTTTCCATCATTGTTATCTACATATGTGTTTAGTATTTTACCTCTCAAAGGTAATACAGCTTGATTAGCTCTGTTTCTTCCTTGTTTTGCCGATCCACCAGCTGAATCTCCCTCTACAATAAATAGTTCTGTTCCCTCTTGTTTACCGATTTGACAGTCAGCTAACTTTCCTGGGAGTCCACTTAGCTCAAGTGCACCTTTCCTTCTGACACTTTCTCTTGCTTTTCGAGCAACATCTCTAGCTAATGCAGCTTGAATAATCTTTGCTAAAATAATTTTAGCAATAGATGGATTTTGATCAAACCATATTGAAAGCTTCTCGTTAACAATATTTTCAACTATCATTCGCACCTCTGAGGATACAAGCTTGTCTTTAGTTTGAGAAGAAAATTTAGGATCAGGGATTTTTGCTGACAATACGCAAGTTAACCCTTCTTTTATATCATCACCTGATATTGTAAATTTATTTTTTTTTAAAAGGTTATGCTCGTTAGCATATTTATTAATAACCCTTGTTAAAGCACTTCTAAAACCGAGCAAATGTGTTCCACCATCTTTTTGATGAATATTATTGGTATACGGAAATACATCCTCACTATAAGAAGCATTCCATTTAAGAGAGCACTCTATTTCTATATTGTGTTTTTTGCCTTCTATATAAATTGGCTTTTTAAATAAATCATTGCCATTTTTATTCTGCAATTTTTCTCTTTTTTCATCTAAAAAATTTACAAACTCTATTACACCGCCGTCAAATTTAAAAATGGTTTTCTTTTCCTTTTTATTTGTAAGGTCTGAGAATGTAATTTTAATTCCTTTATTTAAAAAAGCTAATTCTCTCATTCTTTTTATAAGTATGTTTGAATTAAATTTGATAGATGAAAAAATTTCTTTCGAGGGTAAAAATGTTATCTGAGTACCAGTCTCTTTAGATTTCCCAATTTTCTTCAGTGGTGATTTAGCATCTCCCTCTTTAAACTCAATAAAATATTTTTGACCATCTCTATGGATTTCTAATTGTAACTTTTCTGAAAGAGCATTAACAACTGATACACCAACGCCATGTAAACCTCCTGAAACTTTATATGAATCATGGTCAAATTTACCTCCAGCATGAAGTTGTGTCATTATTACCTCTGCTGCAGATTTTTTTTCACCCTTGTGAATATCTATTGGGATACCTCTACCGTCATCCTTAACTGAAATTGTGCCATCAACATTCATAATAACATCAATATTTTTACAATATCCAGCTAATGCTTCATCAATTGAATTATCAACAACTTCGTAGACCATGTGATGTAAACCAGTGCCATCATCTGTATCTCCAATATACATTCCAGGCCTTTTTCGGACTGCTTCTAAACCTTTTAAAACCTTTATAGAGTCTGCCTGATATGATTTATTAGAACTCATTTTTTTTATTTGGAAAAAAAAAATATAACACTTTTTGAAAGAAATTACTTAATTAAAATTTAGATCAAATAGAAAAACAAAGTGAAAAATTGTTTAAAAATCAATGATTATTTAGATTATAATTTTTTTTAAAATATTTAAAATATATACGATGATTTATGTTCATATTGGTGCTGGTGCTGGTGATTTAGATGCTGGAGCACATTTTAGAGATGGATTTTCAGAATTTGTTAAACAAAATGATGATGGCGATAAAAGAGTATATGTTGTGGAGGCAAATCCATCCAACATTTCAAAGTTAGAAGAAACATGGAAAAATTATAAAAATGTAAATATTTTTAATTTTGCAATCTCTTCTTCACATCAAGATGAAAAAAAAATTAAATTTTATTATAGTTTGGATGATGCTCCGCATTACCAACAATTTTCAAATGATATTGACCATGTTAAAAAACATTTCAAAGATTTAGATAGAATAAAATTTAAATATATTAATTGTGTAAAAATAAACAGATTCCTAGCTGAAAATTTAAATGACAAAACTATTGATTTTTTCTCTATTGATATAGAGGGTATGGATTATGATGTCATACAGGATATAGATCTTAGAAAATTTAAAATAAAAAACTTCTCTTTTGAGCATCTGCATCTAAATTTTAATAAAAAAATTAATATATTTAAAAAATTTTTGAAGTTTAATTATTCATATAATGGCCCAGGAATTGATCATAATAATTTTGACTGGACATTTAAAAAAAATAAAAATTTTTGGAATAATTTTATTTTTTTTTTTATAATGTTTATTTCAAAAAAACATTACAAATTTCTAAATAAATTATTGATAAAAAATTAAAATTGGCGGAGAGAATGGGATTCGAACCCATGATAGAGTCACCCCTATACACGCTTTCCAAGCGTGCGCCTTCAACCACTCGGCCACCTCTCCAAAAAGATTATTATAAAATAAACTTTTTAAATTTTGAACGATTATTAACTATATATTTAGGAAAACTATCATCTAATTTTACCTCTATATAATTATGTCCTCTATTGTAAAGATCTGATTTCATTTCAATTTTTTTTTTTATATTTTCTAAGGATGAAAATCTATTAGCTGAAAATTCAACATGTGCGAAAGTTTTTAATTTTAATGAAATTTCCTCATATGTTAAAATATTATTAAAATGCCATCCTGCATTTTCAAATAATTGAATATTTTTTTCTTTATCTATTCGTAAGAAACTATACTTAAGATTTTTTGCTAAAACTTTTTGCCTCATAAAGTCAATTGATTTAAGATTCTTTTTTTTAACAACTTTTGTACCTTCCCACGGAGTTTCATGAGGGTTAAAAAGATTAAATTTATAGTTAAAACATTTAAGAAGAAAAATTCCATATTTGCTTTGTAACTCAAAATTAATCAAAATTTCTGGTTTGATTATTTCATCCGGATCAGAAAAAAAAATATAATCTTCAGAATTTGCAAAATCTAAATTCTTTAAGATAAAGTCTCTTTGAATAGCTTGATTTTCCCATCTATTTGTATTTTTGGGAAAAGGTTCATCCATGTACAAATACTTAATTTTATTTTGGTCAAAATATTCTTTGAATATAAATTTTTTACCTTTTTCATCCCCCTTGTGATCAAACTTTGACTCACAAATTACAAAATAATCAATGTGATTTTCTAAAGTTTTATATCGTATATCGAACATGAAATTATTATCAAAAAAAGTTACACAATCTATAAATTTATTTTTTTTCATAAATCCAATCATTTAAGATTTTTGTATTTATTAATGTTTCATTAAACGTTGTACCTGGGAATAAACAACAATTAGATTTATTTAAAATGCTTTGTGAAACATTGTCTATTTCAAGAGTGTAAGGATTGATTGTATTATCAAATTTGTACTCCTTTTTATTATTATCTTTTACTAAACTTATAATTTTTCCATTAATCCATGTATCATCTATTATTATGGTTCCTTTTGTGCCTTTAATTATGCTTTTCCTACCAATATTTTTCTTAAAAGATGAAGCAACTTCAACATTAATTTCATTGTCAAAGATATACTCAAGACTTGAATCAATTTCTACGCCAGTTTCTCCCACCTCTTTTTTACAATTAACGATGACAAATTTTTCAATATTGATCTCATTTTGAAGGGAAATTAATGAAGTAGAAAATGAAATTGGGTAACAACCTAAATCTAAAATACAACCACCCCCTAATTTTTTACTAAAAAGTCTGCCTTCTGGATCAATTTTTCTTTTTTTTTCAAAGAAAAAAAATTTTTTTTTTGTAATAAGATTTACACCAAATGTAGATTTAATAGAAATTATTTTTCCGATTTCATTATTTCTGACTAATTCAATTATTTTTTTAAATTGAGGATTGAATTTGTACATAAATCCCTCTGAAAAAAAATTTTCTTCTTTTAAGATTTTATCTTCAACTTCTTTTGCATCTTTAAAATTATTAAAAGCAGGTTTTTCAACTAAAAATTTTTTTTTATAGAATAAACATTTATCTATCCATTCTTTATGAAAAGAATTTGGTAAAGATATGTAAACTACATCTACTTTGTCACATTTAATTAACCTCTCATAATCTTTAAAGCAAAAGTTACTTTCAATAAAATATTTTTTCTTAAATGTGTTTAATCTTTGATCATTTTTACTTGCGATAGCCAACAAATTTGAGTTTTTTGTATTCTGGAATGCTTCTCCAAATATATTTGAAATATTTCCCAGACCAATAAGCCCCCAGTTAATTTTCATTTTCATTCTTTCTGAATTTTTAAAACTCCAATAAATGCCTCTTGGGGAATTTCAACTCTTCCAAACTGTTTTGATCTTGCTTTTCCTTTTTTTTGTTTTTCTAAAAGTTTTCTTTTCCTATCAGTTGCGCCACCACCATGTATTTTTGTTAAAACATCTTTTTTAAACCCTTTGATTGTTTCTCTAGCAATTATCTTTCCTCCAATGGCTGCCTGAACTGGAATCATAAAATTATGTCTTGGAATAAGATTTTTTAATTTTTCACAAACTTCTCTTCCAGTTTTCTGCGCAAATTCTTTATGTATCATCATAGCTAAAGCATCTACTGGTTCGCTGTTTACTAATATGCCTAATTTGACAAGATCCCCTTCTCTATGACCAATTATTTCGTAATCAAAGCTAGCATATCCACTTGTCATAGATTTTATTCTATCATTAAAATCAAACACAACTTCATTTAACGGGAGTTCATAAGTCAAAACTGCTCGATTTCCAGAATAACTTAGATTTATTTGGATCCCTCTTTTATCCTGACATAATTTTATAATTGATCCCAGATACTCATCTGGTGTGATTACAGTAGCTTTTATCCATGGTTCTTCAATTTTTTTAATTTTAGTAGGATCAGGTAAACTTGATGGATTTTGTAAATCAACTATATTATCATTATTTAGATACACTTTGTAAACAACTCCTGGGGTAGTTGTTAATAAATTTACATCAAATTCTCTTTCTAATCTTTCTGTGATAATTTCAAGATGTAATAATCCTAAAAAACCACATCTAAAACCTAAGCCTAAAGCAGACGAAGACTCTGCTTCAAATGAAAAACTAGCATCATTTAATTGTAATTTGGCTAAACCATCTTTTAATTTTTGATATTCAGAACTATCGACTGGAAATAAACCACAAAAAACTACTGGTTTACTTGGTTTAAAACCTGGTAATGGATCCAAAGGTTTTTTTGAAGCATCACAAATTGTATCACCAACCTTTGTGTCTGATAAAACTTTTATCCCAGTTGTTATAAATCCTATTTCACCAGAATTTAATTCATCTATATCTTTTGCTTTTGGAGTAAATACTCCTACTTTTTCAACTACGTAATCTTGGTTAGTCGAGAGCATTCTAATTTTCATATTTTTTTTTATCTTACCATTTATAATTCTAACTAAAATTACAACACCGAGGTAAGTGTCATACCAACTATCAACAAGTAAACATTTTAGATCCTGCGTAACATCACCTTTGGGTCCAGGAAGCTGACTAATAATTTGCTCTAAAATATTATCTATACCTTCTCCAGTTTTTCCTGAACATGGAACTGCATTTTCAGTATCTATACCTATAACATCCTCTATTTGTTTTTTGGTCCTTTCTAAATCTGAGGCAGGTAAATCAATTTTATTCAAAACAGGAATTATTTCATGGTTTATATCTAAAGCTTGGTAAACATTAGCCAATGTCTGAGCCTCAACCCCTTGTGTACTATCAACAATCAATATAGATCCTTCACAAGCATATAAAGATCTACTTACCTCATAACTAAAATCTACATGACCAGGAGTATCTATAATATTTAAAACGTAATTTTTTCCATTTTTTGCTTTATAGTTTAACTTTACTGTCTGTGCTTTTATTGTGATACCTCTTTCTCTTTCTATATCCATAGAGTCAAGCACTTGTGATTTCATTTCTCTCTCCGTCAAACCACCACATTTGTGGATTATTCTATCAGCTATTGTAGATTTCCCATGATCAATATGAGCAATGATTGCAAAATTTCTGATATTATCAATTGTACTCATTTTAATTTTAAGATCGAATTTTAGCGCCAGTCTTATTTTCTACTGCTTCTATAATTGAATTATTAATTTTCTCTAAATCCTTATCATTCAAAGTTTTTTCTGATGACTGAATTGTTATGCTGATAGCTATAGACTTTTGGTTATCTGGGATATTTTCACCTTCATAAACATCAAAAACTTTTATATTACTAATAAGATTTGGATTCACATTAGAAATTACACTTATTAACTCTTGTGCTTCTACATCTTTATTAACTACAAATGCAAAATCTCGCTCTGATTTTTGAAAATCCGACACAGAAAACTTCAATTTTTGATCTTTCAATGTTTTTCTTGAAAGTTTTAAATTTTCTAAAAAGATTTCAAAACCTATTAAATTTTCAGTTTTAATATCAATTTTTTTTAAAATATTGGGATGAATTTCACCAAAATAAGCTACAACTTTATCTTTGCTATGATTTAAGAAAATTCTACCAGACTTGCCTGGATGATAATAATTGGGTGTTTTGCTATCAATAAAAAAATGATCAGAATCATAACCTGCCTCGCTTAACGTTTGCACTACATCTCTTTTTGCATCAAATAGATCAATATTTCTCTCTTTATCAATCCAAGAAAGTCTTGATTTTTTACCGGCTGACAAACCACAAACTACTGTCTTTTGTTCACCTGGGTTTGAACCCGTAAAAACAGGACCTATCTCAAATATAGATAAATCTTTAAAGCCTCTATCCAAATTTTTACTCATATACATGATTAAATTTGAAAATATGGAATTTCTTAAAACTCCCAATTCAGAACTTATAGGGTTTACAATTTTTATCTCTTTATTGGTTTCTCTAAAGTGATCGTTATAACTTTGGTCTGTAAATGACCATGTTATTGTCTCTAAATAACCCTTTGAAGCAATTGCTCTTTGTAAGAAATGGAATAATCTTTGGGTTTGAGTTAAAGTAGATTTAGATCTATCTTTAATTGGGTCAATTGTTTTAATTTTATTATAACCACTTATTCTCACCAACTCTTCAATAATATCTATTTGCTGTGAAATATCTGGTCTCCAAGAAGGAACTATCAATTTTAAAAATTTTTTTTCTTTTTTGATTACAAAACCAAGATCAATCAAAATTCTTTGGATTTCATTTTCAGAAATTTTAAATCCAACTATATTTTCAAAAGAATTAACATCAAAGTTTATGGTTTTGGTTTTATAAGACTCAATTTTTTGTATATCGATTTTACTAACTTCTCCACCACAAATTTCTTGAATTAGTGATGCTGCTTTCTTTAAACCAGTTTCGATGGATAATGGGTCAATTCCTCTTTCAAATCTAAATTTTGCATCTGTATCTAAATTCAATTTTTTTGCCGTATTTCTAATTGATCTTGGATCAAAATAAGCAGACTCTAATAATATATTTTTAGTATCAAATTCTGTACCTGATCTTGTGCCCCCAATAATTCCACCTAATCCTAAAACTCCTTTGTTGTCAGTAATAACACACATACCTTTTTCTAACTTATAAATCCTATTGTCCAGTGCTGTAAATTCTTCTCCAGATTTTGAGTTTCTTACGATTATCCCTTTTTCAATTTTGTCAGCATCATATGCGTGTAATGGTCGATTAATATCTAGCATTACATAATTTGTTATATCAACAATAGCTGAAATAGGTTTTTGACCAACTGAAATTAATTTATCTTTGAGCCATTGAGGACTCTCGGTATTTTTTACATTTTTAATTAAACAACTTCCAAAAACACTACACCCTTGTCCTTTCTCCTTATTAATCTTTACTTTTAAAGTTTGTTTTGTTTTTAATTTAATTTTTTTTTCTTTAGATGCTATTAACCTTCCAAAACCTGAAGCTGCAAGATCTCTAGCTATTCCCTTCACACCAAGACAATCTGGTCGATTAGGTGTAATAGATAAATCAATAAGATTAGATTTTGATTTTGAAAAATAACTCTTACCAATATTTTTTTCATATTTTTTAGATAATTCGGTAATACCATCACTCTCATCAGATAAATTTAACTCAGACTCAGAGCAAAGCATTCCGTAAGAGGTTACACCTCTAATTTTTGCTATTTCTAATTTTGTGTTAGTCTTTGGGATAATTGCACCTGGGGGTGCATATATAGTAATAAGTCCTTCACTCGCATTGGTGGCACCACACACAACTTTTTTAAGCTCTTTCTCACCGACATTTACGTCACAAACTTTAAGTCGATCTGCGTTTGGATGTTTTTCTGTCTTGATAATTTTTGCAACTTTAAATAGTTGATTATCAGATGAAAGACTTTCCACACTTTCTACCTCTAGCCCTATATTGGTAAGTTGTTCTAAAAGATTTTTTTCTTTCAGATTAGTTTTTAAATGATCTTTTAACCAATCAAATGTGATTTTCATCTACTTAAGCCTCTATAGTTCGTAGGTACGTCTAAAGGATCAAATCCAAAATGGTTTAACCATCTATAATCACAATCAAAAAAAGCTCTAAGATCATTAATTCCATATTTCAACATCGCTAATCTATCAATTCCTATTCCAAACGCATAACCTTGAAACTTAGTTGGATCAACCTTAACATTTTTTAAAACATTTGGATGAACCATCCCGCAACCTAGTATTTCTAGCCACTGATCACCTTCCCCTATAATAATTTTTCCATCTTTGATTTCATATCCAATATCAACTTCGGCAGATGGTTCTGTGAAAGGAAAATGACTTGGCCTAAATCTCATCTTTATTTTTTTAACTTCAAAAAATTCTTTGATAAAATAATTCAAACAACCTTTTAGGTGACCCATATTTATATTTTTGTCTATATGAAGACCTTCAACTTGGTGAAACATTGGTGAATGTGTTTGGTCACTATCCGATCTGTATGTTCTGCCAGGTGCAATTATTTTAAAAGGTGGTTTGTCTTTTAGCATTGTTCTAATTTGAACAGGAGACGTATGAGTACGTAACAATCTTTCTTTTTTTTCATCAAGATAAAATGTATCATGCATATCTCTTGCTGGATGATTGTCTGGAGTATTTAAAGCAGTAAAATTGTTGTATTCATTTTCAACATCTGGTCCTTCCTCTACACTAAAGCCTATTTCAGAAAATATAGAAGATATTTCATCAATTGTTTGTGATACAGGATGGATTTTACCCCTTACAAATGATCGCTCTGGTAAAGTAACATCAACTTTTTCTTTTTCCAATTTTTCATTAATATTTGCTTTTTCTATTTCGTTTATTTTTAAATTTATATGATCATGAAGTTCATCTTTAATTATATTCAAATCAGATGCGAATTTTTTTCTTTCTGAGACATCAATAGTACCTATTTTTTTAAATTGAGATGAGACCAACCCATTTTTACCAAATAGATCAGATTTAATTTGATTAAGTTCTGCTAGATCTAATTTACCTTTTAATTTTGATATAAATTCATCTCTTATTTTTTTTAGATCAGACATTTTTACAGATTATTTCTTCAGCGAAATAAAACAATAGTGAAGATTAATTTAAAGCAGATTGTGCTTTTTGAACAATAGTTTTAAAGGCTTCTGGGCTATCATAGGCTATCTCAGCTAAAATTTTTCTATCAATTTTAATTCCACATTTATTTAAACCATAAATAAACTTAGAATATGTCAAACCTTCAGCTCTTACACCCGCATTGATTCTTTGTATCCACAATGATTTGAAATCTCTTTTCTTATTTCTTCGATCTCTGTATGCATATTGCATAGCTTTTTCCATAGCTTGCTTTGCAACTCTAATAGTATTCTTTCTTCTTCCCCACTGACCTTTTACAGCTTTTAAAACTTTTTTATGTTTAGCTCTACTTGTTACACCTCTTTTAACTCTTGCCATTTTAACCCCTTAAGCTGTAAGGCATATACGATTTAACAATTTTACCATCTTGTTTTGACATCGCAGTAGTGCCCCTAAGTTTTCTTATTTGAGAATTAGTTCTTTTTATCATGCCGTGCCTCTTTCCAGCTTGGGCCATCATAACTTTTCCTCTAGCCGAAATTTTAAATCTTTTTTTTGCTGAGCTTTTTGTTTTTAATTTTGGCATAATTGAACGAGGTTATACAAAGAATGTAGAAAATTTACAACCTATATTAAAGCCTATAAAGGTTGAATTACCATAATCATTTGCTTCCCATCAAACTTGGGGTGCGATTCGACTTTACCAATATCTTTCATATCCTCTTTAATTTTGGCCATCAATTCATTTCCTAAATGAGAGTGTTGAAGTTCACGTCCTTTAAATCTGATGGTGAACTTTACCTTATCACCTTTGGCAATAAATTTTTTAGCATTTTTTACTTTAAACTCATAATCATGCGTTTCAGTTACTGGTCTCATTTTAATTTCTTTTAAAGCAATTATTTTTTGTTTCTTTTTTGCAAGGTTTGCTTTTTTTTGTGCATCATATTTATATTTTCCCATGTCCATAATTTTACAAACTGGGGGATTGGCATTTGGGGCAATTTCAATTAAATCCAAATCTTGATTTTTTGCCATTGATATTGCCTCATTAGTATTTAAAACACCTAAATTTTCTCCATCGCTAGCGATAACTTGGACCTCTGGTGAGGAAATTCTATTATTTGATCGAGGTCCACGATCCTTAGTTCTTCTTTGAAAATAGTTTTGCTTAAAATCTGCCACTTAAATATTTGAAGGTGCTTTATTTAAAGCAGAAAATTTTTTTAGAAATGAGTTTAGTTCCATATTTTCTTGTTTATTTGAATCCAATCTTCTAATGGTTACTGAGTTACTGTCAACTTCTTTTTTACCACAAATTATTAAAAGAGGTATTTTTGCTAATGAATGATCTCTTATTTTATAATTTAAATTATGATTTTTTAAATCAACCATTGATGTAATACCAGCTTCTCTTATCTTATTAGAAACTTTTTTTGCATATTCTTCGAAGTCTTCGGAAATAGGTATAACAACTGTTTGTAATGGAGATATCCAAAATGGAAATTTTCCAGCATAATTTTCAATCAGAATACCTATAAATCTCTCAAGTGATCCAAATAATGCACGATGTAACATGACAGGAACTTTCTTAGTACCATCTTTATCTACATATGATGCATCCAATCTACCTGGTAAATTTAAATCAACTTGAACTGTTCCACATTGCCAATCTCTTCCTATTGCATCTCTTAAAACAAATTCTATTTTTGGACCGTAAAATGCTCCCTCACCTTTATTTATACTATACTCAAGTTTAGAAGCTTTCACTGCCTTTAACAAAGATGCTTCAGCCTTGTCCCAAATCTTATCCTCACCAACTCTTACCTCTGGCCTATCAGCATATTTAAGAATTACATTTTCGAAACCTAGATCTTTATAAATTTCTAATATCAAATTTGTAACATTTAAACATTCACTTGTGATTTGATCTTCGGAACAAAAAATATGAGCATCATCTTGAGTGAATGCTCTTACTCTTAATAACCCATGTAAAGCACCAGATGGTTCATATCTATGAACTTTTCCAAACTCAGTAATTCTTAGAGGTAAATCTCGATAACTTTTAAGACCTTGATTAAAAACTTGTATGTGTCCAGGGCAATTCATTGGTTTAATTGCAAAAACTTTTTCATCAGGAGTTTCTGAGGTATACATATTTTCCCCATATTTTTCCCAATGACCTGATTTTTCCCATAATAATCTGTCTAATACCTCTGGTGTGTTCACCTCTTTGTATCCGGCTAGGTCCTGTTTAGCTCTCATGTAATTAATTAATTTTTGAAATAACGTCCAACCTTTCTCATGCCAAAAAACAGAACCCGGACTTTCTTCTCTAAAATGAAACAAATCCATTTCTTTGCCCAATTTACGATGATCTCTTTTTTCTGCCTCTTCAATTCTTTTTAAATAATCGTCTAAATCTTTCTGGGAGGCCCAACTTGTTCCGTAGATCCTTTGAAGCATTTCATTTTTTGAGTCACCTCGCCAATATGCGCCTGAAACTTTTGTAAGTTTAAAGGCTTTGCCAATTTTACTAGATGATACTAAATGAGGTCCTCTACATAAATCATACCAAGTATCACCATGATGATAGACTGAAAGTTCTTCAGTTTCCGGAATACTTTCAATAATTTCTGCCTTATATTTTTCTCCAATTTTTTTAAAATGCTTAATTGCTTTATCTCTTTCCCATACCTCTCGTCTTGTTTTTAAATCTTTGTCAATTATTTCTGACATCCTTTCTTCAATTTTTTTGAGATCGTCATTTGTAAATGGCTCCTTTCTGGCAAAGTCATAATAGAATCCATTTTCTATAACTGGTCCGATAGTAACTTGGGTGCCTGGATACAATTCTTGAACTGCCATAGCCATTATATGTGCAGCGTCATGTCTAATAACTTCTAAACCCTCTGGGTCTTTTGCTGTAAAAATTTTAACGGAACAATCTTTATCAATCGAAAAATATAAATCTTTTAATTCTCCATTCACACTCATTATCAAGGCTTGTTTTGCTAATGATTTGCTAATTTTTTCAGCAATCTCTAGGCCTGTCACTTTTTTTGGAAAATCTAAATTGTTTCCGTCTGGTAAAGTAATTATGGGCATTTAATTTAGTAATCTCTTATACTCTGAATAAGTAGAAAAACACATTTTTTCAACATTAAATTTTTTTATAATATTTTTTCTTCCCTCCTTACCCATTAATTTTAAGGAAGTTTCATCCATTGTCATTGCTTGAATGATTTTTTTACTCAAGGAGCCTGCGTCACCAGATTCAAATAATAACCCAGTTTTTTGATCTAAAATTGTCTCATTTGATCCTCCAATATTACTAGCAATAATTATTTTTTCCATAGATTGTGCCTCTACTGCAACTCTTCCAAAAGCTTCAGGTTCAATCGATGCTGAAACTATAATATCAGAAACCTTATAAGCTAAAGCCATATCCTTACAATGGTCTATGAATTTAAATTGATTGGTCAGATTATACTTTTCAGTTAATTTGATAAGTTTTTCTTTATAAGAATCTCTTCCCTGATCACTGCCTAATATTACAACATGAAATGCTTCGTATCCTAATTCAATTTTAACTAAATTTATTGCTTCAATAAATAATTCTTGACCTTTCCATGACGTAAGTCGACCTGGCATAAGAATTATTTTTTTTTTATCAGTAATATTCCACTCATTTAAAAGTTTTTTTTCATCAGTTTCAATTTTGGTTGTTGGATCAAAATAATCTACATTAATGCCCCTAAAAATTACTAAAAATTTTTTTTTAGAATTCAAGAATTCCTGATAATTCTCTTGAATATGTGAAAAGATAAAGTTTGATCCTGCTATTACCAAATCTGACCTTACCATTACTGAATTATAAAATTTTTTTAATCTACCTCTAAAATTATAAGTCCCATGAAATGTAGTAACAAACTTTCTTCTAGTTAATTTTGTTGCAAATAAACACGACCAAGCTGGTGCTCGACTTCTTGCATGAACAATTGAAATATTAAAAATCAAAATTATTGCTATTAAAATAATTGAATTTATCAAAATCAATAATGGATTTTTACTATGGACAGGAAGCCTTATTAATTTAACTTTTTTTTTATCAATAAACTTAGTTAACTCTCCACCACTTGTAACAATGTAAGATTTACAATTATTTTCAGGTAAAAAATGTGCAATATCATAGCAACCAGTTTCTGCACCTCCGTAACCTAATTTTGGGATTACTTGCAAAACATTTAAATTAGATGACATTTAAGATAATTATATAATAATAGACAAAACTAATAAACTTTTATGACAAATTTTAATTACTTAAAAATTTCCACTACCAGAAAAATAAGATATTTGAAACTACTTCAAAAAAATGCCACCTACATTGTTTTTTTGCATGGTTTTATGTCAGATTTGGAAGGAAAAAAACCTCAAGCATTTTTGAAATTTGCAAAAAAAAATAAATTAGGTTTTCTTGCTTTAGAATATTCAGGTCATGGTAAATCATCAGGAAAATTTATTAATGGTAATATTTCAAAATGGACTAGGGATACTACTTTAGTAATTCAAAAAGTTGTCAAAAAAAACGATATTATATTTATCGGATCAAGTATGGGGGCTTGGATTTCTTTAAACCAGTTTAGTCTTATCAAAAACAAAATTAAAGGTTTTTTAGGAATAGGTTCAGCACCAGAATTTCTTGATAAACTAATGTGGAATAAATTTTCTAATAAAATGAAGATTGAAATCAAAAAAAAAGGTTTTATAAATTTAAAACATGGTGATTATGAATACCCGATCACTTACCAATTGATTAAAGATGGAAGAAAAAATAAAATTTTAAATAAAAAAATAAATCAAAATGTAAATGTAACAATGGTTCATGGGAGTAAAGATAAATCTGTACCTGTAATTTACTCAAAAAAAATTTTGAAAATATTTCAATCTAAGAAAAAGAAATTAGTAATTGTAAAAAATGGTGATCATAGTTTATCTTCACCAAAATGGCTAAAGATATTGAAAAAAGAGTTAAAATTAATAATTAACTAACTTTTTTTATTTTTGTTTTTGTAGAGATTGGATTTTTAAGCTTATCTATCATTTCTTTTGGACAAACCTGTACAAAATTCTTTAACTCGTTTTCAAAGTCATCAATTATTCTTTTTGATAAACTGGACTCTGTTTCATTACTATGTTCGAGTACCAATTCTTTTAAAAATTTTGACCAATACTCAGTTTCAACATTTTGCCATACAACTGAGTCCGGATTAACTTTTTTTTCAAATTCCTTTGATTTATCGTAAATAAAAGCCATTCCCCCTGTCATGCCGGCTGCAAAATTATCTCCAACATCTCCAAGAATTACTGCTGTACCACCGGTCATATATTCACAACCATTAGAATCACAGCCTTCGATAACAGTTATGGCACCAGAATTTCTTACCGCAAATCTATCCCCAGCTTGACCAGCTGCAAAAAGTTTACCTGACGTTGCCCCATAAAGAACTGTGTTCCCAATAATAGTATTCTCATTGGAAATTAAATTGCTTTCATCAGGTAGTTTTATTGAAATAGTTGCTCCCGACAAACCTTTCCCAACATAATCATTTGCATCGCCTTTTAAATTAAGTTTAAGTCCTTTTGCTGTAAATGCACCAAACGATTGTCCAGCTGAGCCTTTAAAATCTAGAGTTAAAAAATTTTCCTCTAATTTTTCATAACCATATTTTTTATATAAGTGATGTGAAATTCTAGTACCTACAGCTCTATTAGTATTTTTAATTAAAAACTCGTTATTTATTTTTTCTGAGTTATCTAAAGCCTTTTCTATTTGAGGCCAAATTTCTTGATCCAGTGTATCAGGAACTTGATTAATTTCCGATACCTCACAATACCTCTTATTATTGCCAGGGTCTGCTTGGACGAATAATGGATTAAGATCTAAATCATCTAGATTAGGCGAGGCTTTACTTACCTGCATTAATAAATCAGTTCGACCGATAACCTCATTTAAAGATTTAAAACCAAGTGAAGCTAAAATTTCTCTTACCTCTGTAGCAATAAATGTAAATAAATTTACAACTTTATCAGGAGTTCCAGTAAATTTTTCTCTTAATTTTTCATCCTGTGTACATACTCCTACAGGACAAGTATTAGAGTGACATTGCCTTACCATGATACAACCCATCGCTACTAGAGCGGTAGTTGCTACACCATATTCCTCTGCACCCATCATAGCTGCGATAACAACATCTCTTCCAGTTTTAATACCCCCATCAGTTCTTAAAGTAACTTTATGTCTTAGATTATTTAATGTTAAAACCTGGTTAGCCTCAGTTAGCCCCATTTCCCAAGGTATACCTACGTATTTTACACTTGTTTGAGGTGTAGCCCCGGTTCCTCCATTATGTCCTGAAATTAAAATTATATCAGCTTTTGCTTTTGCAACACCAGCTGCAATAGTACCAACACCAGAAGATGCAACTAATTTCACTCCAATTCTTGCCTTAGGATTGATTTGTTTTAAATCATAAATAAGCTGAGCTAAATCCTCAATTGAATAAATATCATGATGCGGAGGTGGGGAAATTAGTGTTACACCTGGTGTTGAATGTCTTAGCTTGGCAATCTCATCTGTTACTTTAAATCCTGGTAATTGGCCACCTTCGCCAGGTTTTGCACCTTGAGCAATTTTAATCTCAATTTCATTACAATTATTTAAATAATTAACTGTTACACCAAATCTTGCTGACGCAATTTGTTTTACTCTCGAATTTGCACTATCACCAGAGTCCATGATCTTAAATCTATTTGCATCTTCACCACCTTCTCCACTACAGGATGCACCTTTAATTCTATTCATCCCAATAGCTAATGTTTCATGTGCCTCCTTGGATAATGCTCCGTGAGACATACTTCCACTACCAAATCTTTTTAATATTTTTTCTATTGGTTCTACCTCAGAAATTTGAATAGATGGTCCTAATTTTTTTTTTCTAAAATCTATCAAATCCCTTAAGTTAATTGGTGGCAAGTTATATATTCCCTCAGCATATTTTTTATAAGCTGTATACGAGTTTGATCCTACAGCACTTTGTAATAAGTGGATTAATCTGCCCTGATATTGGTGTGTTTCTCCATTTTTTCTGTATCTATAAATCCCACCAATAGGTAAAACTGTATCGGTGCTTTCAAATGCCTCTTTATGTATTGCACGTATTTTTTTTTCGATTCCTGACAATCCAATACCAGAAATTTTTGAAGTCACTCCTGGAAAATAATCATCAACTATTGATCTGCTTAGACCAACAGTTTCAAAATTACATCCGCCTCGATACGAACTTAAAACAGATATACCCATTTTTGACATGATCTTTAATAATCCTGCATTCACTGATTTGATATATCTTTCAACACATTCATCAAAACTATACTGGCCAAATAACTTTTTCTCATGCCTTTGGTATAAACTATCAAAAGCTATATATGGATTAACTGTTGTTGCTCCAACACCTATTAATGTTGCAAAAGAATGAGTGTCCAAAGCTTCGCCAGATTGAACGTTAATTGAAACATACCCTCTTAATTTTTTATCAATTAAAAAAGTATTAATCGCACCAACGCATAACAACATTGGCATAGGCATCCTTGTATCTGAAATAGCTTTGTCGCTTAAAACTAATTGTGTTACACCCTGTCTAACGGCAATTTCCGACTCTTTTTGGATCCTTTTAATAGAGTCAAATAAACTTTGATCATTTGAGAAAGTACAATCTATAGAGACAGAGTTTTTTCCAAAAAAATTAATAAATTTGTTAAATTGCGAATTCGATAATATCGGACTATTTAAAACATAAATATTTTCTTTAGTTAAAGTATCAAAATCTAAAATATTCCCAAGATTACCAAATCTAGTTTTCAAACTCATAACTTTATTTTCTCTTAAAGAGTCAATCGGTGGATTGGTCACTTGGCTAAAGTTTTGTCTAAAAAAGTGATAAAGTGGTCTGTATTTGTCTGATAGAACTGCTAAAGGTGTATCATCACCCATGGAACCCGTCGCTTCTTTTGCATCTTCAGCCATTGGATGTAAAATTAGCTCTAAGTCCTCTAAACTAATTCCAAAAGTGTGTTGTCGTCTCCTTAGATCTTCACCATCAAAATTATGTTTTTCATTAGAAATAGATAATTTTTCATCTAAATCTATTATCTGAGAATTGAAATGCTTATATTCTTTTGCCAAATAGTCTTTAATTTGATTATTCGTAAACACTTTGCCTTTTTCAATTCTAACACCAATTATCTCCCCTGGGCCAAGTCTTCCTTTTGATAAAATTCTTTTTTCATTTAATTCAATCATTCCAGTTTCAGATCCGGCAAAGAGAAACTTATCTTTTGTTATTGCGTATCTTAAAGGTCTTAAACCATTACGATCATTTGCTGCAATGACCCATTCGTTATCTGTTGCAGCAATAGCGGCAGGTCCATCCCAAGGTTCCATAGTACTATTTAAAAAATTAAACAGTTGTTGATGGCTTTTTGGAAGAGTTTTATTTCTTTTTGACCAAGCATCAGGGATCATCATTAATTTTGCTAAAGGTGCAGGTTGGCCAGATTTATTTAATAACTCAAAAACATTATCTAGTGCCGCAGAGTCAGAAACTCCTTTTTGTATAACTGGCTTTAAATTTTCAACATTTTCAAAAAGAGGGCTACTCATCTCTTGTTCATGAACTCTCATCCAGTTTTTATTTCCTTTGTAAGTATTAATTTCACCATTATGGGCAACTGCTCTAAATGGTTGTGCCAAACTCCAGCTTGGAGCAGTATTAGTTGAAAATCTCTGATGAAAAATTGCAAATCTTGAAATAAATCTTTCGTCTTTTAAATCCAAGAAAAAATCTGAGATAGCCTCAGCTAAAAACATGCCCTTATAGATGATTGATTTAGAACTTATTGAGCAAATATAAAAATTATTTAATGATAAATTGAATGCTTTATTCTCAATTTTTTTTCTTGTTTCATAAATTTTTCTTTCAAGCTCTTTATCAAGCAAATTTTTATCATTCGATTTAAAAAGCACTTGAATTATCTCTGGCATAGTTTGGAAAGCTTTTTCTCCTAAAACTTTTGGATTAACAGGCACCTGTCTCCATCCATAGATACTAAAATCGTTTTTAGTTAACTCACTTTCTACAATCGTTTTACAGCTTTCTTGTGAGGAGTAATCATTTCTTGGTAAAAAAATCATTCCAACACAAATATCAGAGCCATCATGTGTGTGACCTGTAACCTCTATTTTTTCAACAAAGAAATCTTTGGGAATTTCTAAATGTATTCCTGCCCCATCACCTGTTTTTCCATCAGCATCAACAGCTCCTCGATGCCAAACAGCCTTTAAAGCTTCAATTCCATATTCTACAACCTCTCTTGATTTTTTTCCCTCTGTTGATGCAATTAACCCTACGCCACATGCATCATGTTCCATTTCCTTAGAATAAACATTGTTTTTAATAAGTAATTCTAAATTTTTTTTATATATACTCATTATGCAACTTTAGATTTTTTTAATTCGATATTTTCAAGATAAGATTTGATTGATAAAGCAGCATCTCTACCATCTTTAATTGCCCAAACAACTAAAGATGCACCTCTTACAATATCCCCGGCAGCAAAGACACCTTTAATATTAGTTTCCATAGTGTCAAAGTCTGTTTTAATTGTTCCCCATTTTGTAACTTGTAATTCTTGTGCCTCAAATAATAATGGCAAGTTTTCTGGATCAAATCCTAAAGCTTTTATTACCATATCTGCTTTAATTTCAAATTCGGATCCTTGTTTAATTTCTGGTCTTCTTCTACCTGAGTCATCTGGATCTCCAAGTTGAATTTGATCTACAATTAATTTTTCAATTTTATTTTTCCCTCTAAATTCTTTTGGACTAGACAACCAAACAAATTCGACACCCTCTTCTTCTGCATTAGCTACTTCTCTTGCAGATCCAGGCATGTTATCTTTATCTCTTCTATATAAACATTTAACTGAATTAGCTTTTTGTCTTACAGATGTTCGAACACAATCCATTGCGGTATCTCCACCTCCAATAACAACTACATCTTTACCTTCAGCATTTAATATACCTTTATCGAATAAATCAACTTTATCTCCCAACCCTTTTTTGTTTGATGCCGTTAAAAACTCCATAGCAGGAAAAATATTATCTAAATCATTACCTGGTAGATTAATTTCTCTTGGTTTATAAACTCCAGTAGCAATTAAAATTGCATCATGTTTTTTTCTCAATTGCTCTAAAGTTGCATCCTTACCAACCTCAAAATTTTGTTCAAATTTAATTCCACCATCTTTCAACAATTTTGTTCTCCTCTCGACCACATGTTTTTCTAATTTAAAATTTGGAATTCCATAAATTAACAAACCGCCCGCTCTGTCATATCTGTCATAAACAGTAATTTGATATCCATTTTTCCTAAGTTGTTCAGCAGCTGCCAGTCCAGCGGGTCCAGCACCAATTATTCCAACACTTTGGTCTTTTTCGTGTTTGATTGATATAGGCTTTACCCATCCGTTCTCCCAAGCACTATCAGTAATATATTTTTCAACTGATCCAATTGTTACAGTGCCATGACCTGACTGCTCAATAACACAATTACCCTCACATAATCTGTCTTGAGGGCATATTCTGCCACAAACCTCAGGCATATTATTTGTACTTTGAGATAATTCATAAGCTTCCTTCAATCTGCCTTCAGCAGTCAATTTAAGCCAATCAGGAATGTTGTTACTTAAAGGACAATGGACTTGGCAAAAAGGAACGCCACATTGAGAGCATCTACTTGATTGCTCTTGTGCTTTTTGAGTGATAAATTCATCATAGATTTCATTAAAATCGTCTTTCCTATTATCAACTCCTCTTTTAGGTGGGGTTTGTTGACCTATTTTTACGAATTTTAGCATTTTATCAGTCATAAATTTTTATAAATTTATCGCAAAATATACATAGTTTTTATTAGTAAAAGAAATAAATAGGTCAGTTATTATTACCTAATTACAATAATATTTAGCTTAAAATCTACTTAATCTGATTTTTGCATACCTAATATGATTAAATCGAATTGTTTAAAATGAATATTTTTTAAGCTACGACACATGTATGTTGCAAGATTTTATAGAAATTTTGATTCTTTCTGCTGTTCAAGGAATTTCTGAGTTTTTACCCATAAGTTCGTCAGCTCATTTAATATTGGTGTCAAATTTTTATGATTTAGAAACAAGTTCTTTATTAATAGACATAAGTCTACATTTAGGCTCATTAATTGCAGTAATTTTTTATTTTAGAAAAGAGCTATTTGATCTAAGAAATAATAATAGGTTATTAAGTTTAATAATTATTGGCTCCTTGCCTTTAATATTTTTTGGATACATTTTATATTCCACTGAATTTATTCATCTTTTAAGAAACACAAAAATAATTGCATCAACAACACTATTTTTTGGTTTCATACTTTTCTTTGCTGATCAAAGAAAAATTGATCGGAATATTTCTACAGATTTAAATATTAAATCAGTTTTATTAATTGGTATATTTCAAATATTAGCGTTGATACCAGGAGTTAGTAGGGCTGGAATAACGATTACGGCAGCAAGATTTTTGAATTTCAATAGAACAGACGCTAGTAAAATTTCTTTTTTACTGTCTATACCTGCATTAGCAGGAGCAAGCTTCCTAGGTTTAAGAGAGGCTTTTGAACAATCAATAGAAATTAATTATTTATTATTAATTGCTACTTTTTTATCATTTATGTTTTCATTTTTTACAATTAAGTATTTTCTTAAATTTATAAGTAAAATTTCTTTTAATGTATTTGTAATTTATCGGATAATTCTTGGCTTAATTTTATTTTATATAATATATATTTAACTTGCTTTCCTTATTAATGGAACTAATTGAGATAATAAAACTCCACTTAATATAAAAAAACAACCAAGTAAATTATTAATGCCTAATATTTGATTTAAAAGAAACCAGGCAGCAATTGTTGCAAATACACCCTCCAAAGAAAAAATTATTGCTGCTGGTGCTGGAGTTATATTTCTTTGAGCATAAATTTGTAAAACAAATGCAAAACCACCTGATAAAATACCAGCATATAAAATCGAGTCTATTTCATTTAATATATTATCGATTACAAATTCTTCAGAAAATAAACCTATTATAAATGAGAATAGAGCAACTAGCAGAGTTTGAATTGCACCAATGGTCAATGGTAGATTGTACTTTTTGACAATCATACCAGTAAAAATAATATGTGTACTCCAAAATAAAGCTCCTAATACCACAAGGGTATCACCTAATCTTACAGTTGCATCTTGAAAATTTGTTAATAAATATCCGCCAATTAAACATAAAATTACTGATGGCCATACACTCCAGTGTAAAAAATCTTTTTTAAAGATGAAAATAATTATTGGGACCATTGGCACATAAAAAATTGTAAAAAAAGCAGCATTTGCTACATCAGTGTAAAGCAACGCAACCTGTTGTAATGCTGAGCCCAAAAATAATGATAGTCCGATTAAAAAGGACAGGATAGCGAATGTTTTTGTATCAAACCTAAATTCTTTTTTTAGTTTTTTTGCTTCAAACATTAATGCTAAAGGAACAATTGCTAAAAAACCCACAAAAAATCTTACTGAATTAAAAGTGAATGGGCCGATGTCGTCCATGCCTGTATCTTGTGCAATAAATGTAGTCCCCCAAATGAAAGTGCATAATAGTGCACTAAATAATGAGAGAGTTTTTGACATATTTTTACACAGCTAATTTGTAAGCAAAATTTTTTCCAAG
The DNA here is from genome assembly GCA_003212275.1 of Pelagibacteraceae bacterium AG-447-N18. Lineage (GTDB taxonomy): Bacteria > Pseudomonadota > Alphaproteobacteria > Pelagibacterales > Pelagibacteraceae > Pelagibacter. The sequence continues at coordinate 28,706 of QCQE01000003.1, forward strand.
ATTGTCTTTCAAATCGTTGTTAAATCGAGCTGCTTCAGCTCCATCAATTATTCTGTGATCATATGATAAAGATAAAGGTAACATTGTTCGTGTAATAAATTTTCCATCAATAAAAATTTGTTTTTTTTGAGATTTGCCAACTCCCAAAATTGCAACTTCAGGATAATTAATTATAGGTGTAAAAAAAGAACCGCCAATACCTCCTAGACTTGTTATTGTCATGGAACCACCAAATAATTCTTTTTTATCAATTTTAAGATTCCTGCACTGATCACTTAATTTTTTAAGTTCGTTGCCAATTAATGAAATATTCTTATTATCAGCATTTCTTAGTTTTGGAACCATAAGTCCATGCTTCGTATCTACTGCTATTCCAATATGGTAATACTTTTTTAAGGTCATTTTTCCTTTATCAATTTCATCTATAGATGAATTAAAATTTGGAAATTTTTTAAGTGATGCAGTTAATGCTTTGACGATAAAAGCTAAAGGAGTAATTTTTTTTTTTTCTCCAGTGTAAATATCTGTAAGAGATGTTCTAAACTCCTCTAATTCAGTTATATCTGCTTCATCATGATTGGTCACATGGGGAATATTGGTCCAAGAATTCATTAGATATTTAGACGAAAGTCTCTTCACTCTTGGAATATCCTTTATTTCTGTTTTTCCAAATTCAGAGTGAGGATATTCTAGTTCTATCGTTTCATCTTTTTTGAATTCTTTTTCAGAATTTCTTCTAGGTTTATTTGCGACAAATGACTTTACATCACTTTCAATTACTCTTCCTAGTCTTTCACTACCTTCAACTTTACTAATATCAACACCAAGTTCTCTTGCAAATTTTCTGACTTTTGGTGAGGCTGCAGTTTTTTTAGAAAAATCTGTTACGATAACATTTTTTGATCCAACTTCTCTTCTAATTTCTATTTTTTTTTCCTTAGTATTTTCTTTTTTAATTGTTTTTATTTCTTCAGTTTTTAATTGAGTTTCTACTTGATTGTCTTTTAATTCAATTTCTAATATTTTATCACCCTCAGAAACCTTATCCCCAACATTTAAATTTAATTCTGTAACTATTCCATTATGTAATGAGGGTATTTCAACACTCGATTTATCACTTTCAATTGTTATTAAAGGATCATTTTTTTTAATCTCTTGACCCTTTTTGACTATAATTTCAATAACCTCTACATCTTTAAATTCACCAATATTTGGAACTTTTATATCTTTTTTGGGCATTCTATAATTTTGTTGGCATAGGTTTATCAATATCAATCTTATACTTTTTGATTGCTTCTTTTGCATATTTTGATGCAATAAGCTGTTCCTTAGCTAAAATACTTAAACCATATGTTGTGATATGTTCCTTATCAACTTCAAAAAATTTTCTTAACTTCTTTCTTGTATCACTTCGACCAAATCCATCCGTTCCTAATGAATAAAAACTTTTATTTACGTATGGTCTAATCTGGTCAGAATTCATTCTCATATAATCAGAAGCTGCTAAAATTGGTCCTTCAGTATTACCCAAACATTTTTCTACATAGCTTTTTTTAGGCTCTTTATCAGGATTTAGAAGATTGTATCTCTCTACCTCAAGGCCATCCCTTCTTAATTCATTAAAGCTGGTTACACTCCAAATCTCACTATCGATTTGATACTCATTTTGTAATATTTCGGCACCAGCTATCATTTCTCTTAAGATTGTGCCAGATCCAAGAAATTGAATTTTAGTTTTTTTATACTTGTTAAACTCCTTTATTTTATACATTCCTTTTAAAATACCATCCTCACATGATTTATCTTTTGGCATTTCTGGATGAGGATAATTTTCATTCATGGTCGTAATGTAATAGAAAATATTCTCTTTTTTCTCATGCATTCTTCTTAAACCTTCTCGAAAAATGACTGCAAGCTCGTAGTGAAATGTTGGATCGTATGATCTGCAATTAGGAATAGTTGAAGCCATCAAATGACTATGACCATCTTGATGTTGTAAACCTTCCCCAGCAAGAGTTGTTCTTCCAGCGGTTGCTCCGATCAAAAACCCTCTGGACTGGCTATCAGCACCCGCCCAAGCAAAATCACCAATTCTCTGAAAGCCAAACATTGAGTAAAAAAGATAAATTGGGATCATTTCTATATCATGGTTTGTATATGAAGTTCCTGCAGCGATCCAAGATGACATCGCTCCAGCCTCGTTAATTCCTTCCTCTAAAACTTGACCACTCTTTTCCTCTTTATACGAACTTAATTGAGCAGAATCTTCTGGCTCATATTTTTGACCTTCATGAGCATAAATTCCTATTTTTTGGAAAAAACCCTCCATTCCGAATGTTCTAGCCTCATCAGGTATGATTGGAACCAGTCTTGGTGCAACATTTTTATCTCTCAAAAGGTTTGTTAACATTCTGACCAATGCCATTGTGGTCGACATTTCTTTTTCACCTGTAGAAACTTTCATATTATCGAAAATATCTTTTGGTGGTGCTTTAACAGGTTTCGCATAAGTTGTTCTTTCAGGAATAAAACCACCCAGTTGAATTCGTCTTTCATTTATGTATTTAATCTCTGGAGAATTTTGATCAGGCTTGTAGTATTCAATATTCTTAACTTGTTGATCTGTTAATGGAACATCAAACCTATCTCTGTAATACATTAAGTCGTCGATATCTAACTTCTTAGTCTGGTGAGTTGTATTTACACTCTCACCACTTTTGCCCATTCCATAACCCTTAATAGTTTTTGCAATTACAACTGTAGGACTTCCAACATTTTTAGATGCTTTATCATAAGCTGCAAAAACTTTATGAGGGTCGTGACCACCCCTGTTTAATCGCCAAATATCTTTGTCTGAAAGACTGGAAACCAACTCTTTGGTCTCTAAATATTTTCCAAAAAATTTTTCTCTCACATACGCACCGTCCCTTGCTTTCATTGCTTGATACTCGCCATCGACAGTCTCATTCATTGTTTTAACTAAATGACCTGTTTTATCATTGGCAAGCAATGGATCCCAATAAGAGCCCCAAATAACTTTTATAACATTCCATCCTGCACCTCTAAATATTCCCTCTAATTCCTGAATTATTTTTCCGTTTCCTCGAACTGGTCCGTCTAGTCTTTGAAGATTACAATTTACAACAAATATTAAGTTATCTAATTTTTCTCTTGCAGCTAAACCAATCGCGCCTAAAGATTCAGGTTCATCCATTTCTCCATCACCTAAAAATGCCCAAACTTTTCTACCTTCATCTTTGATGAGACCTCTGTTGATCAAGTACTTCATGAATCTTGCTTGATAAATTGCAAGCATTGGACCTAATCCCATGGACACTGTTGGAAATTGCCAAAAATTCGGCATTAGCCAAGGATGAGGATATGAGGAAAGACCACCAGGGTTTACTTCTTGTCTAAAACTATCTAATTGTTTTTCGTTAAGTCTACCTTCTAGATAAGCTCTAGCGTACATACCTGGAGCGCTATGACCTTGAAAATAAATTAAATCTCCACCAAATTTATTATTTTTAGCTCTCCAAAAATGATTCATACCAACATCGTAAAGAGTTGCAGCAGACGCAAAAGTTCCAATATGCCCTCCAAGTTCTGGGAATTTTTTATTTGCTCTAACTACCATTGCGGCAGCATTCCATCTAATTAAAGATCTAATTCTTCTCTCTATGTTTTGATCTCCATTAGATTTTTTTTCCTCGTTGACTGGTATAGTGTTTATATAAGGAGTATTTTGCGTATAGGGTATATTGGCACCCTCCATATAAGCTTTGTTAATAAGTTCTTTAATTAAATAATGTGCCCTCTGATTTCCGTCTTTTTCTATTACTGCTGACAAAGACTCTAGCCATTCACTTGTTTCTAGTGGATCGATATCCCCTTCTTTAACTACTTGGATTATTTTTGGTTTTTCGGTCTCAATTATCTTTTGTGGAATATTATGGTCCTGATGTTTTCTTAAAGTGCTCTCAGCTTCTTGAATTAAATTTTCAGTTTCTTTTGGAACACTTTCTTTTTGAGATAATGATTGATTTGAAGAAATATTTATTAATAGATCTCCCTTTGAAACCTTATCTCCAACTTTAACATTTACAGACTCGACTTTGCCAGAAAATATTGATGGTATTTCAACACTCGATTTATCACTTTCAATAGTAACAACAGGATCATTTTTTTTAATATCTTGACCCTCTTTTACTAAAAGTTCTATAACTTCCACGTTCTCAAAATCACCTATGTCAGGAACTAACAATTTTTCAGTCATTTTTAAAAGTTTTATACATAAAAAAAATTTACTTAATCTTTAATTTTAACACATTCTATCCAATTTTTTGACACTCTTTATTGAAATACTCAAATAATGATTAAAAAGTTATTAAATATATTTATTCAACCAAAATTCAACACATATAAAGATGCTAATGTGTGGATCCAAAAAATCTTGTTAGAGGAAAAATACGGAAAAATTAATTCCTAAATTTTTTCTACACATAGCGCAATTCCCATACCGCCACCTATACAAAGTGCGGCACAACCTCTTTCTTTATTCTGTTTTTTCATTTCATGTATAAGTGTCACAAGTATTCTTGCTCCAGATGCACCTATTGGGTGACCTAAAGCAATAGCCCCACCATTTACATTAACTTTGTTTTCATCAATACCCAATTCACTGATAACTGCTATAGCTTGAGCAGCAAAAGCCTCATTAATTTCAAATAAATCGATTTCATTTAAATTCCAATTTACTTTTTTTGATGCTTGGCGGATAGCTTCTATAGGACCAAGACCCATTAAAGACGGTTCCAAACCAACAGATGCCCAGGAAATAATTTTAGCCAATGGTTTAAGTGAATTTTGTTGAGCTTCCTTAAATGTAGTTAATAATAAAGCAGCTGCTCCATCATTTATACCAGATGAGTTTCCGGGTGTCACAGTCCCACCATCTTTAAAAGCTGTTTTTAATTTTTCTAAATCAGATAATTTTAAATCTTTTCTTGGGTGTTCATCTTTTTTTAAAATAATACCTTTGTGATTTATCTGCACTATTTCATCATCAAATTTATTATTTTCAATTGCAATTTCTGTTTTTTTTTGGGATTTAAGAGCAAATTCATCTTGTTGTTTTCTGGAAATATTAAACTTTTTTGCAACATTTTCAGCTGTAACTCCCATGTGGTAATTTTTAAAAGCATCAGTTAAACCATCGTGAATCATAGTATTGATTAATTGATCTTTTGAAATTTCTTTTTTCTCTGAATTAAAATAAGAGTAAGGTGTCATCGACATATTCTCTTGACCCCCGCAAATTACATTATTTGCATCTCCTAATTTAATTTGTTGATAACCTGAAATAATGGCCCTTAGTCCTGATCCACAAACTTGGTTTACTAAATAAGCAGGTTTGGATACAGGGATCCCAGCATTTACTGCTGCTTGTCTCGCAGGGTTCTGTCCTCCAGCAGCAGTCAAAACCTGGCCCATTATTACTTCATCAATTTCATTATTAGATATTTTACTTCTTTTCAAAACCTCATTTATCACGATAGTACCAAGTTGATCTCCTTTCAAATCTTTTAATGATCCCTTATAAGTGCCTATAGGAGTCCTAACTGCACTACAAATGACCACGTCATCAGGTTTGTTGTTCATAAATTTTAATTTTATCTTATCATTAAAATACACTAAATATTGATATACTATAAACAAATATATTTATAAATGCGCCTGTAGCTCAATTGGATAGAGCGCTTGGCTACGGACCAGGAGGTTCTGGGTTCGACTCCTAGCAGGCGCACCATAAAAAAGGAAAATTATGTTAAAATGGTTAGAAAAAATATCTCTTCAAATGTCAGTAATATATTTTTTTGTTTCTATTTTTGTAATTATATTAATCTTAACTTTTGTATTATAAAAAATTATGTCTAATCAATTTGAACAAATCAGTCTCAAACCAGGTTTTATGAAACATAACGGAGGCCTTTTATTTAGAAATATCTCTGAAAATGAATACGAATTTAAATCAACGATTAATAATAATCATTTAAATGCTGCGGGAATTACTCATGGGGGTTATTTGTCTGCACTGATAGATGCTGGTGCCGGCACAGCAGCACATAGATCAGCTGATAATGCACCCTGCGTAACAATTTCTTTAGATATAAAGTTTATTGGATCATCAAAAGTTAATGATGAAATCTACGGGAAAGTTAAAATATTAAAAAAAACAAAAACTCTTGTATTTTTATTTTGTGAGTTAAATTGTAATGGCAAGATAATTACGTCAGCATCAGGAATTTGGAAAATTTTAAAAATCAAAACAACCGACTAAGCATTCAGCACATAATCTTTATAATTAATTTAATTATGTTAAGTTAAATTATTATTTAAAAAAAAAATGAGAACTTTTTATCCATCGATTCGGTCATGTTTTAGTCTATTTTTGTTCTTTAACAACAACTACATCTGGTAGATAAAAATTAAGATATACCAAAGATAGAAATGACAAAAAATAAAATTACAGCTGTCCTTGGCCCAACAAATACAGGTAAAACTCATCTTGCTATTGAGACTATGCTGTCGTTTGACACTGGAATGATAGGTTTTCCTTTGAGATTGTTAGCTAGAGAAGTTTACGACAAGGTAATTAAAAAGGTAAGTTTAGATAAAGTTGCATTAATTACTGGTGAAGAAAAAATAATTCCTACAAATGCAAAGTATTATCTGTGTACTGTTGAATCTATGCCTATTGATAAAGAATTAGATTTTGTAGGTGTGGATGAAATTCAAATGTGCGCAGACCATGAGCGAGGTCATATTTTTACAGACAGATTATTGAACTTAAGAGGAATAAAATTAACAATGTTAATGGGATCAAATACTATAAGACCAATTATTTCTAATCTTGATGATGACATCGAATTTATAAATCGAACTAGACTTTCAAAACTTTCTTATGTTGGTCATAAAAAAATTTCAAGAATTCAAAGAAAAACTGCAATTATAGCATTTTCTGCAGAGGAAGTTTACGCCATCGCTGAACTTATAAGAAGACAAAAAGGAGGAGCTTCTATTGTTATGGGATCTCTAAGCCCAAAGACAAGGAATGCACAAGTAGAGCTGTATCAATCCGGAGATGTTGATTTTCTAGTAGCAACTGATGCTATTGGTATGGGAATTAATATGGATCTTGATCACGTTTATTTTTCCAATTTAAAAAAATTTGATGGAAAAAAATTAAGAAAGCTAAATTTAGCAGAAATTGGCCAAATAGCTGGTAGAGCAGGAAGATATTTGAACAATGGAAATTTTGGTATAACAGGAGAATGCAAAGAAATAAATGCTGATGAAGTAGATTTATTGGAAAATCATAAATTTGAGGAAATCCAATCTTTATTTTGGAGAAATTCAAATTTAAACTTTGAGAGTCCTTTTAAATTATTAAAGTCTTTAGAAGAGAAGCCTGGTAGAAGATGGTTAAGAAAAATACATGAGTGCGAAGATGAAAAAGCCTTAAAATTTTTTTTAAGAGATAAAAATTTAGAAAATATTAAATTTGATAAAGATAAATTAAGTCTTTTATGGGAATGTTGCCAAATACCAGATTTTGTTAAAAAAACCTATGGCAATCATTATGAAGTGATTGAAAATGTTTTTAAATATTTAACAAGTGAAAAAGGTAAAATTACAGATGATTATATGCGACTTCAACTCGTCAAACTTGATAAATTAGATGGAAATGTAGATTCTTTATCAAATAGAATTGCAAATGTAAGAACTTGGTCATATGTTTCAAATAAAAACAATTGGATAGAAAATCAAAACTATTGGATAGAAAAAACAAAACACTTAGAGGATAAGTTATCAGATAGATTACATGAGGAGCTTACAAAAACTTTTATTGACAAAAGGGCAAGTGTCCTAGCAAGAGGCTTAAAGCAAGATATGGAATTTGATACTAAAATTTTAGAGAATAACGAAGTAATGATTGATAATCAATTTATTGGAAAGATAAATGGACTTAAATTAGAACTTGATTTAAAAAAGGGTGCTTTAGAAACAGATATCAAATCGCTCAAAAAAGCAGCAAGACAGACAGTTGGTCCAGAACTTCAAAAAAGAATAGATACAATAATCGAGACAGGTTTAATAGAACTAAACGAGGATTTTAAAATTTATTGGAGAAAGTCTCCAATAGCAAAATTGCAACCAGGTAGAGATTATTTAAATCCAAATATTGTTCTTATAGTTGATGATATTCTGGAAACAGATCAATTAAAAAAATTAAATAATTATTTAATGAAATGGCTAAAAAATAAAATACAAAATGTTTTGAGCAGTTTAATTGATTTGAGTAACCTTAAGGAAAAAAATTCATCAATTAAAGCTCTTGCATATCAATTGTATGAGAACAATGGAGTCCTTCAAAGAAATCAGGTTACAGATTATCTAAAAATATTGGGACAAAATGAGAGGAAATTTTTGAGAGATCAAGGAGTTAAATTTGGAAGATATCATGTATTTTTACACAAATTAATCAAACCAGAGGCTGTGTCCTTAAGAACTTTACTTTGGAAAAATTATCATCAAAAATATTTTAATTTAAAACCTCCTGTGTTTGGTTTAAATTTTTTAGAAAACGACAAAATTAAAAACAGAAATTTTATGTTACTTTGTGGATTTGAAAAATTTGACAATTTTTACGTAAGAATTGATATTTTAGAGAGATTATTTGTTCAAATTATTAATTCAAACACAGAAAAGAATGAAATTAAGTTAATTCCTGAAATGTTGAATTTACTTGGATGTAATAAGGACAACTTTAAAAAGCTTTTAAAAATTATGGGTTATAAAATTTTTGAAAAAAAAAATGATATATTTTTTAAATACAATCCAAGAAAAAACTCAAAAAAAGTAAGTAAAAAATTCATCAAAGAAAGTCCTTTTAAAGTGTTAAAAAATTTAAATTTAAACCAGTAAGTAATGTTTTTTAAAGAAAAAAAAGGAGATACTAGAACTAGTGATTTAGCAAGAGTTGCGGCATTATTGATACATGCCGCAAAAATTGATGAGAACTTCTCAAAAGAAGAAGAGGTTATAATAAGTAAGGCACTTTTGAAAATAGGTGCAGACCAAGATAATTTAGAAAATATTTTAAAAGAAGGTAAAGAAATAGAAGAAAACTCTAACCAAATTTTGGATTTTACAAGGGAAGTTAAAAATATGGATGATAAAAAAAAAATTGAAATTATAGAAACCCTTTGGAGAATAATTTACTCAAATAAAGAAGCAGATATGTTTGAAACTAATTTGATGAGACGACTTGCAGGCTTATTGTATATTGACAATAAGATAATGGGAGATATCAAAGAAAAAATTAAAAGAGAAAATTAATAATGACATATATAGTTAATGACAAATGCATTAAATGTAAATTAATGGATTGTGTTGAAGTATGCCCTGTTGATTGTTTCTATGAGGGAAAAAATATGCTTGTAATTAAACCTGATGAGTGTATAGATTGTGGCGTTTGTGAGCCTGAGTGTCCTGTTGATGCAATAAAAGCTGATACAGAGCCAGGATCTGAAAAGTGGCTAGAAATCAATAAACAATATTCAGAAATCTGGCCAAATATAACAGTTAAGAAAGATCCTCCATCGGATCACGAAAAATATAAAGATGAGCAAAATAAGTTTGAAAAGTATTTTAAAGAAAACCTTTAAAAAAAGTAAAGCTACTAAATCAAAAAAAAAGGTAAAACCCAAAAAGGTTGTTCAATTAAAAAAAGTAAAAAAGAAAATTAGTAAATTACCAAAAAAATTAATTAAAACTAAAAAAGTACCTTCAAAAAAATCTATAAAATCTGAAGTCAAAACTACAGAGCAGAAAAGTGATAGTTTAAGAATTACAAAAAGTAATGAAGCTAAACCAGAAATTAAAAAAGTAAAAAAACAAGCAACAGAAAAAAGAGAATATAAAATCAAAGATTACGTCGTATACCCAAAACACGGCGTTGGGCAAATTACCGAATTTAAAAAAATAAATATTGGAGGAATAGACGTTGAAACGTACGTTATAAAATTTGAAAAAGATAAAGCAAATGGAATGGTGCCTGTTAACAAGCAATTACACTTAAGACCATTAGCTACTATTAATCAGGTAAACAAATGCATCTCAATATTAAAAAGTAAACCTAAAATAAAAAGATCCATGTGGAGTAGGAGAGCACAAGAGTATGAAGCAAAGATTTCGTCAGGTAAAATTTATGAGTTAGCTGAAGTAGTAAGAGATCTTAATAAGGGGGATGATTTGATGGTCGACCAATCTTATAGTGAAAGACAATTATTTGAAAAAGCATATGAAAGAATTCTTTCAGAATTTCAAATAATTCTAAATCTATCATTAGAGGATACTCAAAAAAAATTAGATAAAGCTTTAAAAAGAAACTTAAATACTCAACCTAAATCAGAAGCAACACCAATGAAGCAAGCTTCATCAGATTTGCCTGAAGAAGAGGCTGTTTCAGAAAATGAGGAAGATATAGAGGATTAAAAAAAAACGCCTCTCACACGTAAATCGTTATGAGAAGCGTTTTTAATAAAGAATACTAAGTAATTATCTTCTTCTTCTTTTTTTAGCTTTTTTCTTAGCTTTTTTCTTAGCCTTCTTTGCTTTTTTTCTTCTCTTAGGCATCTTTAGCTCCCTTTTTAAGTTAAACGAATCAATTGATTCGCTATTAATCTATTTTTATTTTTTTATGTGCCTTATGTCAAATCTTAAATTTTTAAGAAAATTTTTAAATTGAAATTAAAATTCAAATTTTTTTTATAAAAATTTTTAATTGTAAAAAAGTTAGTGTTTATGCGCTTAATAATCAAATATTTTGTAAAAAATTAATAAAGTTTTTCTAAATCTTCTTTATATTTTTCTAGAATTTTTTTTCTTTTTAGTTTTAAAGTTGGTGTTAACATTCCATTTTCAATTGTAAATTCTTTTTCAATTAATTTAATTTTTTTTACTCTTTCAACAAGAGATAAGCTTTTATTTAGATCATCTATATATAATTCAATTTCTTTTTTATTTTTTTCACTATCACTTACAATTAAAGCAACTAAATATGTTTTTTTGTCTCCATAAACAAAACTTTGTTTAATTTTTTCATCAAGACACAATAAATTTTCAATTTTTGAGGGTGAAATGTTGTCACCACCAGAATTTACAATAATTTCTTTTTTTCTGTCAGTAATTTTCAAATTTCCTTCTTTTGTAATTTCACCTATATCTCCTGTGTGTAACCAACCATTTTTAAGTATATCGTCTGTTTCCTTTTTCATGTTCCAATAACCAAGCATGACATTTTCACCTTTAACCAGAATTTCACCGTCCTGTGCAATCTTCACCTCATTAGTTTTAAAAGGAGGTCCAACTGTATCAATCTTGATTTTTTCAGGTATATTGCAACTTACTACTGGGGATGCTTCTGTAAGTCCATAACCTTGCAAAGTTGGCAGTCCGATAGAATTCAAAAATTCACCAATTTTTTGATCTAAAGCACCCCCTCCAGAAACAAAAGCCTTTAAATTTCCACCAAACTGATTTTTGATTTTTCGTCTTACTAATTTTTCACATAAATAATTTAATATATTTTCTATATAGCTCATATTCTCATTATTTAGTTTTTTTATTCCAAGCGAAATCGTTGAGGATATTAATTGTTTCTTGAGACCTGTTTGCTTTGAAAAATTAATCGAAATCTTGCTATACAAATTTTGATAAAATCTAGGTACAGCAGTCATTATAGTTGGTTTAGCAACTGCGATATTAGATAATAATTTTTCTAAACTTTCAGCATAATAAATTTTTGCTCCTAATGTGATTTGTACAAATTGAACAGCATGTTCATATGAATGAGATAAAGGTAGCCAAGTCAAAAATACAGGTTCACTATCTTTAACTAACGAATTCAAAATTTCTTGCGCACCTTCACAATTAGATAAAATACCCCCATGACTCAGCATTACACCTTTTGGGTTACCAGTTGTTCCTGATGTGTAAATGATACAAGCGAGATCTTTTCTCTCAATATTTTGGTTAAAGCTTAAATGATCTAAAGTTTTTTCTTTATAAAATTTTTCAAAAATATTTTCTATACTATCAATTTGGTTATCTATATTTTCTATTGATAATATTTTTATCTTATCTGTAATGAATTTATCTATTTTTTTTAATTGAATATTATTTGAGACAATACAAATTTTTGGATTACAATCATTTATGATATATTCATAATCTTTTTCAGAGTAAGTTGTAAATAAAGGAACTGTTACCCCACCAGCGTTCATTATAGCGATATCAGAGATAAGCCATTCAGGTCGATTTTCAGATAATAATATGCATCTATCCCCTTTAGATAAATTTTTTCTTAAATATTCAGATAAAATTTGAATATTTTTTTCAACTTGTTTCCAAGTTATAAAATCTCCCTTATTATCTTTTAACCACTTTAAAAATGGTTTCTCCGAAGTAGATTTTACCTCTTCATATTTCGTGAAAAAAAGTTCTACTAAACTGTTAATTTTACTTAATTCCATAATTTGGTGGGCGAAGAGAGAATCGAACTCTCACTTCTTGCGAAACACGATTTTGAGTCGTGCGCGTCTACCAGTTCCGCCATTCGCCCTAATTGTTTAATAATTTATTAAATAGTATAAGAACTAAAATTATATTAAAACCAAAAAATGTTTAAAAATCTTTACAAAAAATGTTTAGATTTAGCAGCTCACAAAAGTTCTAAATATTATTTGGCAATAGTCTCTTTTATTGAAAGTTCGTTTTTTCCTATTCCGCCAGATGTGATGGTTGTTCCAATGGTAATATCAAAAAAAAATGATTTTATTAAAATCTTTATAATAGCTACAATTTTTTCAGTTTTGGGTGGTATGCTAGGTTACCTAATTGGTGCATTCTTTTTCGAATTTGGAACGCATATTGTGAGTTTTTATGGTTATGAGGATAAGTTATTTAAAATTAAAGAAAGCTTAATTAGTAGTGATGGTTTTTATGCTTGGTTAGGAGTACTTTTTTTAGCTGGTTTTACTCCTCTTCCATATAAAGTTTTTACAATTGCAAGCGGCCTGATAGGATTTAACTTTTTAATCTTTGTTTTAATAAGTTTAATTTCCCGAGGATTAAGATTTTTTATCGTATCATTTCTTTCCTATAAGTTCGGTGATTTATTTAATGAATACATGGATAAGCATGGGTCAAAATGGTTTACAATAATTGGAATATTAATTGTTATTATTGGCTTAATAATTTATCTGATTTTTAAATCTAATGTTTAATCTTAAAGCTGAAATTTACTTGAGAATAATTTTTCTATTTAGTTTAATAGCTTTGATTTCTGCTTATCTTATAGAACATGTTCTAGGACACCAACCATGTAATTTATGTTTGATAGAGAGAATCCCTTACGGGTTAAGTATAATTTTGATATCTTTAATGTTTATTATAAAAAAAAATGAAAATTTCTTTATTTTGCTTTTAATACTAACTTTTATTTTTTCTTTTTTTATCTCATTGTATCATTTAGGTATAGAACAAGGCATTTTTCAAGAATCAACTGTTTGTGGTGTAAAAAACTTTTCTGAAAATTTAAGTAAAGAGGAATTACTTAATAAACTAAGTGAAAAGACTATAAGCTGTAAAGATGTGACATTTAGGATTTTAGGGTTATCACTTACTACTATTAATATTGTAATAAGTATATTATTTATTATAACCCTAGCAAAAATTTTTACTAAATATGAAAAAAACAGATAGTAGAGTTGAAGAATTTATTAGAGTTGACCATGCAGGCGAGAGAGGTGCTGTCAAAATTTATGAGGGTCAGTTATTAGCTTTAAATACAATTGTTAAGAATGATAATCTAAAAAAAACAATTGAAGATATGAAAGAACATGAAATTGAACATTGTCAATTTTTTGAAAACGAAATAAAAAAAAGAAATATTGAGCCAACAAAATTTTTACCTTTGTGGGATCTACTAGGTGTAGGTTTAGGTTTTGGATCTACTATTCTTGGAAAAAAAGCAGCTATGCTATGCACTGCCTCCGTTGAGGAAGTAATAGATAAACATTATCAAGATCAAATAAATCAACTTGGTCCTGAAGAAAAAAATCTTAAAAAGAAAATTATAAAATTCAGAGAAGACGAGCTCCATCACAAAGATATAGCTTATGAAAAAGGAGCTACCAAAAAAGGAATTTACTCAATTATGGACAAGATAATAAAAACAGGTTCAAAAATAGCTATTCGAATATCAGAAAAAGTATAAAACTTAAGCTTCTAATTCAACATCCCAATATAAATAATCCATCCAGCTTTTATGTAAATAATTTGGGGGAAAATTTTTTCCATTACGATGTAAGTCTTCTGTAGAGGGTTGATAAGGGTATTGCGACAGTTTCATGCCCGATAATTTTAATAGTTTGCCTCCTTTTTTAACATTACAAGCTGAACATGCTGTAACAACGTTATCCCAATTGGTTTCTCCACCTTTTGATCTAGGCAATAAATGATCAAAAGTTAATTCCTCGTTGCTACCACAATACTGGCAGGAAAACTTATCTCTAAGAAAAACATTAAATCTTGTAAAACTTGGTTTAGATTGAGGAACAATATAATCTTTTAGAGCAATTACACTAGGCAATTGCATATTAAATGAAGGACTTCTCACTACACGATCGTAGTTACTGACTATAATTACACGATCTAAAAAAACTGATTTCACAGTATCTTGCCATGACCATAGCGATAGAGGATAGTAGCTTAATGGTCTATAATCAGCGTTTAAAACTAGTGCAGGACATTTTTCTAATGAAACATCTTGATCAATAAAATTATTCATATCAAATTTTAACTTAAATAAAAATTTTTTTCAATATTTAGGAATTATTAAATTTTTTTAAGATATAATTCAATGCAATACTTGAAGCATTTATAGGAATATGATGGTCACAATTTTTTATAAGATGCGTCTCAATGTCTATATTATTTCTCATAAAAAAATCTTTTGCCTCTAACATAAAATTTGGTGAGACAACTTGATCAGAATCGCCATGAATAAGTAAAATACTTGATGAGTTTTTTTTTCTTAATTTCAAATCCTTTTCATCAATAATTTTTCCAGAAAAACCCACAACACAATTGAAAGGTTTTTCGGAGGTGAGTCCTAAGTTTATTGACATCATGCAACCTTGGCTAAAACCAGATAAACAAATTTGATTATTTTCAAAATTAAATTCTTTTTTAATTTCGTCAATAAATTTTGATAATTTTTTTTCAGCCTTTAAAGCTTGATCCAAAATATAATCTGGATCATCACGGCTTAAATCAAACCACTGATATCCGTTCGGATTTATACTACATGGTTCATGACCATTAGGGCAAATAAAAATAGTATTAGGTAAATGTCTTTTCCAGTTCAATGAGAGCATACTAATATCCTTACCATCACCACCATAACCATGAAGTAGGATAATAGCATTTTTAATCTTAGTATTAGCCTCTGGTTTGACCATTACTGAATCTAGACAAAATGTCATAGTGTGTGAATTATGTTTTTTTATTTTTAAAACACCCTACAATAACTTCATGTTATCTGGAATAGTAGTTAAAATATTATCTATAGTTTTGTTAATGGCAGTTGGGATTGTTTTAATTCTTGGTATCGGAACTTTATTTAAAGGTGGTGAAACCAGCAAAAAATATTCTAATAAATTAATGCAGTTAAGAGTTTTGCTCCAATTTATTGCAATAATTGCTTTGGTTGGTTTTGCATATTTTTTCAAAAATTAGTTGTAACTAGCCAACCATTCAACAAAATTTTTTTCCTTAAAATCGATTGACCCAACAATTCTTGCAAACTCATATCCATCCTTGTTTATCAAAATTGTGGTGGGCACTCCTCTTAGTCCAAACTTTTTCGCTAAGGTAATTGGTGAGTCGAAATATATCTTAAGATTATTAATGCCTAAATCCTTAAAAAATTTAGAGGCTTTTTCTAAATTATCCTGACCAACATTAATCGGAAATATTTTTAAATTATTTAAATTTTTTTGAGATTGCAATTGATCAAGAGATGGCATTTCCTCTTTACATGGGGTACACCAAGTTGCCCAAAAATTGAGTAAAACCAAATTGCCTTCAAATTGATCAAGTTGAATTTCATTACTCTGATCATCTAAAAACGTTAATCCATCATATTTTTTAAGCTCTTTATTGATAACAAGATTTTTTATGTCTTTGATTTCTGCTGCAACACAATTAGATATTAAAAAAGCAAATATTATTAAAAATCTCATGTTAAATAGGTATAATTAATTATCATGTCGAAAAATAAAAACAACCAGACAATATGGGGCAATAGAATAAAAAAAAACACCTCGTCAATTTTTCAAAAAGTGGGAAGTTCTATTGATATTGATAAGAGACTATATAAAGAGGATATAATTGGATCTATTGCACATGTCGAAATGTTATTTAAACAAAAGATTATTACTTTTAAAATAAAGAATAAGATTGTTTATGGTTTAAACAAAATCAAAAAAGAAATAACAAACAAAAAATTTGAATTTAATAAAAAGTATGAGGATATTCATATAAATATTGAAAAAAGACTTTTCGAAATAATTGGTGAAGATGCAGGTTTTATTCACACAGCACGATCAAGAAATGATCAAGTGATTACAGACTTGAAAATTTGGATGAAATCATCAACCAAAGAAATTAATATTTTATTAGATACTATTATTAAAAGTGTAATAAGAGCAGCAGAAAAAAATATATATACTCTTATGCCCGGATTTACTCATTTAAAAAATGCTCAGCCAGTTTCATTTGGCCACTATTTGATGGCTTATGTTGAAATGTTTAAAAGAGATAAAAACAGATTCATAAATAATCTAGATAGTTTAAATGAAAATCCTTTAGGTGTTGCCGCTTTAACTGGAACATCTTTTAACATTGATAGAAATTACACTACAAAAAAACTTGGATTTACAAAACCAACTAATAACTCCATAGATACAATTTCTGACAGGGATTTTGTGCTAGATTTTCTTTACTCTATTTCAGTTTGTTCCATGCATATTTCTAGAATAGCTGAGGAACTTATCATATGGAACTCTGATGCTTTCAAGTTAATAAATTTATCAGATAAAGTTGTAACTGGTTCTTCGATAATGCCACAAAAAAAAAATCCAGATCTATTGGAATTTTTACGAGGAAAGTCTGGAATTATTTATGGTAATTTGTTTTCTATGCTTACAGTTTTAAAAAGTTTACCTTTATCTTACTACAAAGATCTTCAAGATGATAAAGAAATTGTTTTTAAATCCAATGATACACTGCAAAATTGTTTAAAGATACTTGATGAGATTCTTAAAAATTTTACGCCAAATAAAAAACAAATGGTAGAATTAGCTAACACAGGATATTTGACTGCAACTGATCTTGCAGATTATCTCGTAAAAAATCACTCAATGCCATTCAGAAAAGCATACAAAGTGACAGCTAATATTGTGAACTTTGCAGAAAAAAAGAAAAAAAATCTCGATCAATTAACGCTAGCTGAACTTAAAAAAATCGAACCAAAACTATCAAATGATGTATTAAAAGTGTTTGATTTAAAGAATTCTGTAAATTCTAAGAAATCATATGGTGGAACATCTTTTGATAATATTAAAAAAATGATATTGAAATATAAAAGAAAAAAATGAAAAAAAAAATTATTTTAGCAATAATTGTATTTTCTACACTGATCGCTTGTGGAAAAAAAGGAGACCCAATATATAAAGAATCTCAAAGTAATTCAAAAATATCGAGCTACCTTCTAAATAAAGCTTAATGAAATTTTTAAATAGTAAACTTAAGATTGAAAATACAATCCTGCAAAATATTGCTAAAAAATATGGAACACCTGCATATTGCTACTCGTATAAACAACTTAGAGAAAATATAAATGATTTTAAAAAAAATTTTAAATCCATCTCACCATTAATTTGTTTTGCTATTAAATCTAATACTAACTTAAATTTAATAAAAGAAATAAAAAAATTTGGACTTGGGGCAGATGTTGTATCAATGGGTGAATTAATGCTAGCTCTTAAAGCTGGAATTAGTCCAAAGAAGATTGTTTTTTCAGGAGTTGGTAAGACTTCAAAAGAAATTAATTTTGCAATAGATAAAAATATTTTATTAATTAATTCAGAATCCAAAAGCGAAATCATAGAAATTGATAAAATTGCTAAAATAAAAAAAAAACAGGTTAATATTGGTATTAGATTGAACCCAAATACCGATGCGAAAACTTTGAGCCAAATATCGACAGGTAAAAAAGATAATAAATTTGGAGTTAATGATAAAACATTTTTTGAACTCGTAAGATATTGTAAGAGTTCTAAAAATATTAATTTAAAATGTTTAAGTGTTCATATTGGAAGTCAAATTTTAGATCATAAACCATATGAAAAAATGTTAAGAACATTGGATAAAATCATCAAAAAAACTCAATATAAATTTGATTTTATTGACCTTGGGGGGGGTATGGGCATCCCATACAATAATGATAAAAAACTAAATTATAAAAAATATCATTCAGCAATTAAAAAATTTTTAAAGAATAAAAAATCTCAGATTATATTTGAGCCAGGTAGATCAATAGTCGGCAATACAGGAGTTTTAATATCAAAAGTAATTTACATAAAAGAGAGTTATAAAAAAAATTTTGTAATTATAGATGCTGCTATGAATGATTTAATGAGACCCGCACTTTATGGTGCAGTACATCGCATCTTACCTCTATTAAAAAGAGGTAAGAAAGCCAAAAAAATTTATGAATTTGTTGGCCCAATTTGTGAAAGCACAGACAAGTTTACGACCATAAAAAATTTTCAAGAGCTAAAAGAGAAAGATTTTATCGCAATTTGCGATGTAGGTGCTTATGGTATATCACTCAGTTCTAATTATAATCTAAGACCTAAACCTATAGAAATATTAATTAATGGATCTAAAATAAAAGTAGTAAAAAAAAGACAAAAGCATCATGAGATAATTTAGCTTTTGATAATTAATGATAAGAAACTTTCTATTTTCAATTTTCTTTTTTTCAGGAATAATTCTAATTTCAATTATTTTTCTGCCAGCGTTAATCTTACCACAAAAATTTACACTTTTTGGTGGGAAATTAATGGGTTATTGGGCTGCTATTTGTTTAAAAATTTTCTTGTCCACAAAAATCATTGTTAAAGGTGAAGAAAATTTAATTAAAAATGAAAAATTTTTTATTGCTTCCTCTCATCAATCTATGTTTGAAACTTTTTTCCTACAAACGATTTTTAATTCTCCTGTATTTATTTTAAAAAAAGAATTACTTAAGATACCTATTTTTGGCTGGTACTTAAAAAAAATAGGATCAATTTCTATCAAAAGAAATAAGGTATCGAAAGAAAACATCAATTTTTTTGAAGATATTTCTAAAATAATTGCAAACACAAATCGTCCAATAATAATTTTTCCTCAAGGAACTCGAGTATTACCCCACGAACAACCTCCATTTAAAAAAGGTGCATCAAGGATTTATGAAGAATTGAAAATAAAATGCCAACCGGTTGCTATTAATTCTGGTTACGTCTGGCCAAAAAAAGGAAAAAAAGATATTAATAAAACAATTACAATTTCAATTTTGGAACCTATCAAACCTGATTATTCCAAGGAAGAATTTTTAGAGATTTTAGAGAAAACTATATATTCTGAACTTAAATTGCTAAATTAACCTTTCATAGGCATAACTACAAAAATACTATCGAAATCACCAGGATCTTTGATTAGCGCAGGTGAACCTGAATCATTTAAAAACATCTCAATATTGTTTCCATCTAACTGTGAAGCAACATCTATCAAATATTTAGAATTAAAACTAATTTCTAAATCATGATCAAATTTCACTACAAGGGATTCTTTTCCATCACCGCTGTTGGTATTATTTACAGACAAATCTAGTTTATCTTTACTTAAACTAAATTTTACACCATCTTTTTTATCAAGCGATACTGAGGCTACTCTATCCACCGAACTTTGAAAAATTTTAAGGTCAATTTCTAATTTTTTTTGATTATTTTTTGGAATTACTTGAATGTAATTAGGAAATTTTCCATCTATTAACTTAGAAATTAAAATACTATTATTTAATTCAAATTTTATCTTAGATTTCATATTTGAAATTTTTACGTCGCCATCATAATTTTCTAATAATGAACTTAATTGAAAAATAGTCTTCTTAGGTAATATAATTGGTTCAAAAATTTTTTTTTCATTTAATCTGAGTTTAGAAATGGACATACGATGACTATCAGTTGATACAGCAGTTAAGTAATTCTTATCCTCAACCTCTGTTTGATGAAAATAAATTCCACTTAAATAATGTCTGGTCTCATCATTTGACACAGAAAATTTACATTTATTTAGAAGCTTTAAAAGGTCTTTTGATTTAAGGCTAAATTCATTCTCATTAAAATTTTCATCTGTTAAAGGAAATTCCGAAGCAGGCATACAATTTAAATTAAAAATAGATTTTTCTGATTCTAGATGAAGTTTACTATTGTCTGTTAAAGTTAAATTTATTTTTTTTCCTGATGAGAGTTTTCTAACAATATCATACATAGTAGACGACGTAGTGGTTGTTTTTCCTTCCTCTATGACTTCGACGTTATTTATTTGATTAATAAATATTAAGTCTAAATCTGTCGCTGTTATAGTGAGTTTTGAATTTTGTGCATCGAGTAATATGTTTGACAATATTGGAAGTGTACTTCGTTTTTCTATGACTCCTTGACAATAATTTAATGCTTGCTGTAGGTCTTGTTGGTTTACATTAAATTTCATTTTCTTTATTGCTATATAATATTTGATTTTTTAGTTTATCTATATTTGCAATCATATCTGGATCTTTTTCTTTTAATTTTTCAATAGTTTTAACTGAGTGAATTATAGTTGTGTGGTCTCTATTTGAAAATTCTCTTCCAATTTCAGGCAGAGATTTTGAAGTCAAAATTTTTGTTAGATAAATTGCTGTTTGCCGTGGTCTTACTAGGTACCTAGATCTTCTTGATGAAAGCATTTCATTTTTACTAATCTTAAAAAATTTACACACAATAGTTTGAATGAGATCAATAGTTACTTTATTTTCATTTAAATTAAGCAAATCTTTTAATATTACTTTAGTCTCAGCTAAGCTTGGTATTTTGTTATAAATTCTTGAAAAAGATATAATTCTATTTATTGCACCCACCAATTCTCTTACACTCGTTGTGATTTTAATACTAATAAAATCCTTAATTTCCTCAGGTATATCAAACTTTTCAGGATACAAATTATTTAAGTCACTTATTTTACTTTCAAGGATTTTTTTTCTGAGTGCTAAATCAGTTTTTTGAATATCCACAACTAGACCTCCTGCAAATCTTGACTTTATTCTCTCCTGAATTCTTGACAGCTTATTAGGAGATCTATCAGCAGAAATTATAATTTGAGAACCTTTGTCTAATAATGCATTAAAAGTATGAAAAAATTCTTCTTGCATTGCCTCTTTACCATTCATGAATTGTATATCATCAATTAACAAAATATCTGTATTACGAAAATACTCTTTAAATTTTACCATATCATTAGATTTTATTGATTTTACAAATTGATACATAAAACGTTCTGCCGATATAAACATAACCTTATTATCTTTTTTTAAGTGATGACCAATTGCATTTAAAAGATGTGTCTTGCCCATTCCAACACCACCATAAAGATAAAGAGGGTTATAATGTGAAATATTCTCTGTCACTTTTACAGAGGCTTCGTATGCTAATCTATTACTGGAGCCAGTAATAAAGTTTTCAAAATTTTTGTTAGGATCTATACGATTATATTGTAAATAAGAGTCTTTTATAAAAGAAACATTTTCTTTATTTTCTATGACATTAGTATTATTTTCATCCTGAGTTGAAGTAGGTTTATTTTCAGTTATTTTGAATTCAATTCGAATAATTTCTTTTTTATAATTTTTTATAATTTTCAAGATTTGATCTAAATATCTAGATGTAATCCAATCACGAATGAATCTAGTAGGTACAGATAATAAGATATAATTATTGATTTCCTCGACAAAAGTTATTTTTTTAAGCCAACTCTCGTAAATATCTAGTCCTAATTTATTTTTCATTTCAGCTTGAACTAAATTCCAATCAAGAATATCGGATTTAGAATCTTTTAAACTATTATTATTTATAGAATTGTTCATAAATGTGGAGACTATTCAGTTAGAACCATAATAAAATTATTGCAACAAATAATTTTCAAAAATAAAAAAAAAATAAAATCTAGGATTGTGTAATTTTTTTTTTTTTTAAAAAAAGTATTTGACAAAAAAAAAATAAAGAAAAATAAAAAAAAAATATAAATAAAATTTATAATTGAATTAAATAAGTTTGTTTATTTACTAAATCTAAATATTGTGTGGAGAATTTTTAAGATCACAGATTTTGTAGATTTAAAAGTTGTATTAGGTTTAACAACCTGAAGTGTAATTAAACTAGATTGATGCTATTTTTTTGGTAAACCTTGAAACGTTTCTAGAAGCGTTTTGTTTCTTTACGATGCCTGTTTTAGATATTTTCATCAACTCAGAATTCAACTTAGGTAAGAACTTTAAAGCCTCAGACTTCTTTTTAGCTTCAATTAAAGAATTCATTTTCTTCAAAGCATTTTTATATCTACTTTTTCGAGCCTTATTAACAGCTGTTTGTTTTGAAATTCTTCTAATTCTTTTGATTGCTGATTTTGTGTTAGCCATATGCGCAGGGGTATAACTTGAGAATGAATTTTGGTCAATTAAATAATTATTATATTTGGCAGATATTACAAAAAAAAGAAGATCTGTTGGAAATCATTTTTTTTTTTATAATTCCGTTGCATCCAGACCTCTTACAATTAAGTCCTTTTCTCTCATAAACATTAAAATTCTTTTGGAAATTTCCTGATTTACCTGATGTGTTTTTAAAATCTCTAATACTTGATCCTCCCTTTTTGATAGCATTAATCAAAACCTTTTTAGAATTGAATATTATTTTTTTACAATCTTCTTTATTTAATAAAGATACTTTTTTATCAGGTTTAATTTTACATAAAAATAAAATTTCACTTGCATAAATGTTTCCTATCCCTGATACAAAATTTTGATCTAATAGAAAGTTTTTTATATTTTTTGTTTTTCCTTTTAAAAAAGAATAAATATAACTTAAGTTAAATTCTGATTGAAAAGGTTCTGGTCCAAGTTTAGAGAATCTTTTATCCAAAAAATGTTTATTAACCACTATTTCAAAAAAACCAAATCTTCTTGGATCGTTATATACAATTTTAAGATCATCAAAAACTATTTCTACGTGATTATGTTTTTTAGGTAATGTAGGTGAGCTATAAAAACTAGTATTAGTTACCAAACTTTTTTTTTGATTATAAATTAGATGAATAGTTCCTGACATACCCAGATGTAAAAGACAATAACTTTGATTTGACAGGCAAATAATCAGATATTTTGAAAATCTTTTTATTTTGATTATTTTTTTGCCTTCAAGGAATCTTGGAAAATTAAGTGGGATTTTAGTTCTTAAATTTCTATTTCTAACTATTACTTTTTTGACCTTTTTTTGTTTAATCTTTTTGTCCAAAGATTGACGTACAATTTCTACTTCTGGTAATTCTGGCATTTAATACTATATTGATTATATATCTTTGAATTATGCAACAATATCTACAAAATAAAAAAGGATTAGTCCAACATGTGTTTAATCAAGTGTACGATCGTTATGATCTAATGAATGATTTTATGTCATTAGGGATTCATCGATTATGGAAAAAAAGTCTATTAAATATGATGAATCCATCCAGTAATCAAAATTTAATTGATGTTGCTTGTGGTACTGGAGACATAGCTAAACTATTTGTTAAACACGTAAATAAATTATCTCGTATTGCATGTGTCGATCCAAATAAAGGGATGATAAGTAAAGGGAAAGAAAAGTTATCTAAGTTTAAAAATATAAATTGGATTATATCTCCAGCCGAAAAAATTCCGTTATCTGATAATTTATTTGACTTTTATACTATAAGCTTTGGTTTAAGAAACACTGCCAATATAAGTAAGGCTCTTTCTGAAGCTTATAGAGTTTTAAAACCAGGGGGTCGTTTTTTATGCTTAGAGTTTTCAAAAATTCAGAATACAAATTTAGAAACCCTTTATAAAAATTACTCTAAGCTAATACCTTCTATTGGCAAGTTTGTTGTTGGTGAAAAACAGCCGTATGAATATCTAATTAAAAGTATTGAAGATTTTTTAAACCAGGAGGAATTAATTGATGCAATGGTTAAAAACAATTTTAAAAAATGTACTTATAGAAATTTATCAGGTGGAATAGTTTCTATTCATAGTGGATGGAAATTTTGATGGTAAAAAAATTAATCATTCTCTTTAAACTTGGAAGAAAAGTAGCTTGTTCTGATATTTTAAATATTGTATCAAAATTTAAGGAACCACCTTTGGCTATAAAGATTTTATTTAAGATATTATCATTTTCCTTTTCACCAAAAAAACAAATAGATGCAAATAAAGATGAGGGAGAGAGATTGTCTGACTCTTTAGAGTCAATGGGAACAACTTTTATTAAACTTGGTCAATTCTTAGCTACCAGACCTGATATAATTGGTGAAGAACTTTCCAAAAAACTTGAAAACCTTCAAGATAAATTGCCACCATTTTCTCTGTTACAGGCTAAAGAAATAATTAAAAATGATCTAGGTAATGAAAGTTATGACTCTATAATAAATTTAAGTGAACCAGTTGCTGCTGCTTCAATTGCTCAAGTCCACAAAGCTCAAATAAATGACAATGGAGTTCTTAAGGACGTTGCAATTAAAATTCTAAGACCAAACATAAAAAAAATATTTAATGAGGAAATTGATGCAATAATGCTTTTTGCTTTTTTAATAGAATCATTTATTAAAAAGACAAAAAGACTCAAGCTGGTAGAAGTAGTATTTTTATTAAAAGAAATCACAAATCTAGAGATGGATTTAAGATTTGAAGCAGCTGCTGCAAATGAATATGCTGAAAATACAAAGAATGATGTTGGATTTAGAGTTCCTCAAATTTATTGGAATTATACAAGCGAAAATGTAATGACCCTAGATTGGGTGGATGGAATATCTATTAGAGAAACGGAAGAACTAAAAAATAAAGAATTTAATACTGAAAAAATTGCAGAGGATATTATTCAAAATTTTTTAAGACATGCTGTAAGAGATGGTTTTTTTCATGCAGATATGCACCAAGGCAATATTTTCATAGATAATGATGGTCAAATTGTTCCGATTGATTTTGGAATTATGGGTAGATTAGATAAAATGAGTAAAAGATTTTTAGCTGAAATTTTATTTGGTTTTATTCAAAGAGACTATCGTAAAGTTGCTGAAGTACATTTGATTGCAGGTCTTGTGCCAAAAGAAGTTCCAATAGATGATTTAGCTCAAGCCCTAAGATCCATCGGTGAACCAATTTTTGGTCAAGCAGTTAAAGATATTTCTGGAGGAAAATTATTAAAGCAACTATTTGATGTCACAGAAAAATTTAATATGCAAACTCAACCTCAGCTTCTAATGTTACAGAAAACAATGGTTGTTGTTGAAGGTGTAGCTAGAAAATTAAATCCAAACACAAATATTTGGACCACTTCAAAACCAGTTCTTGAAAGTTGGCTAAAAGAAACAAAAGATCCAATGACAAAACTAAATGAGACACTTCAAAATACATCTGAAGTAATAAAAAGATTACCAGAATTTCCTGAAATTATGGATAAAGCTAATCAAGCTCTTACTTATCTTGCTAGTGGACAAATCCCACAAAACTCAAATTCCTATACGGCCTTAAATACTCAAAAATCAGAAATGACTGCTTTTAGAAACCAATCTATTATTGGTTTATTAATCCTTGTAATTTTTGGTCTTTTAATATTTTAATTCAGTCGATGAAAGATTTATCAAACAAAAAAGTTCTTTTTATAATATGTGGTGGAATTTCTGCTTTCAAAAGTCTTGAAACGATAAGAATGTTTAGAAAGAATAATGCTGAAATAAAAACAATACTAACTAAAAGTGCAAAGGAGTTTGTAACTCCATTATCTGTAGCCTCTTTATCTCAAGGTAAAGTTTATGATGATTTATTTAGCCTAGAAAATGAGACAGAAATGGACCATATTTCTTTATCAAGATGGGCCGATGTAATCATCGTCGCTCCAGCAACTGCCAATACCATTTCCAAATTAAGCCAGGGTAACTCAGAAGACTTAGCATCTACAGTTATATTAGCTTCAAATAAACAAGTTTTTTTAGCTCCAGCAATGAATGTTAGAATGTGGGAACATCAGTCGACACAAAATAATCTAAAAACATTGAAAGGTTTTGGCTACAAAATTATTGGGCCTGAAATAGGTGATATGGCTTGTGGTGAATATGGTGAGGGTAAAATGTCTGAACCTTTAGTTATTTATGAAGAAATTCAAAATTTTTTATTTAGTAAAATCAAAAATAATAAACTCAAAGCCCTAGTAACTGCGGGTCCTACTAATGAATATATAGATCCTATAAGATTTATTACAAATAAATCTAGCGGTAAACAGGGTTACGAGATAGCAAAATCGCTCTATAAAAGAGGTTTTGATACCACTTTAATATCTGGACCTACAAACCTAAAAATAGATGAAAATATTAGATTAATCAAAGTTGAGACTGCTGAAGAAATGTTTAAGGCCACTCAAAAAAATCTTCCAACTGATATAGCTATATTTGCTGCTGCTGTTGCTGATTTCAAAGCTAGTTATGAACATAAAGAAAAGATTAAAAAAGTTGATAATTTAACATTAAATTTAGAAAGGAATATCGATATTTTGAACTATGTTTCTAATCATAACTCTATGAGACCAAAAATGGTTATAGGTTTTGCTGCTGAAACAACAAGTTTAGAGAAAAATGCTGTGCAAAAATTAAAAAATAAAAATTGCGACTGGATAATAGCTAACGACGTCTCAAAAGATGAAAGTGGTTTTGATAATGAAAATAATGAAGTTACAATTTTCTATAAAAATAAAAAAATGAAAAAGGAGAAACTTTCATTAAAAAAGAAGTCAGAGATTTCAGAGGAAATTGTAGATAGAATAGTTGCTCAAATAAATTAATGGTTAAAGTTCTAATCAAAAAACTTGACCCAGATGTACAATTACCCGAATATAAAACCAGTGGCGCATCAGGTGTAGACTTAATCGCATTTATAAAAGAACCCATTAATCTAGAACCTAAAACATCTGTTTTAATTCCTACAGGATTATCTGTTGCTTTCCCAGAAGATTACGAGATTCAAATAAGACCAAGATCAGGTTTAGCAGCCAAAAATAATATTAGTGTGTTAAACACTCCAGGAACAATTGATAGTGATTACAGAGGAGAAATAAAGGTTATCATCTATAATCATGGTAATGAAAATTTTTTAATTAATAATGGTGATAGAATTGCTCAAATGATATTAGCACCTGTGGTCAAGATGGAATTAGAAGAAAAAAATGATTTACCTAAGTCTATCAGAGGTAAAGGTGGATTTGGTTCAACAGGTAAATGAATATCAATTTAGATAAAAATCAAATAGAGAGATTTTCAAGACAAATAGTTTTAAAAAATATTGGAAGCTTAGGCCAAAAAAAAATTATTGGAGCAAAAGTTTTAATTATTGGAATGGGAGGTTTAGGTTGTCCCGCGGCTGAGTTTTTAGCAAGAGCAGGGGTAGGTGTTTTGGGCATTGTTGACCCTGATATTGTTAATTTATCAAATATTCACAGACAAAGTCTTTACAGCGTCGAAGACTTAAAAAAATCCAAAGTAAAGTCGGCTCAAAAAAAATTAAAAAAGATAAACTCAAAAATAAAAATAAACTCTCATAATATAAGATTAAATATTAATAATTATCAAAAAATTATAAAAAATTATGACTACATAATTGATGGATCAGATAATTTTGAAACAAAATTTTTAATTAATGATGTTTCAAGAAGATATAAAAAATTTCTTGTAACTGGCGCGATAAGTAAATTTGATGGTCATGTTTTTAGTTTTGATTTTAAAAATAAAAAAACACCTTGTATAAGATCTTTTTATCAAGAGTATGAGATTTCAGACGATATATTAAATTGTGAATATGAAGGCATCTTGGGTACAGTAGCTGGTATAATAGGAATTATGCAAGCGAATGAAATTTTAAAAAAAATTTTATCTATCGGTAAAAATTTAAATGGCCAAGTTTTGGTTTTAGATTTATTAAATCTAGATTTTAGAAAAATTAAATTTAAAAAGTTAAAAAATGTTAAAAAAAAAAGAATTTAAACTTTTTCTTGTAACTTTATTTTTATTATCTTTTGTCTCACTAAGTTGTGCTCAAGAAACTTTCTTGTCTCTAAAGAAAAGTAAAGTCAATGTAAGGTATGGACCAAGTTTTGAGTCTCCCATAAAATTCATTTATAAAAAAGTTAATTTGCCTCTAAAGCAAATTGATAAAAAAGAGAACTGGCGAAGAATAATTGATTTTAAAAACAATAGTGGATGGATACATTGGTCTCAATTAAAAAAAATAAATTCAATCATTCCTATAAAAGATAAAATTTTATTCGAAAATCCGACAAATTTTTCTAAACCATTGGCTAAAATTAAAAGTGGAAGGGTTCTAATAGTTCAAAAATGCAATGGGATTTGGTGCAAAATAAATACGGATGATTTTGAAGGTTGGATAAAGACAGACAATATTTGGGGTGTATTAGATTAAGAATTTTTTGATTTACTCGCCCACCACTTATCTAAAATAAAATACCATATAGAATTAGCTATTGGTTCTACTATTGCGTCTGTTAGTGCTATCATAAAGCTGACATCAGCAACAAACATTAAAACAGTTATAGCTATAGCAAAATGACCGATTGTGTAAATAATGGTTCTTAAAATTGAACCTCTATTATTTGTGTAAATCTGTCCAGCAGCTTTGAATATGCCGGTTGTTAATTCCATTATTTTTTAAACGGACTATCAAGCACACACGCAACTAGGTGTACTCTAGCCTGTTCTCCACCATTAAAAAAATTATGATATTTTGTATTATTTGTTATCCATACCTTGCCATCAGCCGGAAGATGTTTTGCTACATTTTCAATAACCATTGAACAGCCTTTATTAGTTATAATGGGAACATGCAGTCTGCATTCAGGATCTTTATGCCAGCTTAATGTCGATCTTGGCTCTTTTAATAATAATCTAACTCTACCTAGTTTAAACCTTTTACTTAAAGTCTCGTAAACTTCTTTGAAATAGGTATTTTCAAATTCAGGAACTAATTGAGTATATTTTGTCTCATCAATATCAACATCTCTAGAAACTTCTTTTCCAGTTTCATCAGCAATTGTCCAATATTTTCCTCTAATATTATTTCCCTCGATAGAACTTCTATCATTTGGGATTTGATTTAATGGTATTGCTCCAAAGTGGGTAACTCCTGGAGAGTCAAACTTTTTAGCTTTTAAAACTTTATCCAAATCATTTCTTAACTTTGATATATCAAAATTTAGATTAGGAACTTCGTAGAAGTCCTCAAAATTTTCTGTTCCCATATTTTTTTATCCTGTTTTATAGAATTAGTTTAATTTCAAATCAAATCGATCGGAATTCATAACTTTTACCCATGCCGCGATAAAATCTTTAATAAATTTATCACCTGAATCTTCACATGCATAAACTTCCGCTAGAGCTCTTAGTTGAGAATTTGAACCAAAAATTAAATCAACTCTTGTCGCCTTCCATTTAGTTTTTTGAGTTTTTCTATCTTTACCAATAAACGTTTGTTCAGATTTATCTTCTTCTTTCCAAGTCGTATTCATGTCTAAAAGATTTATGAAATAATCGTTAGTAAGAGAACCAGGTCTGTTAGTAAAAACACCATGTTTTGAACCATCAAAATTTGTGTTTAATACTCTCATACCACCCATAAGTGCAGTCATTTCTGGAGCTGTTAAACCCATCAATTGAGCCTTATCAACTAGTTTTTCCTCTGCTGAAACATTCGAAGCTCCACCATTTAGGTAGTTTCTAAAACCATCTGCTTGTGGTTCTAGAAGACCAAATGAGTTAATATCAGTCTGATCTTGTCTTGCATCTCCCCTTCCTGCTGAAAATGGAACTTGGACTTTATGGCCAGCTTTTTTAGCAGCCATTTCAATACCAACACCACCAGCTAGTACAATTAAGTCTGCCATTGAAACACTTTTCTTTTTACTATCAAATTTGCTTTTAATTTTTTCTAAAGCTTTAATTACAATCGATAATTTTTTTGGATTGTTCACTTTCCAATTTTTTTGTGGTTCCAACATTATTCTTGCGCCATTTGCACCGCCTCTTTTATCAGAGCCTCTAAACGTAGATGCTGAAGCCCATGCAGTAGAGACTAAATCTGGAATTGATATTTTTGATTTAGAGATTTTACTTTTTAAATCTTTAATATCCTTTGATTTAAGTTTATATTTAGGCTTATCAATTGGATCCTGCCAAATTAGTTGTTCTTTTGGAACCTCACTACCAAGATAGCAAACTCTTGGCCCCATATCTCTGTGAGTTAATTTAAACCATGCTCTCGCAAAAGCATCGTGAAATTCTTTTGGATTTTGGTGAAAATGTTTTGTGATGGGTCCATAACTAGGGTCAACTTTCATCGATATGTCGGTTGTTTGCATCATTGGTGGATGAAGCACACCTTTTTGATGTGCATCGGGAACCATTTTAATCTCCTGCCCATTTTTCTTCGGAGTCCATTGGTGAGCACCAGCTGGGCTTTTTGTAAGTTCCCACTCATGTCCATATAAACAATCCAAATAACCCATATCCCATTGAATTGGATTTTGAGTCCAAGCGCCCTCAATACCACTACTTATTGTATCAACACCTTTTCCAGATTTATATCCACTATTCCACCCAGTTGACTGGTCTTGAAGTTTTGAAGCCTCAGGGTCTGGTCCTTTAAATGACTCTGATGCTGCACCATGAGATTTTCCAAACGTATGTCCTCCAGCAACTAATGCTGCTGTCTCATAGTCATTCATAGCCATTCTGCCAAATGTTTCTCTAATATCATGTGCTGCTAGTTTTGGATCTGGATTAGCGTCAGGACCTTGCGGATTTACATAGATTAAACCCATATGTGAAGCTCCTAATGGCTGTTCTAAATCTCTTTTTCCACTATATCTTTCCACACCTAACATTTCTTTTTCTGAACCCCAATAAATATCATCTTCTGGTTCCCAAATATCAGTTCTACCAGCTCCGAAACCAAAAGTTTTAAAACCCATAGAGTCTAAAGCCACGTTTCCAACAAGTATGAATAAATCTGCCCATGAAATTTTTCTTCCATATTTTTTTTTAATAGGCCATAAAAGTAATCTGGCTTTATCTAGGTTCACATTATCTGGCCAAGAATTAAGTGGCGCAAATCTCTGGTTACCTGTTCCCGCTCCACCTCGACCATCACCAGTTCTATAAGTTCCTGCGGCATGCCAAGCTAATCTAATAAATAACGGACCATAATGACCATAATCTGCTGGCCACCATTCTTGCGAGTCTGTCATTAATTTTTTTAAATCTTTTTTTAATGCTTTGTAATTTAGTTTTTTAAATTCTTTTGCATAATTAAATTTTTGATCCATAGGATTAGATAAACTTGAGTGCTGACTAAGAATTTTAAGGTTTAAACTATTTGGCCAAAAGTCTCTTACTGTTTGACCTCTTCCTGCAGAAAACTTTGCAGGTGTTCCTGCACCGGTAAATGGACATTTGCTCATTTGATTAGCTTTAAAAGACTTATTTTTGAAATTTTCAGTACTCATAATTTATATATTTCTCCCATGGTTATTAGAATTGTTAATTTATAATAATTCTAAACTAAATGTCAACAGTTTAGAATGATTATAATATAAATTTAGAGCGAAGGATTTTTTAATTTTGATTTTGAGTATCACTCGCAACTCTTACTAAAACTTCAACAGAACTAATTTTTTTTCCTGTAATATTATTTTTGATATTAACTTTTCCAATTTCGTTATCATTACAATCTATAAGTAAATTTGTGTCCTCATCATAAAAATGATGATGTTTAGTAATATTTGTATCAAAATAACTTTTATCGCTACTGATCGTAATTTCTTTTAAATATCCTTTATCTTTAAAAGCATGAACTGTGTTGTAAATTGTAGCTAAAGATATTTTTTCATTAAAATTTTCTGAAATGTTTTTTGCTAAATCATTAATTGTAAAGTGAAATGTTTTGTCCCTATTAAATAAGACTTCACAAATTTTAAGTCTTTGTTTAGTGGGTCTAAGACCAGAATTTCTTAATTTGCTAACAAATTCGCTATTTTTTAACATTGTTAATTATAATAATTCTAAACTTTATGTATATTATAATGGTTTAAAATCAAGTATTAAGGTGATCTATTTTATGAAAAAAAACTCCTACTCTTATGAAGAACTTATAAGTTGCGGAAAAGGAGGTCTTTTTGGTCCCGGAAATGCAAAATTACCGCTTCCACCAATGTTAATGTTTGATAGAATTACAGAAATTAATGACAATGATGGTGCTTTTAAAAAAGGCTCATTAAAAGCTGAACTAGATATAAAGAAAGACCTTTGGTTTTTTGATTGTCATTTCAAAGAAGATCCTGTGATGCCAGGATGTCTTGGACTTGATGCCATGTGGCAACTTGTAGGATTTTATTTGGGCTGGATTGGAAATCCAGGGAAGGGAAGAGCCTTAGGTGTTGGCACAGTAAAATTTACAGGCGAGGTTTTACAGAATGTTAAATTAGTCAAATATGAAATTGATATGAAGAAAATTATGTCCCCTGGTGGTACAACTGTCGGTTTGGCTAATGGTATATTATTAGCAGACGAAAAAAAAATTTATTCAGCAGACAATTTAAAAGTGGGATTATTTAAATAATGAGAAGAGTTGTAATAACTGGTTTAGGTGTAGTTTCTTGTTTAGGTAATAATCAAGAAGAAGTTTATAAATCTTTATTAAATTCAAAATCAGGTATCTCATTTGCTGAGGAATATAAGGAGCATAACTTAAAAAGTCATGTGCATGGTAAACCGAACATCAAACTTGAAGATCACATAGATAGAAAAACAATTCGATTTATGGGCTCTGGTTCAGCTTATAACTATATTGCAATGAAAGAGGCAATTGAAGATTCTGGTCTAGAGGAAAAAGAAGTAAGTAACTTCAATACTGGTATAGTAATGGGGTCTGGAGGGCCTTCAATAGAGAACGTGATTTTAGCAGCTGACAAAACAAGAGCAAAAACCCCAAAATTAATGGGTCCTTTTATAGTTCCGAGAACCATGGCAAGTACCGCTTCTGCTACTTTAGCAGTTCCATTTAAAATCAAAGGAACTAACTATACAATGAGTTCTGCATGCGCAACTAGTGGTCACTGCATTGGAAATTCAATGGAACTAATTCAAATGGGTAAACAGGATATTGTTTTTGCAGGTGGAAGTGAGGAAATACATTGGGCAATGACAGCTATGTTTGATGCTATGACTGCACTATCATCAAAATATAATGACACACCTAAATCAGCATCAAGAGCATATGACAAAACTAGAGATGGATTTGTAATCGCTGGTGGAGCGGGTGTGTTGGTTTTAGAGGAATTTGAGCATGCAAAAGCTAGGGGAGCCAAAATTTATGCAGAATTAACAGGTTATGGTGCTACTTCAGATGGATACGACATGGTAGCCCCATCTGGAGAAGGTGCTGTCAGATGTATGAAAATGGCAATGGCTACAACTAAAAACAAAATTGATTATATTAATACTCATGGAACTTCTACGCCAGTAGGTGACATAACTGAACTAAAAGCTATTAAGGAAACTTTTGGGGAAAAAATTCCAAAAATAAGTTCAACAAAGTCTTTATCGGGTCACCCTTTAGGTGCTGCGTCAGTTCATGAAGCTATATATTGCTTAATTATGATGAAAAATAATTTTATTGCTGGATCAGCAAATATTTCTGAAATGGACGAGGATGCTAAAAAATTTCCAATAGTTTCGAAAACCGAAACCAACTCCACTTTAAATACAGTGATGTCAAATAGTTTTGGTTTTGGTGGAACTAATGCTGCTTTAATTTTTGAGAAAGTGTAATAATGAGTTTAATGAAAGGTAAAAAGGGATTGATAATGGGTGTTGCGAATGAGAGGTCTATTGCATGGGGTATTTCTCAAAAATTATCTGAAGCAGGGGCTGAACTAGCATTTACGTATTTAGGTGATGCCTTAAAAAAAAGAGTAGTTCCCTTAGCTGAAAAATTAAACTCAAATATAACTTTTAGTTGTGATGTTGAAAAAAAAGAAGACGTAATAAAATTATTTGAGGATATAAAATCAAAATGGAATGAAATTGATTTTGTGGTTCACGCAGTTGCCTTTTCAGATAAATCAGAACTATCAGGTGAATATTTAAACACCACTAGAGAAAACTTTTTAAGAAGTATGTTAATATCATGTTTCTCATTTACTGAAGTTGCAAAAGAAGCATCAAAAGTAATGAAACAAGGTGGCAGTTTGTTGACTTTAACTTATGAGTCCACCAAAGCTATTCCAAATTATAATGTTATGGGTGTTTGTAAATCAGCATTAGAGGCTAGTGTTAAATATTTAGCAAGAGATCTCGGTGCAAAAGGGATGAGAGTAAATGCAATAAGTGCAGGGCCGATTAAAACATTAGCTGCCTCTGCAATCGGTGATGCAAAATTTTTATATAAATGGAATGAAGATCACTCTTTTCTAAAAAGAAATGTTGATATTCATGATGTGGGAAATTCAGCTTTATATCTTTTAAGCGATCTTGCTAATGGTGTAACTGGTGAAATTCACTATGTAGATGCTGGATATAATAAAGTGGGTATGCCTGATCCTAAGAATATAACTTAGTAAAATGGCAGGATTTAATCCTGCCATCTCAATTTTTTTATTCGGAAGCTTGTTTCATTGAGAGTTTTACTTTTCCTCTATCGAAACCAATAACTTTTACTTTTACTTCGTCACCTTCTTTCACTACATCAGTAACTTTAGCTACTCTTTTATCTGCAAGTTCTGAAATATGAACTAGTCCATCTTGTTTTCCTAAAAAATTAACAAATGCACCAAACTCCATAATCTTCATAACTTTACCTGAATAAATTTTATTCAATTCAGCCTTTGCTGTGATATCTTTAATCATTTGCATCGCAATATTTCTAGACTCCTCATCTGGAGCCGCAACTGTTACGATTCCCTCATCATTTACATCGACTTTGGCACCTGATTTTTCAACAATCTCCCTGATTGTTGCACCACCTTTTCCAATAACAGCAGCAATGTCTTTCTTATCAACATTAATTTTTTCCATTTTCGGAGTATGTTTTCCAACATCAGATCTTGATGCTGATAATGCTTTATTCATTTCTCCTAAAATATGAACTCTTCCTTCTTTAGCTTGGCTTAATGCTTGTTCCATAATTTCAAAAGTAATACCAGTAATTTTGATGTCCATTTGAAGTGAAGTAATCCCATCTTTAGTTCCAGCGACTTTAAAATCCATATCACCCAAATGGTCCTCATCACCTAAAATATCTGATAACACGCTAAAATCATCACCCTCTTTAATTAGACCCATTGCTATACCCGCAACAGGTTCTTTTATTGGCACTCCCGCATCCATTAGTGCAAGTGATGTTCCACAAACTGTAGCCATTGATGATGAACCATTGGACTCTGTTATTTCTGATACCACTCTAAAAGTATAAGGAAATGACTCTTTTGGGGGTAACGAAGAATGAATTGCTCTCCATGCTAATTTACCATGACCTATCTCTCTTCTACCAGTTCCTATTCTACCTGTCTCACCAACAGAAAAAGGTGGAAAATTATAATGAAGCATAAACCTTTCTCTTTGCAATCCATCTAAGCTCTCAATTCTCTGTTCATCATCAGATGTACCTAAAGTGGCAGTCACGATTGCTTGTGTTTCTCCTCTTGTAAATAAAGCAGAGCCATGTGTTCTTGGTAAAACACCAACCTCACATGAAATCGGCCTAACGTCAGATAAACCCCTGCCATCAATTCTATTTTTATTTTTTAAAATGTCGGTTCTGACAATTGTTTTTTCAAGATTTTTTAGTTCAGAATTTACATCAAGATCAGTATAGTTTTCATCCTCCTCATAAAGTTTTTTAGCTTTATCAGTAATTTCTGAAATTTGATTTGATCTGTCTTGTTTGTCTCTTGTCGCAAATGCTTTTTTAAGATCTTCTGTAAAAGTTTCCTCTAGTTTTTTCTTCACATCAGATAAATCTTTCTTTTCAACATTCCACTCAGGTTTTCTACATTCTTTAGCCAGATCCTCTATCATTTTAATCACTGGAACAAAACCTTCATGACCAAATTTAACTGCATTTAACATTTCTTCCTCTGTTAAACCGCTTGCTTCAGACTCAACCATAAGCACAGCATCTTTTGTACCAGCAACAACTAAATCTAGTTTTGATTTTTCAAGTTCAGTTTTTGATGGGTTCAAAACATATTTGCCATCGATGTAACCAACTCTAGAAGCTCCAACAGGACCCATGAATGGCATTCCTGATATAGCTAAAGCTGCAGAGGATGCAATAATTGACAAAATATCTGCTTCATTTTCTTTATCATAAGAAATTACAGTTGGTAACAACTGCACTTCATTTTTAAATTCATCAGGAAATAATGGTCTGATCGGTCTATCAATTAATCTTGAGATTAATGTCTCACTCTCAGTTGGTCTTGCCTCTCTTTTAAAATAACCACCAGGAATTTTTCCTGCTGCATAATATTTTTCCTGATAATTTACAGATAATGGAAAATAATCCACGTCTGGACTCACTTTTTTTGCTCCAACGACTGTTGCTAAAACGACTGTCTCCCCACATGTTGCGACGATTGCTCCGTCTGCTTGTCTTGCTACTTTACCTGTTTCTAAACTTATCTTCTTACCTGCTACTTCAACTTCCTTCTTATATACTTTAAACATTTCATTTCCATTTCATTTCGTTCGTTTCGTTCCATTCCGTTCTATCTATCTTGATTCTTATTTTCTCAAATTCAATTTCGACAGGACATTCTTGTAAGAGTCTACCTTAGTTCTTCTAAGATAATCTAACAATTTTTTTCTTCTATTGACCGCTCTCAATAATCCAACAGATGAATGTTTATCTTTTTTGAATTGTTTTATATGTTTTGAAAGCGTTTCAATTTTTTCTGTTAACAAAGCAATTTGGATTTCTGACGATCCAGTGTCTTTTTCATGCATTGCTAACTCTTGAGCTTTTTTATTCATACTTCTTTTTTCCTATTTATTTGTTTGTTTGATTAAATTCTCTATTTTTTCAGCATACTCAAATGACTCATCTTTTCTAAAAAGTAGTTTTGGTAAAAATTTCATCACTACTTTTTGAGATAAAATTTTTCTAATTAGAAATGAGTATTCTTTCAAAATATTAACAGTTTCTTCTGCATTTTTTCCTCCTAGAGGAAGTACGTATGCTTTGGCTATTTTCAAATCTTGACTCATCCTCACTTCAGTAACCGTTATAGTATTTGTTTCTAAATTCGGAACTTTAGCTTCATTTCTCATAAAAATCATACTTAAAGATTGTTTAATCATTTCACCAACTCTTAATTGTCTTTGTGAAAATGGTTTTCCTATTCTGTCCGCCATTATATTGTCCTCTCTTTAGATGTAACACTAAAAGCCTCTATTGTATCATTTTTTTTAAAGTCCATGTAATCTTTGAGTGCAATTCCACACTCTTGACCATTGTTGACCTGTTTTACTTGATTTTTTTCTCTAAACAAACTTCCAACTTTTCCTGTAAAAACTATTGACCCATCCCTAATTACTCTTACATCTGAATTGCTATTAATTTCTCCTTCAGTTACTTTAGAGCCAGCAACTTTACCAGCACCTGAAACTTTGAAAATTTCTAAAATTTGTGCAGTTCCAATCACTTTTTCCTCGACATCAGGAGTTAATAATCCAGACATTCTTTTTTTTACAAAATCCAAAACCTCATAAATAATGTTATATGATGAAATATTTATTTTTTCATTTTCAGCAAGTTTTTTGGCTTCCTTGCTTGGCTTTACATTAAACGCTATCAAAACTGCATCTGAGGCTTTTGCCAAGGTCACATCTGTCTCAGTTACCATTCCAATATCTGCCAAAATAATTTTTGGTTTTACTTCATCATGCTCAATTTGACTTATAGCATTTTTTATTGCTTCAGAGGATCCGTGAACATCAGACTTAATTATAAGATTTAATTCTTCTGTAGACTTATTAGAGAAAGCAGACTCTTGAGTGGCAAATGTTAGAGGATTTTTAGTATCTATACTTTCTTGAGCTCTATTTTCGCTTAAAGTTTTAGCCTCTTTCTCATTATCTAGGACAATAAAATCGTCACCAGCTTTTGCGGCACCATTTATTCCTAGTATTTCTACTGGAGTAGATGGTGATGCTTCATTAATATTTTTTCCCTTATCATTAATAATTGCTCGGATTTTACCCCATTTAAGACCGCTTACAAAAAAATCTCCTTTTTTTAAAGTTCCAGTAGTGACAATTATTGTTGCAACTGGACCTCTTCCAATGTCAATTTTGGACTCTAAAACAACCCCTGTAGCTTTTGAGTCAAAGTCAGTTTTAAGATCCAGAATTTCAGCTTGAAGAATTATTGCTTCAATAAGTTTATCTAAGTTTGATTTAGTTTTTGCTGATATTTCCACCATCAAAGTATCTCCTGATAAATCTTCAGCTATTAACTCATGCTCAAGTAGTTGGTTCTTAATTTTTTGTGGATCAGCTTCAGGTAAATCACATTTATTGATTGCTACAACTATTGGTACATTAGCAGCCTTAGCATGTTTTATTGACTCAATTGTTTGTGGTTTAACACCATCATCAGCAGCAACAACTAAAACAACTATATCTGTTAATTTTGATCCTCTCGCTCTCATTTCAGTAAAAGCTGCATGGCCTGGTGTATCAATAAATGTTAATTTATTTGATTGACTATCTATTTGATAAGCGCCAATGTGTTGCGTTATTCCACCAAACTCTCCTGATACCACATTTGCACTTCTTAAGACGTCTAGAACTGAAGTTTTGCCATGATCCACATGACCCATAACTGTTATTATCGGTGGTCTATTTTTTAGGTTTTCAGTCCTTGAGGCTTTAATTTTTTTAATTATCTCCTCTGCCTTTTCCTCTCGAATTGGATTATGACCAAATTCTTTAACTAAATACTCTGCAGTATCAGCTG
Source organism: Pelagibacteraceae bacterium AG-447-N18 (assembly GCA_003212275.1). Lineage (GTDB taxonomy): Bacteria > Pseudomonadota > Alphaproteobacteria > Pelagibacterales > Pelagibacteraceae > Pelagibacter. Next base: position 68,292 of record QCQE01000003.1, read on the forward strand.
CTAGGTTTTGATTTATTGTTACATTAACTCCCATTCCAAACATATGTTTAATGATATTACTAGATTGTTCTGCCATTCTATTCGCAAGTTCTCTAACAGTAATAACCTCTGGAATATTTATATCTCTTTTAACTGGTTTTAAATTTTCTTGAACTTCCTCTTTAGTTAAATTTCTATTCTCTTTTTGTCTTGCTCTTTTTACAGATGCTAAACTTCTTTCTCTTGCTTCAATTTGATCACTTAAAGCTCGAGAAACAGTTAATTTTAATTCTCTTTTTTTTGCTCCAGATTTTGAGGATTTTTTATTTTTATTTTCATTTTCCTCTTTAAGTCTTTTAGTGGCTCTTTGCTCAGCTAGTTTACGTCTTTCAAAATCACTTGTTAGAGATGGTGTTTTAGGGATGTAATTTGGTTTACCAAAAGTTCCTTTGTTGCTAGTAAAATTATTTTTAATCTTTGATGTGTTTGATTTAAATGAACCACCTCTGCTAGTAAATTTACCAGTTTGTTTTTCGATTACTACAGAATTCCTTCCAAGATTTTTTGCTTTATCTATATTTTTGATGGACTTTTTGGCTATACCACCTGATATTGTTAATTTCGTTTTTTTTTCCATATCTCATTTCTCAATTTTCATAAATAATTTTTCTTGCAGACATAATGAGTTCATCTGCCTCTTCTTTTGATAAAGCAAAATCTTCCAAGTAACCTTGAATTTTTACTCTTTCTCCCTTCACAACATCATATCCACCGGTTAGCTCATCTGATGCTAGATCAGCAAAATCTTGGAGTGTAAGGATTTTTTGATCACCTAGAGTGACTAACATTCCAGGAGTTAACCCTTTTAAATTAATTAGTCCATCATCCAAACCTAATTCTTTAATCCTTTCAGAGATATCTTCTTGATCTTTTTGATGAAACTCTTTGGCTCTTTCTATTAGAGCTTTTGCGGTCTCTTCTTCTATACCTTCAATTTTCAATAAATTTTCTGCTGAACTATCTTTTATATCGTCAATAGTAGAATAACCCTCCGCCACAAGAAGTTGTCCAAGTGTTTCATCTAATTCTAAATTCTTAACAAAGTTTTCTGTTTTCTCCTTAAACTCTAATTGACGTCTTTCTGAGTCTTCTGCGTCTGTCATGATATTTATCTCAAAATTCAAAAGTTTTGTGGCTAACCTAACATTTTGACCTCTTCTTCCTATAGCTTTACTCAAATTTTCCTCTGTGAGAATCACATCTAATTTTTTTCTTTCCAAATCTACATTTACTCTTTGAACTTCAGCTGGTGATAGAGCATTGGAAACTAAAATTGCAGGGTCTTCAGACCAGTTTACTATATCAATTTTTTCACCTTGTAATTCGTTTACAACTGCTTGAACTCTTGAACCTCTCATTCCAACGCATGCACCGACTGGATCCAATGATGTATCAACTGCTTTAACACAAATTTTTGCTCTACTTCCTGGATCTCTAGAAGATGATTTAATTTCAATCAGACCATCGTAAATTTCAGGAACTTCTTGAAAGAAAAGTTTTTCCATAAATTTTGGGTGAGCTCTTGATAAAAAAATTTGTTGACCCCTAGGCTCTCGTCTTACATCAAAACAATAAGCTTTGATTCTATCTCCAGCTTTAATATTCTCTCTTGGTATAATTTCATTTTTTTGAATTATTGCTTCTGTTCTACCAAGATCTACGATTACATTTCCAAACTCTAATCTTTTCACTATTCCACTCAATATCGAGTCTTTTTTATCAATAAAATCATTAAATTGTCTTTCTCGCTCTGCCTCTCTTACATTAAAATTTATTACTTGCTTAGCTGTTTGAGCAGCTATTCTTCCAAAATCAAATGATGGCAATGGTTGTAACACTTCATCTCCTATCACTTTATCTTTATTAGTCTCATTCAATGTAATTGCATCCTCTAGTTTGATCTCAGTGTTTATATTTTCTGGATTTTCTGTAACTATCAATTTTCTAAAAATTTCAATATCACCATTATCTCTATTAATCATTACCTTAATCTCATTATCCTGGCCAAATTTAGATTTTGCTGCTTTAGCAATCCCGGTTTCCATCGAACTAATTATAAGTTCTTTATCGATCGATTTTTCTAAAGCCACTGCCTCTGCAATTCTTAATAGTTCAAGTTTATCTGCTCTTTTATTTAACATAATTTTGTTTACTCCAAAAAAAAATGGGCTAAAGCCCATTTTGATAATTCAACAATGTAAGAGCATATATAAAAGTTTTTTTTTATTTTTCAATAAAAACTATTTTAAGAAAATGTCAGATTTGTTGATATTTTCCCAAGAAAAAGCACCTTCTTCCTCTGGCTCTCTTCCAAAATGTCCATATGCAGATGTTTTTTCATATATAGGTTTATTAAGCCCCAACATTTCTCTTATTCCTCTTGGGCTAAGATCAAAATTTTCTTTAATCTTATTTTCAACAAATTTATTTTTTTCTAAATCATTATCAAAAAGATTTACATAAATAGATAATGGTTTTGAAACACCAATTGCATAAGCCAATTGAATCAAACATTTATCGGCAATTTTAGATGCAACAACATTTTTGGCGATATATCTAGCTGCATAAGCTGCAGACCTATCAACTTTAGTTGGATCTTTTCCAGAAAAAGCTCCTCCACCATGTGGAGCAGCACCACCATAAGTATCTACAATAATTTTTCTACCTGTTAAGCCACAATCTCCATCAGGACCTCCTATTACAAAATTTCCAGTTGGATTTACATAAAATTCATCTTCACTAAAACCCTCCAAGAAATTTTTGGGTATAGAATTTATCAAATAAGGTCTTAATAATTCTCTAACCTGTTCTTGGTTAACATTTGCAGTATGTTGAGAAGATATTACAACTGATTTAACTTTTGACGGTTTACCATTTTCATATTCAAAAGTTACTTGGCTTTTAGAGTCTGGTTCAATATTTTTTAATATACCTGATTTTCTATCTTCTGCCATTAACCTTAAAATTTTGTGAGAAAAATGAATTGGTGCTGGCATTAAAACATCAGTTTCATTACAGGCATAACCAAACATAATACCTTGATCTCCCGCACCCTCATCTTTATTTCCTGAGGAGTCTACACCCATAGCAATGTCACTTGACTGTAAATGAAGATGACTTTCTATTTTGGTGGCTTCTTTCCAAGTAAAACCTTTTTGATCATATCCAATATCTTTAATGCACTCTCTTACCTTATTGATTAAATCATCTTTTTTAATTTCTGGTCCTCTGACCTCACCAGCTAATACAACTTTATTAGTAGTTGTGAGAGTTTCGCATGCAACTCTCGAATATGGATCGTTAGATAAATAAGTATCTACCACCATGTCAGATATCCTATCCGACACTTTATCTGGGTGTCCTTCTGAAACAGACTCACTTGTAAAAAGAAAATTTTTTAAATTACTCATTTTTGATCCTATTAAATGAAAAAGTTAATAAAATATACAACAAAATGAATATGAAAAATATTTTATTTCCATATTTAGAAAACAATGTTTGTTTAGATTCTCTTATGTTCTCTAAATCAATATTACCTGAAACCCCATAATCTAATTTATTCTCTATATAACCTAGTGGATTTATAATTGCTGCCATTCCATTGTTTGATGATCTGATGACATATTTTCCATTTTCAATTGCTCTAAATTTACTATGTGTAAAATGTTGTTTTGGTCCAATTGATTTCCCAAACCATCCATCCTCTGAAACATTTAATATAAAATCAAAATTAAAATTTTTAGTTAAATTTCCACTATAAATAATTTCATAACAAATCAACGGTAAAAAATTAAGTTTTTTGTCACCATCTTTGAGTTGAATAATATGTCTGTTATCACCTTTATTAAATGACCCAATATTGTTTGTAATTGTTTTCAAACCAAATTTGTTAAGAATATTTTCTGCAGGAACAAATTCACCAAACGGTACAAGATTAATCTTTTTGTAATTGTCAATTAAATTTAGTTTATTATCAAATATTGAGAATGAATTATAATAATTATAATTATTATCTAAATTTTTCCTACTTGTTATTCCTAAACCAATTAAATGATTTTCATTAAAATATTTTTCAAATATATCATTGTATAAATCTAATTGATCTTCATAAGTGTTAGGTATTATTCCTTCTGGCCATACAAAAAAAATCTTTTTTTCTTTATCTGGTAAACTATTTGAAATTAGCTCATTAATCACACTCTCTGTATTAATATTTTTATAGTACCTATCTAAACTTATATTTGCTCCAATTACTCTAACCACAAAAGGAAGTTCTTTTACTTTACCATTGTAAAAATTTTTTTTTAAAAATTCACCGTATGTATAAAAAGTGATAGGCAATAGCAGTAAAAAGATACATACAACCACTTCTTTTTTAGATTTTCTAAATATGAAAAGGGCGGGAGAAGTAAAAAAACTTACCACTATAAGATTTAATGAATAAGTTCCTATTATTGACAAAATACTCAGGAAACTATTAATTTCAGATAAACTATAAATTATCAAGTTCCAAGGGAACCCAGTCAAAATTGTTCCTCTAATAAACTCTATTAAACCAAACAAAAGAGAGAATAGGAAAAAAGCACTTAGTATATTTTTCGGTTTGTATAAATAAAAAATAGCAATACATAATCCATAAAATAAACCTAAAAATGCTGGGATGAAAATTAAAGATATAGGAATTAAAAAATTAAAACTTTGATCAAAACTTAAAGATATAGTTATCCAATACAAACTCGACAAAAAATAACTAAAACCGAATAACCATCCATAATAAAAGAATTTTTTTAATCCTTGTTTTGGCCTCTCAAATAAAAAAATAAAGAAAACACTAAATGTAAAAAAATTTAAAAAAAAAAAATTATAAGGGGGTAAACTTAAGGAAGTTAAGCTTCCTAAAAAAATTATCAATAAAGTCTCAAATATTAAATTTTTTTTCAATTTAAAATGGAAGTTTTTTCTATAGATTTAAAAATTTTTTTTTCTTCATTTAACATCTGTTTATACTCTTTATTTTTTTGATGATCATGACCCAATAAATGTAAAAAACCATGTATAAAAATTTTTATTGTTTTAATTTTAAAATCATAATTATCTAAATTTTTTGGCTTATTCATATAATTAAAACTTATGATTATGTCACCAAGATAATTTTCTTTTAATTTTTTTTGTTTTTTATTAAATGGAAAAGAGAGTACATCAGTATGCTTATTCTTATTTCTAAATTTTTTATTTAAAATTTTTATTTCCTTATTGTTTGACAGTAGCAAAGTTAAATAGATTTTTTTGTTGATAAATCTATATTTTTTTGGGAACTTGTTGCAAATTTTATTAAAAAATAATTCTTTTTTTTTTATTTTTTTTGACCAAGAATTTTCCTCTGAAAGCACATTAACTTTGATCATTATTGTTGTACGCTTTCACAATTTTTGAAACTAAAGGATGCCTTACAACATCTGAGTGATCAAAGTCTATGACTGCAATATCACTTAAATGCGATAATATCTTTTTTGATCTTTCTAAACCTGACATTTTTTTATTAGGTAAATCTATTTGAGTAGGGTCACCATTGACAACTATCTTTGAATTTTCGCCTATCCTAGTAAGAAACATTTTTATCTGTGTATCTGTGGCATTTTGAGCTTCATCTAAAATTGCAAAAGAATTTTTTAAAGTTCTTCCTCTCATAAAAGCTAAAGGGGCAATTTCAATGTCGCCAATTTCTATCATTCTCTGAATTTTTTCAAAATGAAACAGATCATACAATGAATCATACAAAGGACGTAGATATGGATCAACTTTCTCTTTCATATCTCCTGGTAGGAATCCTAGTCTCTCACCCGCCTCAACCGCAGGTCTAGAAAGTATAATCCTCTCTATTTTTTTTTCTAACAACATTGTTAAACCTACAGCAACAGCAAGAAAGGTTTTTCCTGTACCGGCAGGTCCAGCAGATATTATTATTTCATTTTGTCTCAACGCTCTAACATACTCTTTTTGTTTTTCTGACCTAGGAATTATAGATTTTTTTGGAGTTTTGATTATATCAGTAACGTTAGTATTTTTTACTTTTTCATTTATCATAAATTGATCAACTGAGGATAAAATATCTTTTTGTTCTATACTACCATTATTTTTAAATTGATTTGCAAGAAATTGGATTGCATTCTTCAAAATTTCATTTTTTTCTGAAGTTGATTTGATTAAGATTGAATTTCCTCTGGAATAAATACTTGAATTGGTTATTTTTTCTAATTCTTTCAAGTTTTGGTTAAATTCACCAACTACTCCCATCAAGAGGTCATTCTCGTGAAAAATTACACTAATTGAATTATTTTCTGAATAAACAAATTTTAGTGATGAATTAATATCTTTTTTAATAGTATTACTCAAACTTAAGCCACTCTTTGTTCTGAATTATCTAAGCTTTTACCAAACAATGTATTTTGATTACTACGATTTATTTTTACTTTTATAACATTTCCCATATCTAAATCTTTACCATCAAAAATAACCGAAGTCATGTACTCTGAACGACCAAAAAATTTTGTGCCACCATTTATTTTATTTTCAACTAAAACATCTATTTCCTTGCCCTCAAGTGATTTATTCATATTAATTTGATTGGTAAATAACTGTTTTTGAACTTTTTCTAATCTTCTAAGAGAAATCTTTTTATCAATTAACTCAAAATTAGCTGCGGTTGTTCCTGGTCTTGGACTAAATATAAAAGAAAAAGAATTTATAAATTTAATTTTTTTGATTAAATCACAAGTTTCATTAAAGTCCTTCTCATCCTCACCCGGATAGGCAATTATAAAATCGCTTGAAAACTTTATTTTTGGGTTAATTTTTTTAAGTTTCTCGTAAATATTAACATAATCACTTATCTGATGTTTTCTATTCATTGAATTTAAAATCTTATCAGATCCACTCTGAACGGGCAGGTGAACTAAGGGCATTAATTTCTTTGAAACACCATATACACTGATTAGATCTTCTGTCATATCCCTTGGGTGAGAGGTTGTAAATCTAATTCTTTTTATTCCATCTAACTTTTCTATTTCTAAAATTAAATCTGACAATCTGTAATTCTCATAATTATAAGCATTAACATTTTGACCTAGTAGTGTTATTTCACGAGCTCCATTTTCTGATAAATTCTCTGCTTCCTCTAATATTTTTTTGAATGGTCTTGAATACTCTGGACCTCTTGTAAATGGTACTACACAGAAATGACAAAATTTATCACAACCTTCTTGAATAGTTAAAAATGATGAAATTTTTTTTGATGAATTCTTAATATTATCTAAATAGTCAAATTTTTTGATGGCATCAAACTCAGTTTCGTCTATTTTCTTTTGTTTGGATAAAAATTCTACAATTTTGTCATTTATTTTATGATAGGCTTGCGGTCCAATAACAATATCGATATAAGGCTCTCTTTTGATCATTTCCTCATTTTCAGCCTGAGCAACGCATCCAGCAACTATGACGATTGGTTTTTTTCGTGATCTAAAATTTTTTTTAATCCGCCCAATCTCATGATAAACTTTTTCTTTAGCTTTATCTCGAATATGGCACGTGTTAAGTAAATAACAATTAGACTCCTCTAGATTTTCAGTTTTTACAAAACCTATTTCTCTTACAGTATCAAATATTCTGTTAGTATCATATTCGTTCATTTGACAACCGAAAGTTTTGATAAATATCTTTTTATTCATCTTTTGAGTTTACTTTAACACCATACAACTCAAGTTTATGATCTACTAACTTATAACCATATTTTTTTGCTACTTTTTTTTGCAACTCTTCAATTTCTTCATCCACAAATTCAATTATTTCACCAGATTTTATATCGATCAAATGATCATGATGACTTTCTATCATTGCTTCATATCTAGCCTTACCACCTTTAAAATCATGCTTGGTTAAAATTCCTGCTTCTTCGAAAAGCTTAACTGTTCTATAAACTGTGGCTATGCTTATTTTTGGATCAACTTTTGATACACGGCTATATAACTCATCAACATCTGGATGATCAGACTCACCATAAGCCGCTTTTGACTCAGAAATTACCTTTGCAATAATCCGCCTTTGCTCAGTTAACTTTACCCCTTTAGATAAACATTGTTGTTCAATTGTATCTGACATAATTGATTTTAACTCAAATAAATAGGATTAATCAAATTTTTTTCAACTTTCAATTTATCACAAAGATTTGGGATATTTTTGTATTTAACCTCATTTTTTTCACTAAAATCCTCAAAACTAAAACAATAATAATCAATTTCATGGGTTAAATGAAAAGCTTTAACAACTGATAAAGAATTTCTTATCCCCGCAAAACTTCCAGGACCTCGATTAACATAAATTTGAGAGACTTTGTCTAAATTTAATTTTTTTTTATTTAGAAAATCATTAATTAAAATTGATAATTTTTCATAATTTATTTTGGAATTTTCATGTGTAATGCTGTAATTAATATCATTATTAATGATCATTAAAAAAATTTTATCTTTAGCGGCATCTATAATTAGCTTATTCATCTTACAATTTATATTTCTAGTTAATTCTATTTCACAAGAGAATAATATCAAATCTTATTCTAGAGATAGCGGTGTTTTATCATTGATGTATCATCGCTTTAATGAAAATAAATATCCATCAACAAATATAAGAATGGATATGTTTGATGAGCAAATGAAAATTATTAAAAATCAAGGATATGAATTTTATGACCCTAAAAATTTTTTAAATGAATTTGATAAAGTAAAAAAGAGTAAGAAAATTTTAATTACAATAGATGATGGATTTAAATCATTTTACAATGAAGCCTGGCCATATCTTAAAAAAAATAAAATTCCATTCATCTTATTTGTATCTACTGAACCTGTGGGTAAAAGAGGGTATATGACTTGGAATGAAATCAAAGAAATCAATGACTCAGATATAGGCTATATTGGACACCACTCACATACACATGAATATTTGATTGATAAGACAGAAAAAGAATTTATCAAAGATATAGAAACAGCAAACGAAATTTTTAAGGATAAATTGGGGTATGTCCCACCAATATTTTCATATCCCTTTGGTGAATATTCTCTTTTTATGAAAAATTATATATCAAAAAATTTTGAAATTGCTTTTGGACAACACTCTGGAATAATTGATAACAATAAAGATAAATTTGAATTACCAAGATTTCCGATAAATGAAAAGTATGGGGATTTAAAACGATTTAACTCTCTAATAAATTATAATCCTCTAGAATACAAATCACTTAAACCAGTAGAAAAAAAATTAGAAAATAAAGATAATCCACCTAAATTAATTGTGGAATTTTTTAAAGATCAAAAAAATATTGAAAATATTAATTGTTATTCAAATGATGGAGGTTCATGGAACCAACCAAATTTAGTGTTTGAAAAAAATATTCTTTATATCAGTTTTGAGTCTAAATTTTTACCAAGACGTGGAAGAATAAATTGTTCCTTAAATGATAATGGCAAATGGCGTTGGTTTGGAACTCAATTTGTTGTAATGGAAAATTAAATTAAACTTTCAAGCTCTTTGCTTGAAGGAAGCAACTTAGCATCATCAAAATCTTTTAAATTGTTTTGATTAATAATTTTTTGCAAAACTTCCACATACTGATTTCCAGTTTCAGCATAATTTTTTAAAAATTGAGAAAGAATTAAACTATCTAAAGGTTGATTATTATCTCTTAAATGTGCTCTTGCTAATCTAAAATTTTTATATGATCGATGGGTATTTAAATTTCTTTGATAAGCTCTAACCGAGGCTTGTAATACATTAAATTTCATAACTTTATGACCCTTATTCTCATCAGCCTCTTTAGGTTTCAAACCCTCACCTGACCAAGTCCATTGCCCAAAAAGTGCATTGCCCTCTTGTGCAAATCTTGATGTTCCCCATCCTGTTTCTTTCGCAGCTTGAGCAAGTGCTAAAGAAACTGGTATTTCATCCATTCTGATTTTAAGTGTTGTTAAATCTTTAGATGTTACTCCATATTGTTTGTATTTTTTTTCAAGCCATTTTTTTTCTAATTTAGTATTATTGCTTTTATTTATAATTTTAAACAAAGTCTTTCGATCCAATCTTATATTATTATTTTCTTTTAAAACTAAAGGTAAAACAATTTGAATAAAGAACTCTTTTCTTTTCTTGGTACTTTCGATCATTTTGATTTCACCAGGAAGTAAAGTTAAGGCAACAGGCTTAACTAGCTTTGTTTCCCTTACGTCATCTAGTTTATAATCGGTGTCTTGAAATAATTGCTTAATTGTGGATGCATTTAATCTTACAGTGTCTGTTTCAAGATCGTTTAGACTGAAAATATCAATTAACAAATCTTTTTCATTTAAATCTCCTCCATCAGCTTCAACACCCTCTTTTTTATTAAGCGTATAAGCTAGTATGGCTTTTGAATTATTTTGGAATTCTTTATCTTCAAAAAGTTGCTGATTGGCAAAATTAATTATTGATGGAATATGATAAAATGAAAATACAACAAAAATACTTGTTAAAAATATTCTTGGAATTGAACCAATTCTTCTATCATCAAAAAACTTGAATATTCTCAAGTTCTTTCTTTTCATTCTAACAAAATAAAACTTTGACTTAAAAAAAATCAGTTGATTTAAAAATTTAAGATTTTTTAATTTAAAACTAAACATTTAAAGAGCCTCAACCTTCTTAACTTCTGGTAGATAATGACAAAGAAGATTTTGAACACCCTGTTTTAATGTCATAGTTGAACTTGGACAACCCGAACAACTCCCTTGGAGCTGTACTTTAACTATACCATCTTTAAACTCCTTAAATTTAATATCTCCGCCATCTTTCGCAACTGCAGGTCTAATTTTTTCATCTAATATTTTAACTATTTTTTTTTCTATATCTTTTAAATTTTCATTATTTTCAATTAAAGAGTTTTCAACTACACATTCCTTTCCACTAGAGTAAAAATCATTTATTAGAGAAATCACTATATGTTTAATTTCATCCCAGGATGTATCATCATATTTATTTATTGAGATAAAATCTTTACCTAGAAAAATGCCTTCAACTCCATTTACAGATAACAAATTTTTAACTAACTCATTATTAGTTTGATCTTTTTGAGTAATTTCAAATGACCCTTTATTTGAAACACTCTTACCAGGTAAGAATTTTAAAGAATTTGGGTTTGGTGTTATTTCAGTCTGCACAAACATGAATTATATATAATCAATAATTGTAAAAATAAAACTTGTTAATAATAAAATCCTAAAAACCAACAAGTTCTTGGATTTTTTTTACCTTTTCTGAGGCTATTTTATCTGCTTTTTTTGTTCCCTCCAACAATATTTTATCTAAATATTTTTTATCACTTAATAACTTTTTTATTTCAAATGATATTGGACTAATTTTATCAACCATAACTTGTGATAAATTTTCTTTAAATTCCGAAAAATTTTTTCCAGAAAATTTATTTATTGTATCCTCTAAACTTACATCCATTAAACTTGAATAAATACCAATCAAATTCTTTGCCTCGGGTCTTTTTTCTAAATCTACACTAGCGGATGGTAATGGCAAAGTATCAGTTTTAGCTTTTTTTATTTTATTTATTATTTGATCTTTACCATCTGTTAAATTTATCCTACTCAGATCTGATAATTCGGATTTACTCATTTTTTTTGTACCATCTCTCAAGCTCATAATTCGTGAAAACTCATTTTGAATTAGTGGTTCAGGTATTTTAAAAAAATCATCAGCATTAAAATCATTATTAAACTTTTGAGCTATATCTCGGCAAAGTTCCAAATGTTGCTTTTGATCATCTCCAACTGGTACATGGGTTGTGTCATATAACAAAATATCTGCAGCCATTAAAACAGGATAAGAATAAAGACCAATACTTGCTTTTTCTTTATCTTTTCCAGCTTTCTCTTTAAATTGGGTCATTCTATTTAGCCATCCCATCCTAGCCACACAACTCAATATCCAAGCAGTCTCAGAATGGGCACTCACTCTTGATTGATTAAAGATAATGCTTTTTTCAGGATCTATTCCACTAGCAATAAAAGTTGCTACAGTTTCATAAATATTATCTTTTAATTTTTTTGGATCATGAGCGACTGTAATAGCATGAAGATCAACAACACAGAACACACACTCATTTTGATCTTCATTGTTAAGTTTTACAAAATTTTTGATCGCTCCTAAATAATTTCCAAGATGAAGATTTCCAGTAGGCTGAACACCTGAAAAAATTTTTTTTCCCATAATTAATACTTTAGTTTAATATCACCATATTTGAAAGCTTTGATAAATAATGAAAAACTCAAATAAAATATGAGACTTAAAAAAACTGATAGTATCAAGTAAAAAGATTTGAAATTATATTCATAAATCAATTTATTTTCAAAAAATAAAATTAAATAATTAAAAAATATTCCCATTAGTATAGATGCCAGAAGTATTTTTATTAGTTTAGTGAAAAATAATTCATTAAAATTAAATAAATCTTTGTTTTTTAAGTAAACAAATAATATTGTTGCATTAAACCATGATGAAATTGTCGTAGCTATAGGAATGATTATAAAACCAATTTCTCTAAAAAAATAAATACTTACAAATATATTTAAAATTACTGAAATTAACGAAATATAAAATGGTGTTTTAGTATCCTGATTTGCAAAAAAGAATGTTGAAAATACTTTAATTAAAGCAAAAGCAGGCAATCCCAATCCAAAATAGTAAAGTGCGTTTGCCGAGTTTGATACAGACAACTCATTAAAAGAACCATAACCAAATAATGCTGAAATAATTTGTTCTGAACCTACAATTAAAGCAACTGAGGCTGGTAAACTTAAAAACATACTAAACTCAAGTGCTTTATTTTGTAGTAAAAGTATTTTATTTTTTTTTTTTAAAAAAACATGTTTAGAAAGTTGTGGTAAAACAACCACTCCTATTGCAATTCCTGCTATTGCTAGGTTTATTTGATAAATCCTATCAGCATAATATAAGTAAGACACAGCACTGGCTTGAAAAGATGCAATTATAGTACCAACAAGAATATTAATTTGGGTAACACCTGATGAAAAAATACTAGGTAAGAGTTTTTTAAAAAAAAATTTAACCTTATTATTAAATTTGAAATTAAAGTTAATTTTTATAAAATAAAACTTTTTAGCAAATTGATACAAAAAAATAAGTTGTAATAATCCTGCAAAAGAGACACCATATGATAAATAATAAACCAATTCATCATTAAGAAATTTGCCAAAAAATAAAATTGCTATCAAAACTATATTAAGGATTATTGGAGCCGCAGAGGCAGCAGCAAACTTATTGTGTGAATTTAATATTGCAGCAAAAAAAGAGGATAGACTTACAAACATTAAAAATTGCAGAGTTATTCTGGTTAAATTGACAACTAACTGAATTTTTTCTGAGTCATTAACAAAACCTGGAGCTATCAGTCTAACGAAAGCTGGCATGAAAATTTCTATAATTAAAACTAAAAATAAAAGACCTAAAAATAATAAATTAAAAATTTCGTTAGCAAATTTTTGAGATCCAGATTTTTTTTTTACTAATTCTGAAGTATAACTTGGTATAAAAGCTGCATTAAAGGTTCCTTCTGCAAATAATCTTCTAAAAGTATTAGGTATTCTGAACGCTACAAAAAATACATCTGCTAAAAGACTTGTTCCAAGAAAGATCGCTATCAAAACATCTCTTAAATAACCAAGTAATCTACTGATAATAGTATAAAAACCAAAAGTCCCTGTTGACTTAACTAAATTCATAAATCATATTAGTCTTAATTTTACCCCATTTGTACACCTAATTAGCATAAATGAAAAAAACAAAAATTGATCATTACACAGATAAAGAAGCTTTAGATTTTCACAAAGATAAAAAACCAGGCAAGATTGAAATATCTTCCTCAAAAAATATGACAACAAAAAGAGATCTGGCTTTAGCATACTCTCCAGGTGTAGCAGCTCCAGTTAGGGCAATTAGTGATAATCCTGAAGCAGCATTTGATTATACTAGTAAAGGAAACCTTGTTGCAGTTATTAGTAATGGATCGGCAATTTTAGGTATGGGAAATTTAGGTGCATTGGCATCAAAACCAGTGATGGAAGGTAAAGCTGTTTTATTTAAAAGATTTGCTGATATTGATTCTATTGATTTAGAAATAGACTCTGAAGATCCAAATGAAATTGTAAATAGTATAAAAAATTTTGCTCCAAGTTTTGGAGGTATCAATCTTGAGGATATTGCTGCTCCTGATTGTTTTATTATTGAAGAAAAGCTTAAAGAAATACTTGATATACCTGTGTTTCATGATGATCAACATGGAACTGCAATTATTACAACTGCAGCACTAATTAATGCTTTGGACATAAATAAAAAAAAAATTGATAAAGTTAAAATAGTTGTCAATGGTGCTGGAGCGTCAGCTATGGCCTGTGCTAACTTATTTAAAAAAACAGGTGTACCTCAAAAAAATATCACAATGGTAGACAGAAAAGGGGTCATTTACAAGGGTCGAGATAATTTAAACCAATGGAAATCAAGTCATGCAACCGAAACAAAAGAAAGAACTTTAGATGATGCTATTGAAAATGCTGATGTTTTTTTAGGCTTATCTGCGAAAGGAGCTTTAACTAAAGACATGGTTAAAAAAATGGCAAAAAATCCAATTATATTTGCATGTGCTAACCCTGACCCAGAAATTACACCTGAAGAAATTGAAGAAGTTAGAGATGATGCAATTATAGCGACTGGAAGGTCAGATTATCCCAATCAAGTAAACAATTTAATAGGGTTTCCATATATTTTTAGAGGTGCATTAGATGTACGATCAAAAACAATAAATGAAGAGATGAAAATTGCAGCCGCTCACGCGATAGCAAAATTAGCTAAAGAAGATGTGCCA
Source organism: Pelagibacteraceae bacterium AG-447-N18 (assembly GCA_003212275.1). Lineage (GTDB taxonomy): Bacteria > Pseudomonadota > Alphaproteobacteria > Pelagibacterales > Pelagibacteraceae > Pelagibacter. The sequence goes on from QCQE01000003.1 coordinate 83,299, forward strand.
GATGAAGTCATTGCAGCAATGGGAGGTGAGAGACCACACTATGGAAAAGATTACATAATTCCATCAACATTCGATCCAAGATTAATAAGCGTTATACCGGCTGCAGTTGCTAAAGCTGCTATTGATACTGGTGTAGCAAGAAAAAAAATTTATAATTTTGAAATCTATAAAGACCAACTAAAACAAAGATTAGATCCAACAGTAACAATTATGCAGGGTGTAAATACTTATATAAAGAAAAAACAAAAAAAAGTTGTTTTTGCTGATGGTGAGGATGAAAATACACTTAAAGCAGCAATAGCTTTCAAAAACTCTGACTTGGGAATACCCATTTTAATTGGAAAAGAGGAACTCATTAAAAATCAAATTAAAAAAATTGGTTACAGCGAAAATTTTGATATTGAAATTGTAAATTCAAAAGACACCGCTAAAAGAGAAAAATATGTCAAATATTTATTCGAAAAACTCCAAAGAGAAAAAGGAATGTTAGAGAGGGATTGTGATAGGCTCATAAGAAACGACAGGGTAATTTGGGCATCATGTATGGTTGCGTGTCAGGATGCTGATGCGATGATAACTGGGAACACAAGAAGATACTCATCTTCACTAGAAAAAATTATTAAAGTCGTTGATCCTAGACCTGGGGAAATTATGTTTGGGTTAAACCTGGTTGTAAATAGAGGTAAAACAATCTTTATTTGTGACACATCAGTTATAGAGTACCCAGATGCAAAACAATTAGCTGAAATGGCAAAATCAGCAGCTAGAGTTGCAAAATTATTTGGTTTTGATCCAAAGGTTGCTTTTTTATCTCACTCTACTTTTGGAGAACCAGCAACAGATAGAACAAAAAGACTTAGCGATGCTGTTAAAATTTTAAAAAACGATAAAGTTGATTTTAAATTTGATGGTGAGATGCAGCCAGATGTTGCTTTAGAGGAAATGTATAAAGAGCTTTATCCATTTTCAGAAATAGTTGGTAACTCAAATGTTTTAATTATGCCAAGCCAACATAGTGCTGCTATTGCCTATAAAATGATTAAGTCAATGAGTAGAGCAAAAGTAATTGGACCTTTATTAATTGGTTTAGGTTTACCAATTGAAATAGCACCTTTAAGATCATCAACATCAGATATATTGAATTTAGCGTCGATTGCAGCTTATTCGGCTGATGTAATTGATTATAAAAAAGTTTAGTTAGTTTTAATTCTCAAATTATCTACTAACAAAATACTAGCAATCACATCCTCAACATCTAAAATTTCTTTTGCCTCTGTAATAACGAGATCTTTTTCATCTTTTGTTAGTGAAATTCCGTAAATATAAATTTTCTTTTTATATGTATCTATTTGATAGTTT
>QCQE01000004.1 GCA_003212275.1 Pelagibacteraceae bacterium AG-447-N18
GTTTTCTCAAAGATAAAATTAAAAAGAACGTATTATTTTATGATAATTTATCAACTCTTAACAAAAAATCTGGAAATAAAAAACATTTAAATTTGATTATCTCTAAATCAGGCAATACTTTAGAGACAATAGTTAATTCTAATATTCTTATCAAAAAAAGCGATAAAAATATTTTTATCACAGAAAATAAAAAAAATTATTTAAACTCATTAGCTCATAAACTAAAATCAGAGATTGTTCATCATAATAATTTTATAGGTGGTCGATATTCAGTTTTGTCAGAAGTTGGAATGTTGCCCGCAGAATTAATGGGTCTTAATTCAAAAAGTCTTAGGCAATTTAATAATTTAATTAAAAATCAAAAATATTTAAATGCGCTCATATCTAATGTGGGATCCACAGTAAATTTAATTAAAAAACGAAAATTTAATTCAATTATCATAAATTATGATGAAAAATCTGAAAACTTTTTTTCGTGGTATCAACAACTAGTAGCTGAAAGTTTAGGTAAAAAGGGAAAAGGTTTATTGCCAGTCGTATCTAACATGCCAAGAGATAATCATAGCGTTATGCAGCTTTATTTGGATGGTTTTAAAAATAATTTTTATACGTTTTTTTATGTTCATGAAAATAATACCCCCAAAATAGATAATAAATTTATTTTACCCTCACAAAATTTTCTTAAAAACAAAAATATTCAAAATATTACTTACGCTCAAAAAAAAGCTACAGAAAATGTTTTTACAAGAAAAAATATACCTTTTAGAAGCTTTGAAATTAAAAAAAGGGATGAAAAAACTTTAGGTGAGTTATTTTGTTTTTTTATGTTGGAAACTATTTTAATTGGAAGAGCCTTGAAAATAAACCCTTACAATCAACCTGCTGTTGAGTTAATTAAAAAAGAGACTAAGAAAATTTTAGTTTAAATTTCCAAATATAATTTTTGATATTCCATATTTCTTTTCATCCAGAATTCTAAAATTTTTTGAAAACCCATCATTTTCTCTTTTATGCCTATGCACAATAATCACCCCATCTTTATTGAGAATTTTTTCTTGAAAAATATTATCAATTATATTTGATAATCTTTTTTCTTTATAGGGAGGATCTAAAAATATGATATTGAATTTAAGCTGAATTTTTTTAAAACAGTAATTTGATATTAAGTCTTCCTCTACAATCTCGTATTTTTCTCTCATATTCAAATTATTAAGATTACTTTTTAAAATTGGTAAAACACCATTATACTTTTCTACAAAAGTAACATATTTAGCTCCTCTTGAGAGACACTCTAAACCAAATGAGCCAACACCTGCAAATAGATCTAAAACCGTTGAATTTTCAATATTGATCTTAAATTTATTTGAGTGATTAATAATATTAAAAATAGATTCTTTTGCTAAGTCCTTTAGGGGTCTTGTTTCTTTGTCTTTTGGTTGTAAAATTTTTTTTCCTTTAAATTTTCCACCAATTATTCTCATTTTTTTATTACTTTATAACCAATATCTTTTCTAAAAAAACCATCTGACCAATTTAGATTGTTGAGAAGTTGATGAATCCTATTTCTTGATTCTTCAAAACTATCTGATAAAGAAACAAAATTTAAAACCCGTCCACCCACTGCTAAAGTAACATCACCTCTTTTAATAGTGCCAGCGTGAAATAAGTGATCATCAGTTTTTAATTCAATTTTATTGATATTTTTGATTTCAACATTTTTTTGGTAGGTTTCAGGGTAACCTTTTGAGCACAAGACAACACATATACTTTTTTTATCATTCCAATTAATTTTGCTTTCATTAAGTCTTCCATTACAGCATGAGTCAATAATTTCACCGAAATCTGTATTTAGCTTAGGAAGAATAGTTTGACACTCTGGATCACCCATTCTAACATTATACTCAATTAAATAAGGTTCATTATTTTTTATCATGAGCCCTGCATATAAAAAGCCTTTATATGATGATTTTAAATCCTTAAGTGCTCTTAAGGTTGGATCAATTATATTATTCAAAATTTTTTTTTCGAGCTCTTCATTTATTAATCTTGATGGTGAATAAGCACCCATACCACCAGTATTTTTTCCTTTATCACCTTCCTGAACTCTTTTATGATCTTGAGCCGTACCAAAATTTTTGTAAGTAATACCATCACTTAAAATGAAAAAGCTCATTTCTTCACCCTCTAAAAATTCTTCAATAAGAACATTTTTAGCAACACCAAACTTTCCATCAAATATTTCCTTAACTGCTTGATAAGATTCTTCTTTATTTTCACAAATATAAACACCTTTCCCTGCAGCCAAGTTGTCTGCTTTAATGACTATTGGAAAATTCGAATTATCTAAAAAATTTTTAGTTTGATTAATATCATTAAATACACCGAAATTAGCAGTTGGAATATCATATTTTTTACAGATGTTTTTTGTAAATATTTTAGATCCCTCTAATTGTGAAGCGACTTTATTAGGTCCAAAAACCTTAATATCAAAACTTTCCAAGTAATCTGTAAGTCCATCTACCAAAGGTTTTTCTGGGCCAATTACTACTAATTTTATTTTTTTTGAAAAAATGAAATTTTTGATTTCCTCAAATTTATTTATATCTAGGTTAATGTTCTCAGCAATTGCATCTGTCCCAGCGTTACCAGGAAAACAATAAATCTTATCAATTTTTTTTGACTTATTTAATGCATGACAAATGGCATGCTCTCTTCCCCCGCTTCCTATAATCCCTACAATCATGTATAAACATATAAACTATAAATGAATAAAAAATTAGCAAAAGTAAAATATTTACCAAATAATTTTCAAGTAATTGAAAAAGGTGACTATGTAATTTGTGCAGTTTCGGGTAAAGCAATCAGTCTTGAAAATTTGACTTACTGGAACGTGGAACTTCAAGAACCGTATTATTCATATGTTGAGGCTTCTAAAAAAAAAGAGGAATTAGACAATAAATAGCATTATTTCCAACGATTATGGGACCATATCCAGTTATTGGGATTAGCGAGTATCATTTTTTCAAGAGTCTTATTTAATTCGTTTGTAATATTTTCAATAGTATCCTCGCTTGAGAAGTGAATTGGTTTATGAACTTTCATTTTAAATTTAATACCCTCATATCTTTCTATAAAGATAGGTACAACAGGCATATTAAATTTTTTAATCAATTGTGCTGGAATTGTAGTAGTAAACGCTTTTTCATTAAAAAAATTTGATTTAACACCCTGAGAAACTCTTTGATCTATCATAAGTGCCGTTGAAAAACCTTGGTTATTAAGTCGTATTAATTCTTTTAATCCACCGATTCCTTTTTTAATTTGATTGTTGCAGATGTATTTCTTTCTTATTCGTTCCATGAATTTATTTAAAAAAATATTATTTAGTGGTCTATAGATTGCGCCAATTTTAATACCTATTTTATCTATCTGCATTGCCATAAGCTCAAAGTTACTGAAATGTCCTGATATAAATACGACTTTTTGATTTTGATCTTTAATATTTAAAAGTATATCTTCACCTTCTATAGAAATATTTTTACTAAGATTACCGTTTCTAAAATTTTTCATATAAAGATATTCTGCAAAAACTCTCCCATAATTATTCCACATTGAAGATTTGATTTTATTGAATTCTTTAGCATTATAATCTGGGAAAGCTTTTTTTATATTATTATTGATTATTTTTTTTGATCTAAAAATTGGACCAATAATTTCAAATAATTTTCCACTTAGAGAAGATGAGAGTTTAACCCCAATAATTTTGAATATCACATAAAAAATGCAAATTATAATAAATTGTATAAAGTATTTAATTATTTTCATAGACCTTTGAAATATCATTAATAAAAGTTTCTTGGTTTAGAATTTTTAATTCTGATTTAATATAAAAAATTTTATTGTTGTTGTTTAGTCTCATGTAATCTTTTTCAGTAGTCATTACTTTACAATTTAATTTTTCAGACATTGAAATGATATCGTCTATCTCTTTTTGTAAGTATCTATAATGATCAGGAAATTCAATTTCTTTGACAATATTTAAGTTATTTTTTCTTAACATTGATATAAAAGTCTTATGATTTCCTATACCAGAGAAAACTAAATATTTTTCGCTTTTATCAAACTCATTGATATTCAGTGGAATATATTCTCCTTGATAAATATTTATATTAGGGTCTAAACTATGAATATATTTTATAATATTATTAATATTTTCATTATTTCCATTTAAAAAAACATTTTTATATTTTTTTAAATTTTTAATATTTTCTCTGAGCGGTCCAGCTGGAATAGTAAAACTATTGCCAATCCAATTATCAATATTAAAACAAGCAATACTGTAATCGAAATCTATTGATGGATCTTGTAAACCATCATCAAAAATTGCAAGTTCAAAATTTTCGTTAATTGCTTGTTTAATAGAGGAAGATCTATCTTTGAATTTAAATAATTTTCCGTGATTTGATAATATTTTTTGTTCATCAATTTGGTCTGAATAATATTTTTTAATAAAACAAGTTTTTATTTTATCTTTTAAAATTTCATTAATCTTCAAGCTTAAAGAGGTTTTACCTGTTCCACCTAGATAAATATTTCCCACACAAATAGTTTTAATTTTTGAATATTTCTTTTTTTTTGTTGTTAATTTTTTGAAAGTTTTTAAAATTGTTAGTAATAATGATACAGGGAAAAATAAATAAGAAAGAATGTTAGGTTTATTGTAATCCCAAAATTTGGGTTTTTTAAATTTCATTATGAATTGATTTATCTAACTCATTTAAGGTTTTTTTAAGTATTGTTGTACCAAGATATTTCATTTTTTTTACTTTTTTCACGTTTTTTTTAAAAATTATTGAATTAGCACATTGTTGAGGAGAATTGATTGAAGATGATATTTTTAATTGATTTAAATATTTGTAAACATCTCTAAAATTATCAATATTGGGTCCGTGTAATATTTTTGCACCGAATCGAGCGGGTTCTAAAGGATTTTGCCCACCTCTTTTAATAATTGACCCACCTAAAAAAACTGTTGTTGCAAATTTGTAAAACTTTTTAGACTCTCCGAAGGTATCAACGATATAAATATCAATATTATCTAATTTTTTTTTATTTGATCTACGAGATATTGTATTTAACCCAAGTTCATTAATTTGTGAAATAATCTGGTCAACACGATTAATATGTCTTGGTATTATAATTGTAATGATATTTTTTATTTTTTTTTTTAATAAAATGTGTGTTTTTGCTGCAAATAATTCCTCAGTGTTATGTGTGCTTGCTGCCACAAAAGTTTTATACTTTCTAAATTGCAAGAATAATTTCTTATCTGCTTGATTAGTCTCAAAATTGTCATGTTCGATAAATTTTAAATTTCCAATAGAAGTTATTTTTTTTACTTTTAATTTTTTCAAAAAATAATTTGTCTCAGTGTTTTGAGAATAGGCTTTATCTATTAAACTAAAAGTTGAGTGAGAAAATTTTTTAATTATTGACCAACGCTGAAAAGTTTTTTTAGTAATTCTAGCATTTAGCAGAATTAAATGGACACCTTTTTTTTTAATAGATCGAAACATACTCGGCCATATTTCTGACTCTAAAAAAATTGCTATATCTGGTTTCCAATGATCCAAAAATTTTTTTGAGAATAATATGTGATCAATAGGATAAAATTGGTGAATAGTTTTTTTGAATTTGATTTTTTCTAATATTTTTGATGAGCTTAATGTACTGGATGTTATTAATATTCTATTTATAGATTTGTCATTGTCATACTTTTTTATTATTGGGATAACACTTAATATTTCACCAACACTAGATCCATGAAACCAGATAAGTTTTCCAGTCCCTCTTTTTTTTGATATAAAACAAAATTTTTCTTTGAATCTATATTTATCCTCTTTATTTTTTAAAATTCTAAAGATAATTATGAGTGGAGAAAAAAATATTATGATTGAAAGTAAAAATTGGTAAATAAAAAAAATCATTACCTATGAAATTGTTTGTCATGAAAATTTTTATAAATTTTTGAATTAATTAACAAATCTTCATGTTTACCATTATCAATTATCTTTCCAGAGTCTATTACATATATTTTATTTGAGTTTAAAATAGTCGAAAGTCTATGAGCAATAACAATTGTAGTTCTATCTTTTGTTAAAATTTTTAATGCATCTTGTATTTTTGTTTCAGTCTCAGAATCTAAAGATGATGTGGCCTCGTCCAAAAGTATAATAGAGCTTTTTTTTAACATAGCTCTAGCTATTGAAATTCTTTGTTTTTCACCGCCAGATAATCTTACTCCATCCTCACCAATCATGGTTTCATATTTTTCTGGTAGATTATTTATAAATTCATCACAATGTGATAGTTTTGCTACTCTAAGTATTTCCTCATCACTCGCATCTAAATTTGCATATTTTATATTATTTTTAATTGTGTCATCAAAAAGAGTTGTCTCTTGACTGACTAGAGAAATATTTTTTCTCAAGGAATGTAAAGTGACGCTATATATAGATTGGTCATCTACAGAAATATCACCCGATCCACAATCATAAAGTCTAGGTATTAAATTTAAAATGGTTGATTTACCTGAACCACTATGACCAACCAAAGAAGTCATTTTACCTCCCTCAAACTCAAGATTTATATTTTTAAGAACCTCACCGTCAGATTTATTATAGCTAAACATCACATTCTTAAATTTGATATTTGCTTTTTCTACATTAATTTCTTTTGCATTATCTAGATTTTTAATTAATTTTTCGGTGTCAATTACAGATAAAATTCTTGAGGCTGCCGAAAGACCTTGATTAAGAATTACATTTAATGTCGATAAAGACCTCACTGGTTGATAAGCCAACATCATTGCAGCAAGAAATGAAAAAAAATTATTTACACTTAATTCTCCTACGGCAATTAATTTTCCTGAATAAAAAATCAGAATAGCAATCATTACTCCAGTTAATACCTCCATTATTGGAGAAATTCTGACTATCACGTGCCCAATTTTTTTATTTTTGTCTTTAAGTTGATTTAAATAGTTGTCTGCTCTATTTGACTCATACTTTTCTTTTTGAAAAATTTTTGTAAGTCGATGGTTTTTAAATAATTCAACTAAATACTTAGTTAAAAAACTAGATTTTTCTTGAGCTTCAGTTGTTACTTTACCCATTCTTTTCCCCAAACTTCTTGCCGCGGTACTTGCTATTGGAATTAGAATAATTGCAATTAATGAGAGTTTCCAATTTTGTAAAAACATTACTGCAAGCAGTCCTATCAGTGTTAAACTGTCTTTAAAAAGGTTTAAAATACCATTGCTAAGAAGATTTGTAATATGCATTACATCATATGTAAGGTTCGAAATAAATTTTCCTGTATGCTTTTCGTCTATAGATTTGGTGTCAGCACTTATTAAAGTATTTAACATATCAAATTGAAGTTTCTTTTTTATATCTTCCCCAACATTGATCATTATAACTTTAGCTAAATAAAGAGAAACTCCCTTAGTTGTAAAAGCAATGATTATTAAGAATGGTATAATTATAAGTAATGATTGATCCTTTTGTATAAAAATCTTATCAATTGCTGGATCAAGTAGCCAAGCAATTGATGAAGTACTTGCAGCAACTAAAAGAGAAAAAAATACTGCTATCGCAATTTTTTTGATATATTTCTTTGTATATTCATTAAAGAGTCTTTTTAATGTTGCTGATTTTTCCATTATGAGACTTTTCCTATCAAAATATTTATTAAAACTAAAAGACCAAAAAAATTGTTACTTTTAAAAACTTTTAAACATATGCTTGGAGTATTTATATCAAAAGTCTTTATTTGATATAAAAATAATTGTGTAAATGGTATTAGTAAAAATAAAAAATAATACAAACTAAAATCCATTAGATAACCTCCTACTACTAGAGAAAATATTAAAATAGAGTAACATATAATTAAAAATATTTTTGCAGTTCCTTTAAATTTAATTGAGGTTGATTTTAGTCCTATTATTTCATCATCTTTTATATCTTGGAATCCATAAATTGTGTCGTATCCTAGTGTCCAAAATATGGCTCCTATATAAAATATTAATGGTACAAGATTTAAACTTTCTGAAATTGATGTCCAGGCTAGCACTAAGCCATAGTTAAATGTTACTCCAAGAAATAGTTGTGGCCAAAAAGTATATCTTTTCATCAGCGGATATGTAAAAGCTAATGGCATTGAGGCTAATGCTAATAAGATTGTAAAAAGGTTAAAGTTAATTAAAACAATGAATGCCAATAAGCATAGTATAACTGCATAAAATAAACTTAATTTTACAGAAATTTTTCCTGATGCAATGGGCCTGTCCTTTGTCCTTAAAACTTGTTTATCAAAATTTCTATCTAATACATCATTAACAATACACCCCGCAGATCTCATCAATACAGCACCGAGAAAAAATAATATTAAGTAGAAAAAATAAATATTTTTATTTTGTGAGAAATCATAAACTAGTGTCAAGCCCCATATACAAGGCCAAAATAGCAACATGTAACCAATTGGTTTTTTTAGCCTGGTCAGTTCAATAAATAAGTTTAGTTGGTTCATAAAATTTTACTTGTAAATAACAAAGCCAAGATTGATAATCAAATTGATTCGTATGAATATAGATTACACAGTTACCGCATTAATGTTTCCAGCAATCCCACTGATAATGGGAGTGTATTCTAATAGATTTCATACTTTGAGTTCTTTAATAAGAAAAATACATGATGAGTACGTATTTGAAAAACATACCCCGCCTGAATGGAAAGACCAATTAATAAATTTAGAGAAAAGAATTGGTGTTTTAAAATTAAGTATTTTATTTGCTGCTTTTGGATTTTTGTTCAATATGCTTACTGTTTTTGGTCTTTATTTACAAGAATTTTTTATTGCGAGAATAATCTTTGGCTCATGTTGTTTGTCAATGATGATATCAATCATATTTTTTATCATTGAAATTCAAATTTCAACCAAAGCTCTTAGGCTACACCTGTCCGATATGGATATTCAATTTAAGGAATAATTACAGCTGGACCAGTTAATAATCTTGCCTCTAAATCCTTATGAGCTTGAGTAGCATCTTTCAAAGAATATTTTTTTGAAATTTCTACTTTAAATTTATTAGATAAAATGGCTTCAAAAACTTTTTTTGCTGATTCAACTAGCTCTTCTCTTTTGATTGTATAGTGTGCAATGGATGGTCGAGTAAAAAATAATCCTTTTGCATTAATATCTTTTTTTACATCAATTGTATCAACGTACCCAGATGCATTTCCAAATGCTACCATCATTCCTCTTATTTTTAATGTTTCAATTGAACCTTTAAATGTTTTTATTCCAACACCATCATAAACAACATCAATACCATTTTTTCCTACAATTTTTTCAACTTCTTCTGAGAAATTTTTTTCAGAGTAATTAATTACATGGTGACAGCCATTTTTTTTGGCAATTTCCTCTTTAGCTTTTGAACCAACTGTTCCAATAACTTCTGCACCTAAAGAATTAGCCCAAGGACATAAAATTTGACCAAGAGCTCCAGCCGCAGCATGATATAGCACTTTGTCTCCTTTTTTTAATGGATAAGCTCTGTGCAATAGATATTCTGCAGTAATTCCTTTTAATGTTATACAAGATGCCACCTCATCAGAAATTCCGTCTGGAACATAAATTAATTTTTCCTCAGGCATTATTTGTTTTTCTGAATACGCTCCAATTGGCATTGATGCATGCGTAACTCGATCGCCAACTTTAAATAATTTTACTTCAGAGCCTATCTCTTCAATTATACCACTTGCTTCAAGGCCAATACCACTTGGTAGTGGAATAGGGTAGAGACCTGTCCTGTGATAAATATCTATAAAATTTAGACCTATTGATTTATTTTTAATTAAGACTTCTTTAGGACCCGGTTTTCCTATTTCTATATCCTTAATAGTTAAAACCTCTGGTCCACCAAATTTCTCAATTTGTATCGATTTCATTTTTTATTTTACAAATGTGCCATTATGATAATCTTGTACAGCCTGTAATATCTCTGCTTTAGTATTCATTACAAAAGGACCACCTCTTGCAATTTCCTCATTTATCGGCTTTCCAGAAATAACTAAAAATTTAGCTTTTGATATAGCTTTTACTTCCAAATTTTCACCTTTAGTAAGCAATATCAAGGTACTATCTTTGACATTTTCATGTTTTTGCTCGCCAATTTTTATTTCACCATCAATTAAATAAATAAAACTATTATGAGTAGATGGTAGAAGGAAATTAAAATTCTTATCTTTATTTAATTCAACATCAAAATAAACTGGCTCAACATTATGTCCTTTGACTGGACCCTCTGCTTTTTCAAACTTACCAGCTATAACTTTTACTTTTTTTTCGTTATCTTCATGTACGCTCATTTTATGTGCATCAATATAAATATACTCAGGTTTGCTCATTTTTAATTTTGCAGGCATATTGATCCACAATTGAAATCCATGAAGCTTTCCCTCTTTCATTGCAGGCATCTCTGAATGGATAATACCACTTCCAGTTTTCATCCACTGAACATCACCAGCAGTCATTTTGCCTTCACCACCTGTACTATCTTTATGTTCAAAATCACCAGCAAGCATGTAAGTAACAGTTTCGATTCCTCGATGGGGGTGTGGGGGAAAACCAGCTACATAATCATCACTATTTTCAGAGCCAAATTCATCTAACATCAAAAAAGGATCAAAGTAATTAGGTTCAACTCCAATACTTCTTTTTAACTTTACTCCAGCACCATCTGAAGCTGGAATTGGATCGATAATTTGTTTTACTTCAACATTCTTCATCAGTTCTAATTAATGAATTTATTTCTTTTTTTCAAGATCACTTTTTATCTAAACAAAAACCTTTAGCCCCGTTTATAACTAAGAATAAAAAACCACCAGCTAAAGCAATGTTTTTAAGAAAAGCAGTAAGCTGTACTTGATCAGCAAAATCATTGTGAAAAATAATAGCTGTTGCAAAACAAAATAAGCTTAATGCTGTAGCGGCAATTCTAGTTTGATAGCCAATTACAATTAGTATAGGTCCAATAATTTCAAGGGTAATTGCGGGTATAATTAAAATACCTGGCAGACCAAAACTTTCCATCCAACCTATGGTTCCCTCATAATTATTTATTTTAAAAATTCCATTTAAAAAAAATAATGCTGATATTAAAACTCTTCCAAATAAATCTAATGTTTTAATCATGTTAAAATAGTTTAGTAAATAGAATGGCGGATTGTATGATTGTTTGCAAGCACAAAAAAAAATATTTTGTCACCTTTGGTTTTTATTTTAAAACTATTAAACTAATTGAATGAGTTTGTTAAGATCTGTAATTTGATATTTTGGTTTAAAATCTAGGTTATCAAAAATGTTATTATTTCGATTTACCCAAATAGATTGGTAACCGTAATTTCCGCCACCAGAAACATCCCAAGTATTAGCACTTAAAAATGCAACTTCACTTTTTCTTATATTATATTTTTTAATAGGCATATCATAAACTTTAGAGCTTGGTTTATATACGCCTACTTGTTCTATAGAAAATATATCATCAAATAAATTGTCTAAATGATTACTTTTAACTAATTCATCTAATAATGATGGAGTACCATTAGATAAAATAGCTAATTTAAATTTTTTTTCTTTTAGAGTTTTTAAAGTTTCGGGAACCTCTTTAAAAGTTGATAGCACTTTATATAAATTTAATAGTTCATTTCTCATTGAGGAGTCAATATCAAAAGCTTTCATTGATTTATCTAAACTATCTTCTGTAACTTGCCAAAAATCTTTGTGTCTATCCATCAAACTTCTAAGCCAAGTATATTCTAATTGTGTAGTCCTCCAAAAATTTGCAAATCTCTCCCATTTATCTCCAATTTTATCTTTGCATTTTTCGGCAGCTGAATTGACATCAAACAAAGTTCCGTAAGCATCAAAAATTATTGCTTTAATATTTTTCATAAATTAATTTAACATATATGAGTAATATAAGATTATTTTTTTCGGATACATTATCAAAAAATTTGATTGATAAATTAGATAAATCTCAATCTCATTATTTGACTAAAGTAATGAGACTGAAAAAAAATGATATTTTTTCTTTATTCAATAAAAATAGTGAATGGGAAGCAAAAATTTTAAATATTACAAAAGATTTTGTTGAGTTTAAATTAACCAAACAATTAAGACAAAAAGAAAATACACAAGAACTATGGTTAGCCTTTTCTCCTATTAAATCAAATTACCAAAACTTCATGATTCAAAAAGCAACTGAATTAGGTGTTTCAAAATTCTTACCAATAATTTTTGATCGAACCATTGTAAGAAAAATTAACAAAGACCGATTAGAAAAAATAGTTATAGAAGCATGTGAACAATCAAATCGGATTAGTGTCCCATCCATCGAGCAAGCACAAAATTTAAAAAGTTTTTTAAATTCCAATCCAATGAATTTAATTTTTACAGATTTAAATTCAGACAATAAAAAAATTGAAAAAACAAAGTTTTCAGATGAACCTATTTGTATCATCATAGGCCCTGAGGGAGATTTTTCAGAACACGAAAGGCAGGAGATTCTCTCTTTTGAAGGAGTACAGGCACTAAAAATTAATGATAATATTTTAAGATCAGAAACCGCGGTGATATCTGCAATTTCGATCATAAATTATGTGATTAATTGATAAATTGTCGCGAAAACTAAAGTGTAATTTTTACAAAAGGGCTTTATATAGCTAATAAAAATGAAAAAAATTTTATTAATATTTTCGAGCATTTTTATCTTTCAAAATGCTTTTGCAAACCAACCTGTTGATTGGCAACTAGGTTTTCAAAAAGCAGCATCAGAGTCGATGAGAGATATTGTAGCCTTTCACGATAATTTGTTATTACCGATAATAATAGCGATAAGTGTTTTTGTATTATTTTTAATGCTTTATGCCTGTGTAAGATTTAGAGCTTCAGCAAATCCTAATCCCTCAAAAAGAACACATAATGTTACTGTTGAAGTTTTATGGACTTTAATTCCATGCTTAATTTTAATTGTTATGGCGGTTCCATCATTTAAAATTTTATACAAGCAAGATACGATTCCAAAAGCAGATTTAACAATCAAAGCAATAGGCTATCAATGGTACTGGGGTTATGAGTATCCAGATGAAAATTTGGAATTTGACTCTTATATGATTGAAGAAAAAGATTTAAAAGCAAATCAACCAAGATTATTAGCTGTTGATAATGAAGTTGTTGTTCCAGTTGGTAAAGTAGTCAAAGTTTTAATTACTGCGAATGATGTTTTGCACGCTTGGGCCCTACCTTCGTTTGGAGTAAAAAGAGATGCAGTGCCTGGAAGAATTAATGAAACATGGTTTAAAGCTGAAAAAGTTGGTACTTATTATGGCCAATGTTCAGAACTTTGTGGTATAAAACATGCGTTTATGCCTATTGCAGTAAAAGTAGTTAGTGAAGATGAATATCAAGAATGGTTATCTGAGGCGCGAGTAAAATTTGCAAAAGAAGAAATAGAGAATGATAAACTTAAATTAGCGAGTAAATAAATTATGTATACACAAACAGCATCACACGATCATCATACCCCAACCGGTTGGAAACGTTGGGCATATTCCACTAACCATAAAGATATTGGGACAATGTATTTAATTTTTGCAATTGTTGCAGGAGTAATAGGCACTGCTTTTTCAGTTTTAATGAGAATGGAATTAATGCATCCTGGGGACGGCATTTTAGGTGGTAACTATCACTTATATAATGTGTTGGTCACTGGACATGGGTTGATAATGATTTTTTTCATGGTAATGCCAGCAATGATCGGCGGTTTTGGTAATTGGTTTGTACCAATTATGATTGGAGCTCCTGATATGGCATTTCCAAGAATGAACAATATTTCTTTTTGGTTATTACCTGTATCTTTAACTTTATTAATTTTATCAATTTTTGCGGATGGACCTCCAGGACAAACCGGTGTTGGGGGTGGATGGACGATTTATCCTCCGTTGTCCTCAAAAGCTGGACAACCTGGACCAGCGATGGATTTAGCTATCTTAAGTTTGCACTTAGCGGGTGCCTCATCAATTTTAGGAGCAGTTAATTTTATCACTACTATTTTAAATATGAGAACTCCGGGTATGACATTACATAAAATGCCTTTGTTTGCGTGGTCTATATTAGTAACAGCATTTTTATTATTATTGTCTTTACCAGTGCTAGCTGGAGCAATAACAATGTTATTAACGGATAGAAATTTTGGTACTGCGTTCTTTGAAGCCCAAACAGGAGGTGATCCAGTTTTATTTCAACACTTGTTTTGGTTTTTTGGTCATCCAGAGGTTTATATTTTAATCCTTCCAGGATTTGGAATGATTAGTCATATTGTTTCTACATTTTCAAGAAAACCTGTTTTTGGATATTTAGGAATGGCTTATGCGATGGTGGCAATTGGAATAGTTGGATTTGTTGTATGGGCGCACCATATGTACACAGTTGGATTGAGCACAGACACTAAAGCATATTTTTTAGCTGCAACGATGATTATTGCAGTTCCAACAGGAATAAAAATTTTTTCATGGATCGCAACAATGTGGGGTGGGTCAATATCTTTTAAAACACCAATGGTATGGGCATTAGGATTTATTTTTATGTTCACAGTCGGTGGAGTAACTGGAGTTGTTTTAGCTAACGCAGGTGTTGATACTGCAATGCATGACACTTATTATGTTGTTGCTCATTTTCACTATGTACTTTCTTTAGGAGCTGTTTTTGCAATCTTTGCAGGCTTTTATTATTGGTTCTCAAAAATGAGTGGTTATGAGTATTCTGAGTGGATGGGTCAGTTACATTTCTGGTTAACATTTATTGGAGTTAACTTGATTTTCTTTCCTCAACACTTTTTAGGTTTAGCTGGTATGCCAAGAAGATATGCTGACTATCCCGATGCATTTGCTGGATGGAATTATATATCTTCAATAGGGTCTTACGTGGCAGTAGCTGGACTTGCTGTATTTTTTATGAATCTGATTTACGCATTTGCAAAAAAGAAAGCAGCTGCACAAAATCCATGGGGCGAAGGAGCAACAACGTTAGAGTGGACGGTGCCATCTCCACCAAATTTTCATACTTTTGAGGAATTGCCAAAATTTGAAGATGGTCAGGGTACACAAAAATCGCACGGCTAATAAAATTAGAGCATTAAGAACTGATGGATAATTCAAGGCTAAAAAAAAGAAGCTTAAGCCAAGAGGATTTGTTTAATCTTTCGGAATTATTTAAGCTGATGAAGCCAAGAGTTATGTCATTGGTAATTTTCACCTGTGCTGTGGGATTACTAACAGCACCAAACATTGTTTCAACTAAAGATGCAATTATTGGAATTCTTCTCGTTTCATTAGGTGCCGGAGCAGCTGGTGCTTTAAATATGTGGTATGAGTCAGACCTCGATGCTTTAATGACTAGAACCTGTTTAAGACCAATTCCAACAGGGAAAGTCAATAGAAATCAGGCTTTGATATTTGGTGTTACATTATCAATAGTTTCGGTTGTTGCTTTAGATTATTTTACAAACAGAGTTTCTGCTGCAATATTATTACTAACAATATTGTTTTATGTATTTGTTTATACAATCTGGTTAAAAAGAAGAACTCCACAAAATATAGTTATTGGCGGAGCAGCTGGTGCCTTTCCTCCAGTTATAGGATGGACTATTTCTACAGGCTCCATATCACTTGAACCATTAACTTTTTTTTTAATAATATTTTTTTGGACGCCCTCTCATTTTTGGGCACTTAGCTTATATAAGTCTGATGATTACAAAAAAGCCAAAATACCAATGCTACCACTAACCAATGGAATAGAAAGTACCAAAATCAATATATTTATTTATTCTTTATTGATGATACCAGTAATTATTTTTCCATATTTGATTAACTTTGTCGGTTTAACATTTTTAATTCCATCATTGCTATTAACTATCTATTACAATTTTTTATGTTATGAATTATTGAATTATAAAAAAAATAGATTTAACTCTAAGAAAGCAAAAGCTATCTTTGGATATTCCATATTGTATTTATTCTTAGTTTTTGTTCTATTTTTGATTGATAAAATAATATGATTACACCTGATAAAAAAACAAAAAGAAAAAATATTATTACAGCGTTAGCTATTATTGCGTTCATGATTTTCCTTTTCTTTTTTACTTTATATAACACAGGGGTATTTGATAGGTCGATATGATAGAAAAAAAGAAATTAACACCATTAGTTCTTGCTGGGATTTTTGTTTTGATGTTAGGTTTGTCATACGCATCGGTGCCTCTTTATGAGATTTTTTGTAGGGTTACTGGTTTTGGAGGAACTACTCAGGTAGTAGACAAAGCTCCGAAAATTGTTTTAGATAAAGTAGTTAGTGTAAGATTTGATACTAATGTTAATAATTTACCATGGGATTTTAAAGCAAAATCGAATGTGATGGATGTTAAAGTGGGTCAAGTGAACAAAATTGAGTTTGAGGTAACCAATTATAGTAATGAGCCAACTGCAGGTGTAGCAAGTTTTAATGTTTCACCCTCAAGCTTTGGAAAATATTATAGTAAACTTGGTTGTTTTTGCTTTGAAAAACAAGAATTAAAAGCTGGTGAAACTGCTACCTATGTGATGACTTTTTATTTAGACCCAGAAATGGTCAACGATGCGACAGTTAAAAATTTACAGGATGTAACTATGTCGTATACTTTTTTCTCGACAGATTACTATAAACAATCATAATCCAAAAAAATGTCAGCTGAAAAAAAACATGATTACCATTTAGTAGACCCAAGTCCTTGGCCTATCTATGTTTCATTTTCATGTTTAGTTCTAGCTGTTGGAGCTGTTTACTACATGCATTATGAGGTTTCATGGGGAATGTACCTTGGATTTGCTTTATTAATTTATGGAGCATACATGTGGTTTAGAGATGTAGTTATTGAAGCTGAGCATCAAGGACATCATACACCTGTGGTTCAAATACATCATCGTTACGGAATGACTTTATTCATTGCCTCCGAGGTAATGTTTTTTGTTGCTTGGTTTTGGGCTTACTTTGATGTGAGTCTTTTCCCCAACGATTTTGTTGGAAATGTATGGCCACCAAAAGATATAGAAACTTTTGATCCTTGGGATATACCGTTAATAAATACATTAGTTCTTTTATTGTCAGGAACAACTGTGACTTGGTCTCATCATGCTCTCTTAGAGGATGATAGAAAAGGATTTATTCAAGGATTGGTTTTAACAGTTATATTAGGAGTGTGTTTTACTGCCTTACAAGCTTATGAATATCATCATGCTACTTTTGCTTTTTCAGATCACATATATGGTTCAGTATTTTATATGGCAACAGGATTTCATGGATTCCATGTGATCGTAGGTACGATTTTCTTGGCCGTATGTTTGTGGAGAGGAAAGTTAGGTCATTTTAACAAAGATCATCACTTTGGTTTTGAGGCAGCAGCTTGGTACTGGCACTTTGTTGACGTAGTTTGGCTATTCTTATTTGCTGCGATTTATATTTGGGGAAGCTAATTTTGAGCCTTGAAACATAAATTTTTATTTTCAGTTTTTATCATATTTTTTATATTTGTTTTTATTGCTTTAGGCACTTGGCAGATAATTCGTTTGAATTGGAAGAATAATCTTATATTAGAAATTGAAAATTCATTAAAAAAACCACCAGTCCAACTTTCACAATCTAATCAACAAAATTTTCTTAAAATCAAAACGTCAGGTCGCGTTGATTTTGAGAAACAAATTTACTTATATAATTTGAATGATTCTGGAACGCCTGGGTTTGAAGTTTTAAATCCAATTCTAATAGATGGTGAAAATTATTTACTCAATAGAGGATGGATACCATTTAAAAAAAAAGATACACCAGAGATAAATATATTGGATGAAAATAATATAGAGGGAACTCTTAAAACACAGGGAAGAAAAAATATATTTAAACCAGATAATGATATTAAAGAAAATTACTGGTTTAGTTTGAATAGAGAAGATATCTTAAAATTTACTGGTAAAGAATTTTCTAAGTACATAATATATTTAGATGGAAATTATCAGTTTCCTAGACCAAAAAAAATTACTGCTAATATTTCTAACAATCATAAAAAATATGCAATGACATGGTTTTCATTAGCGATTTCAATTCTTTTGCTATATCTATATTTTAGAAAAAAGAATTATTAAATGAATTATATTAGTACAAGAAATAATCAGAAAAACTTTACTTTTAAAGATGTTTTCCTTAAAGGTTTAGCAGATGATGGAGGGCTATTTGTACCTAAATCAATTAAACCCTTTAAAGAGGAAGAATTAGATAATCTAAAAAATCTTAGTTACAATGATTTAGCGGCTGAAATAATTTATCCATTTATTGGAGATTTCATGTCTAAAAATGATCTAATCTCTTTAATTTCAAAATCATATTCAAATTTCAGATCCGACGACGTTGTTAAAATATCAGATCTAGGAGATTTAAAAGTATTAGAATTGTTTCACGGACCTACACTTGCTTTTAAAGATATCGCAATGCAATTGATAGGTAATTTTTATGAATATCATTTAGGGCGTGATCAAAAAAAAATTAATATAATTGTTGCAACTTCAGGGGATACGGGTGCTGCTGCCATAGACGCTTTAAAGGGAAAAAATAATTTAAATGTTTTTGTATTACACCCCAACAATAAAATTTCACCTGTGCAAAGAAGACTAATGACAATACATGAAGAGAGTAATGTATTTAATATTGCGGTGGAGGGTAATTTTGACGATTGCCAAAATTTAGTAAAAGCAATGTTTAATGACGAAAAATTTTCTAAAGCAATCAATATGTCGGGTGTAAATTCAATTAATTGGGCAAGAATTATTGCTCAATCGGTGTATTATTTTTACGCTTATTTTAAAGTTGGAAACGGACAAACATTATCTTTTTCCGTTCCAACAGGAAACTTCGGGGATATTTACGCTGGCTATTTAGCAAAAAAACTAGGTCTACCAATTGATAGACTAATCGTAGCTACAAATAAAAATGACATACTGCACAGAGCTATATCTGCTGGTGATTATAATCAAAAAAAAGTAGAGGAAACAAATACTCCAAGTATGGATATACAAATAGCAAGTAATTTCGAAAGACTTTTATACGACGTGAAAGATTGCAACTCAGAAGTTACAAAGGATGTAATGGCTGAAATTAAAAATAATAATTATAAAATTGATAAAAGTGACTTAGATAAAATTCAAAAAAATTTTATATCTGAAATGCTCGATGAAAACGAAACTGTTGAAATGATAAAAACCATCAATGATGAGCATCAGATGGTAGTTGACCCGCATACTGCAGTGGGTATTGGTGCTGTGAGAAAATTAGGATTGGAAAAAAATTGTGTCGTATTATCAACTGCACACCCATGTAAATTTCCAAAAGCAATAAAAGATGCAATTTCAAAAACTGAAAATTTACCAGAAAGTCTTAAATATGTTAATGACAGAAAAGAAAAATTTCAACTTCTGTCAAATGATATTGAAAAAGTTAAAAAATACGTAATAAATTCGATATGAAACTTAAAATAAAAGATCAACTACCAGACACAGAGATTTTTCATTTTGTAGATGGAGAGCCTCAAAAAAGTAAATTAAGAGAAATTATTGGGAATGGTAAAGTTGTCTTGTTTGGTCTACCTGGGGCATTTACATCAACTTGCTCCAAACTTCACTTACCAGGTTTTGTAGCAAATGCAGATAAAATCAAAGCTAAAGGAATAGAAAATATATTTTGTTTATCAGTAAATGATCCTTATGTGATGAATGGTTGGGGAGAAATAAATAATACTGGAGATAAAATTAAAATGTTATCTGATCCATATTTGTTATTTACTAAAGCAATTGGAGCAGAAGTTGATCGTAACGCAAAAGGTATGGGAATTAGATCAAATCGTTACTTAATGGTGATTGAAAATTTCACAATTGTTAATATTTATGTTGAAAAAGAAACTAAGGAATGTGGTTTAACTTCAGCAGAAAATTTATTAATTAATCTAATCTAGGTAGGGCAGTTCTGTTGCTAGGTGACCCGATTATCTTTTTACACAAGGAAAAGTAATATATTCTAAATTAAGTTTTCTGTATGTTCCATCGCTTTGTCTCTCATAGAAATTTTGATTTCTAAAAAAATTAAGAACCTTACCAATTTGACCTAGTCTCGTATCAATCCAACATCTACCGTTTTTATAATCAGAAACTTTTTTATAGACTTTCTGTAAATTATAAAGATCACCTTTTTTGCCTACAGCGTCAACGTTTACAATTTCCATTACGAAACCCATATATTTTTTGTGACCACCTGTTATTTTGCCAGTCACATAATAATCAGCAAAAGCATTTGTAGAAAAAAATATAAGAATAATAAAAATTAGTTTTTTCATAATTAATGGGGCGTTTTGTTGCCAGGTGCCCGAGGTAACTAATATGGCGCAAATAAAATTGATACAAAAAGCGATCCAATCCAACTTAAAAAGACCCACTGAGATTTTATTCCACCTAAATTATAAATTTTATTCATGGCAGATCCTCTTAAGTAGCAATACACTGGAACAAATATTGCGCCCCAAATTAAAGCGTTGTTTATTTTAATTTTTGCTTTATTCAGTTGTTGTTCGTCGTAATAAATTGTGCTTACATTTATAATTGTATATGCAATAAGCACGGGCCATAAAGTATCAGCACCAAACATGTTAATTAATAGTGGTTCTAAAAAAAGTGCTCCCAAGATTGGTACAAAAATTAAAAATACTGCATATCCATTATTTATTTTATTTAAGGGTACTTTTTTTGATTTCATAATTATACATAAACTATAATTATTAGAATTTAAAGGGGCGTTCTGTTGCCCGGCACTAGATTAGAAAATAGCATATTTGCTTACTTATTAAAACTACTTCGTTGAAAACTTCGTTGAGAGATCTTCTTATTTTGTCCGGAGTTTGCCTTTTAACTTCGTTGAAAATTTATTAGAGTTAATTTATGAAAAAAATTTTTAAAATATCCTTTTTAATTTTCTTTATATATTTTAACCCCACTCAAGTTAAATTTAGTCATGCTATTTCATTATCAGGTATTACAGATATATTTAAAGACCCTCTTGAATTGTGTATGGACAGAGTTATAGCAATAGAAGGAAAATACGAGACGAGTTATGCTGCCAGAGTTTGTGCTGGATCAAATAAGGGAACAAAAAAATGTATGGATCGGATAATTGCACAAGAAGGAAAATATGAAGTTGGTTATGCAGCAAGAGTATGCAATGGAAACTAAATTAGGGGGCGTTCTGTTGCCAGGTGCCCCTATTTTTTTTTATTCTCAAACCAAACCGCAAGACCAACTATCAACCAAGTTAGAATTGACGTTATCACAGCAATTATGAGTATTGCCATAAACATTGAAAAATCTTTTAAGAATTCTGGATAATATGTTTTATTGGATAATAAATACACAAACAAAAACCCAACTAAAAGAGGTTGTATTATTATTACATAAATTTTTTTTATCATAATTTTTTTAGGGGCGTTCTGTTGCCCGGCAATTAACTCTACAAAAGTTTATCTTCCTCGACACCCAAAAGTTGCAAAGTATGTTTTAAATTTTTTCTTTCTTTCTTTTGATATCCAACATTGTCCCTTACTAGAGTCATAATATATTCTTTTTACTTCAAATGAATCAATTTCCTCTCCATTTGCATAAACTTTTAGATTTTGACCCAATGATACTGAACTTCGATTAGTCTTTACGTTTTTTGTGTACATTGTACAAATAAATCCTGTAAATCCACAATCGTTATATCCTGCATCTTTACCACTCCATTTAGCAGAATTAACATAACTTCCGGCAAATGCGGGAGAATGAATTAATAAAAAAATAAATAAAAAAAATCTTATCATAACTTAAAAGGGGCGTTCTGTTGCCAGGTGCCCTCGACTTTATTTGATTATAGCCAATTATTTTTCCAAAAAAACTCTAATTTTTACGTACTAGGACGAGTAAATGACGAGTGAAAATCAACTCGTTTTAATTTATAAGATCTGTTAAAATTACGTAATGAAAATTTTAAAGATTTTTATACTATTTTCTATATCATTAACTTTTGCTGGTTGTGATTTAGCATACTTCGACTGCAAAAGAGAGATGAAGAAAGTAACAGACTCCGCTACAGCAGCTCGTGTTTGTAAAAATAAATCATAGAGAATGGGAGCAATTAGAGATCTAGTAGCTGATATCTTAGGCGTTTCACCAGATGTCGCAACTTTCATAATTGGTGTTCCGTTTTTTTTACTTGCAATATATCTTATGAAAAAATAATTTTTGTGACGAGTACAGGACGAGTCACTCGGTTGTATTTTTAAATTTACGTTGATAATCAAAACTTATTTTAAAATATGAAGGGGCGTTCTGTTGCCAGGTGTCCTTAACTTTTCTTTTTAAGTTCAACCGAACGCTAGTATTAATAAAGTGGAACCCAAAATTATTGATCCAAATAAAGCAAAATAAAACTCTTTTACAAAAAATTTTTTAAATTTAGTTTTTATTCCTATTGCTAGAATAGCACCCATAAAGGTTGCTATGAAATTTCCAAAGGAATAAATTAATCCATCACTAAGACCAGTATTACCATCAAGATTTTTCATTAAAACTGCATTTAGAATAATAAATACAATGCTTATAAAGATTAAATTTTGTTTCGTAAGATTTTTTTTTAGATACTTGTTTTTACCAACAGCATAAATTCCAATTAAACCAAAAATAGAATACAGAACAATACTTATTAAAGAATCCAGAATCATAAACGCATAATATACTATTTAAAAATAAAAAAGTAAGGGATGTTCTTTTGCCAGATGTCTCAACTATAAATTGGCAGCATCTCTAGCAAGTAAATCTACCTCATTATTTAATTGATCAGTTGAATGGGCTTTTACCCAGTTCCAACTTATTTCAAATTCATTATTCAGAAGATCTAATTCTGTCCAAAGCTCTTTATTCCTAACTTCTTTTTTATTTGCAGCTCTCCATCCATTTTTTTTCCAATTGTGTATCCACTCTGTTATTCCAGACTTTACATATTTAGAATCAGTAAAAATTTGAACTTTACTTCCTTTTGGAATTTTTTTAAGCGCCTCTATAGGTGCTAATAATTCCATCTGATTATTTGTAGCATCTTTTTTACTTCCTTTAATTTCAGTTTTTTTCCCTTCATTTAATATTATTGCTGCCCAACCCCCTTTGCCTGGATTACCAAGACATGAACCATCGGTATAAATTTTAATCATTAAACCAAATAATCCTTATAGTTTTTTAAATTATTATGAATCACCAGTTTTTGATAATATTCTCTTGGATCCTTAATTTTTATCAAAGCACTCTTTGGGGTATTTGTATAGTCGTAAAGTCTTGTAAGAAAATATCTCATCGCAGCAGCTCGGCATAAAATATTCAATGATTTTTTCTCAATTCCAGAGATTTTTTTAATACCCTCATATCCTCTAATTAAATTTTTAATTTTTTTCTTATTCAATTTAAATTGAGTTTTTTTCTTATCAAAACAAAGAGCGTTGATACATATTGCTATTTCGTACATAAAATAATCGTTTGCAGCAAAATAAAAATCAATAATTCCAGAAATCTTATTTTTTTTAAAAAATATATTATCTATAAAAAGATCACCATGTATTATTCCATTTGGCAATTTTTTTGGCCATTTATTTTTAATTTCTCTAAAATTACTTTTGAGAAATTTTTCTAAATTAATGAATTTTTTTGATTTAAATTTAATACTTTTTAATAATGGGTTTAAATTCTTTATACTCATTGAGTTTTTTCTAAACAACTTTATTTTTTTTGAGGAAGAGTGCATTTGAGCAACAATTTTTCCGACATCATAACAATTCTTCAAACTAAGATTTTTTTTATCTTTTCCATCAAGAAATGAAACAACACAAGCAACCTTATTCTTTATTTTAAATAGATATTTTCCATCACGATTTTTCAACGGTTTTGGACATCTTATCTTTAGATCATTTAGTTGATCCATTAATTTCATAAAAAAAGGTATTTCTTTTTTTTGAACTCTTTTTTCGAATATAGTTAGTATAAATTTATTGTTTTTTGATTTTAATAAATAATTAGTATTTTCAATTCCTTGTTTTATACCTTTAAAACTTAAAAATTTTTGGTTTTTAAATTTTTTATTAATATATGAAATATCTTTCTTATTTATCTTTGTGTAAACAGCCATTTAATTTAATTTTTTTGGAACACGAAAAACAACGTTTTCCTTTATAATTTCTACTTCTTCTATAGTGACAGTAAATTTATTTTTCAATTCTTTAATGAAATTTTCTACAAGTATTTCAGGGGCAGACGCACCAGATGAAATTCCGATTATATTTGAATTTTCAATTAAGTTAAATGGAATTTCACTTTGTGAGTGGATCAGTATTGAGTTTTCACACCCCGATTTTTTAGCAACTTCAACAAGTCTTACTGAGTTAGATGAATTTCGACTACCAATTATGAAAAATAGATCACACTTTTTTGCAATATTTTTAACAGCCATTTGTCTATTAGTTGTCGCGTAACAAATATCTTCTTTCGCAGGCTCTCTAATATTTGAAAATTTTTTCTTAAGTATTGATATTATTTCTTTTGTATCATCTACTGATAGGGTTGTTTGAGTAACATAGGCAATCTTTTCAAAATTTTTTGGATCATAATTATTTGCTTCATCCTCATTTTGGATAAGGTCGATAGATCCTTTAGGTAGTTGCCCCATTGTTCCAATTACCTCGGGATGATTTTCATGTCCTATTAAGATCAAATGGTATCCAGCCTTATGAAGATTTTCAGCCTCTCTATGAACTTTAGAAACCAAAGGACATGTTGCGTCAACATAAGTCATATTATAGTTTTTTGCATCTTGTGGAATTTTTTTTGGAACACCATGTGCAGAGAAAATAACTGGTCTTGTTTTGTCTTCAATTTCTTCCAGCTCTTCCACAAATATTGCACCTTTATTCCTTAGGTCATCAACAACAAATTTATTGTGTACTATTTCATGTCTTACGTAAACTGGAGAACCATACTTTTGAATTGATTTTTCAACAATTTCAATTGCTCGTTCAACGCCCGCGCAAAATCCCCTTGGAGCAGATAATAATATTTTAAGTTCTTTGTTTTTCATTTTTATCTAAAAGATACTCAAGTAATATATGTGGAAATGTTAAAGACGCCAAACCTATAAAAATGACTTTAATAATTGAGTTATCAAAATCATATTTCAAATTGAGCAAACTAATACCAACTAAACAAATAATAGCAGTTAATATCGTAAGTGGCATAGCTTTTTTAATAAAAATTAATAAACCATTTTTAATATTACTATTATCTAATTCGTAAATTAATGTAATGCTATGTCTTACAGAATGTAAAAAGCAAAAATAAGCAGTAAATGCTATTAAAGGAGAGAGATAATAATTTAAAATCAATATAGAAAAATAATCAAAAAAAATAGAAAAATTCTTAAAAGTAAATTTTTTAATAAACAAAATAATACTTGAAATAGAACTTAAGATTATCCCTATATCTATTAATCTATTACTCTCAATAAAGCTTAAACTTAAATAAAAATTTTCATTATCAATTAATAATAATTTAAATATTACTAAAGTTTCATCAAAATGAAAATATAATGGTGCCAAAATAACAAGAGATCCTTTAAGAAAATACAGTATCCCCAAAAAGTGTGAGTTATAGTCATGCAAAAATTGTGTATCCTCTTTGCCAAAATGATACGAGGCAACAATTAGAAATATTATTAGCAAGATAGATGGTATTAAAACCCAAAGTGTTACAACCACTACAGCTATTGAGATATAGGAAATATAAAATAGAGTTATATTTTCAATTTTAAAAATCTTTAGAAGCTTCCCACCTTTGACATGATCCAAAGACCCATGTGATACACCAATAATTAAAATCAAAAATAAGCAAAATAATGGTGAAAATATAAAGTTACTAAATTTAAATAGTATTATAGAAAAAATGTTACAGAATAAAAAAAAAATAAAAGAATGATTAAGATTTATTTTTTTTAGATTCATACTCATTTAGGTTTAATCAAATAAAGCTTTGATAAAAATCCATTTTGGCATTTTTAAAATTATAGTCAAATCTTGAAGAAAATTACTCTTATTTGATAGAAATTTGATAATTGTTTTAGGTGAACTTTGAAACATTTTAAAAAAAATTTCTGACATTTTTTTTGGATGTTTTTCAAGAACACGTAAAAATATTTCATCCAAAAATTGGTACTTTTTACTGATTTCAAATTTTTTAGTATGATGAATATTTTCAATATTTTCTCTAATAAATTTACTATGTTCTTGTATATTCAAAAAAGTATATCCTGTACTTAATCTCGTCATACCACCAGCAGTTCCAATATTAATTTTATTTTTTTCATTTTTGAATGAGGGATAAAAAAGTGGAATTGCACCTATTTCTTTATAAGTAATTTTATAATTTTTTAAATTTAATTTCTTTTCAATATATTCTTTAATTTGTTGATCATAATCTTTTTGAGAGTCATCATTCATTTTTGAAATCCAAGTACTTTCAATCAATGCCTTTCTTTTCGAGAAGGGAAGTGTGTAAAAAAAATGGACACTTTCCCTTTGATCACAATCAAAATCCATGAGATTAAAAATATTTTCATCGAAATAATTATTTTCTGTCTCTATTTCAACCCCGCAAAAGTGTTGCCATAAGTTTCTAAAGTCTTTTTTGATAGAGGGAACGCTATTGAATACAAATGAATTTTTTATGTTGATGTCTTTGAGTTCCTTTAAAAAAAAGATATTTTTATTTTTCTTTAATGAATTATTTATTTTTTCATAAAACAAACCACTATCGATGCTTTGGTATGGATAATTTTCGCACTCAAGAAAATTCATTTTGTTTGGTGCGTTAATTGAAAAATTTTTCCAATTTTTTATGACACAATCATCAAAATTATGTTCAGATACCTTCCAAAAAGACCAGGTCTTATCTCTTTTATATTCATCTCGAGGCTCGATTATTGCTAAGGTTTTATTTTCTAATTTATTATGGATCTCTAATTCATAAGCTAGAGATAAACCAGCACAACCACCTCCAATAATTATGTAATCAAATTCTTTCATCAAGATTAATTTCTTTATTAATCAATAAATGATCATGTTCGATTTGATCATCCTTTTTATTTAGTAAAGAAAGTATAATTAGATCATAAATTGATAAAATCGTCTCCAAAACTTTTTCAAGGTTTGAAACGTAAATTTTTCCAGATTTACTATAATTTTCAAAGGTTTTCTTTTTCAAAATTTTATATCCAATTTTCCTGTATATTCTTCTGGCAACTAAAATACTGAATCTAAAGCTAAGTGGAATTTCTCTTATCGAATAAAATGAATTTTTATAAAATGTATCTGCAAGTTTAATAGTTGAATTAATTTCCTCAAAATTTCCATTTATATAAGATCTATTTTTTTTTGAGTCCTCTATCACATCTCTTGATATATTGGTGAGTTGCATTGCTATACCAAGATCGATTGCAGATTTAAGAGATTGTTTTTTGCTCACTTTTAAAATTTTTGCCATCATCAGTCCGACTGTTCCTGCTACTCTATAACAATAGATTAAAAGATCTTTTCGAGTATCTATTTTTACATTTCGTCTGATGTCTGACTCTATCCCGTCAAATAAATCATAAATTATTTCCAGAGAAATATTGAATTCATTAATAATATTCCACATATTTTCAATAACAGGATCCTCAAAATTTTTTTGTTTAAAATCACTTACAAATTTTTGGAATTTTATTTTTTTTATTTCTATTTCATCTTCGTCATCTGCAATATTGTCTACAACTCTGCAAAAATCGTATAAATAAGAACAATTTTTATAGGTTCTTTTTGGTAAAAAAAAACCAGCCCAATTAAATGATTTTGCGTAAATAGATAAATAATTTTTAGAGGACATTATAAAATTTTATCTAAAACCTTTGCTGAGGAAAGTACCCCAGGGACGCCCGCCCCAGGATGAGTTCCCGCACCAACAAAATATAAATTGTTATAAATTTCAGATTTGTTGTGAAATCTAAAATAAGCAGATTGCGAGAATTTTGGTTGTATAGAAAAACCAGAACCATATTTTGTGTTGAGATCTTTTTCAAAATAGTCAGGTGTCAAATAAAAATCTTCAACAATATTTTCTTTTAAGTTTGGCATTAAATCTTTTTCCATTTTCTCTATCACTAAATTTTTCATTTTTTCACCTTCTAAAGACCAATCAATTTTTGATTGGTTATTGGGAACAGGAACTAGAACATAGAAACAATCATGTCCATCTGGTGCCATGGATTTATCAGTCGCAGTTGGTCTATGTAGATAATAACTTATGTCGTTGTTTAATTTTTTATGATTAAAAATGTCATCAAGGTGTTCTTTATATTTATCGCCAAATTTAATGGTGTGATGCTCAACATTATCGTAAATTTTCTTGGTTCCAAAATAATAAACAAATAAACCCATTGAATATTCCATTCTATTTTTTTTCCATTTAAACATAAAAGAATTACTACTCTGGCCGTTTAACATTTTTTCATAAACACCAGGGGGATCTGCGTTACAAATAACTTTATTAGCGTCAATTTTTTTTAAGTTGTCCAATTGAACTCCGGTAATCTCATTTTGGTTTGAAATTATTTGAGTTACCTCAGATCCTTTTATTATCTCGATACCTTCTTCGTTCATTAATTTTTCAAAACCACTAATGATATTTCCTGTTCCGCCCATAGAATAGTGAATACCCCATTTTTTTTCTAAGTATAAAATCAATCCATATATGGAGGTTGTGGTGAATGGATTTCCACCAACTAAAAGAGGATGCATGCTCAACATTCTTCTTAATTTTTCGTTTTTGATATAAGATGATACCAGTGAATAAACTGACTTATAACTTTTGAGCTTGAGTAATGAGGGTAATTGTTTCATCATCACTGAAGGCTTGTCAAAGGGTACATCAGCTAATTCTGTAAAACCTTTATCAAAAATTTTTTTGGTGAAATTAACAAGTTTTTCATACCCTTGAGCATCCTCTTTATTAATAAGCTCAATTTGTCTTTTCATTTCATTTTCGTCACCAGAGTAATTGAACTTTGACTTATCTTCAAAAATGAATTGATACCAAACTTTAAGAGGTGTTAATTTAATATAATCATTTGGATTTTTTTGAAATAATTCAAATAATTCATTAATTAAGTATGGAGCTGTAATTACTGTTGGACCACCATCATAAATGAACCCATTCTTTTTAAAAACTCTTGCTCTACCCCCTAGGTCTTTGTGTTTTTCAATTAATGTAACATTGTGACCCTTAGCTTTAAGGCGAAGAGCGGCTGCTATACCACCAAAACCAGAGCCTATAACTACAGAATTCATCATGATAACTTATATTTTTTTGGATAAATTGTAAAAAGTATTATGAGTTAATTTTTTTTAACTCTTCTTTAGTTTCTTCTAAATTTTTCTGAAACAGCGTATCAAGTTTAGATTTATCAACTGAGGTTGTTATTATTTTTTTTACAGAGTCTATGGCTATTTTAACAGATGCATCTTTAATCTCTTTAATCGCTACCTCTCTCATTTGATTAATTTTATTTTTAGCCAAATTTTTCTTAATTTCTGAAGATTTATGAAATTTGTCATTAAGCTCAATGATTAATTTATCAGCATCTTTCTTTGCCTGATCAAGTATTTTTTTACTTTCAGATTGCGCAGTGTCTAATTTTTTCTGAGCATTATCTAATAATATCTTTGCTTCACTTCTCAGTTTCTCACTTTCATCAATCTCATTTTTTATATCTGAGATTAATTTATTAAGAATGGTATTAATTTTTTGAGGTACTTTTAAATATATCAGACCCCCAAAAAATATTACAAAAGAGACTGCGACCCAAAAAGTTGAATCAATGACCATAATATCTATCTCCGTTTTTTTTTACTAGATCATCAACAATCGCAGAGATACTGCTATTATTAACTTCTGCTCCAATTAATTTTTTTAAAATTTCAGCAGATGTTACGACTGCAATTTTATTAATTTTTTCTGGAGCACTTTGTTTTAAAGTATCTATTTCTATTTCAGCTTTTTTAATTTCATCATCAATTTGTTTATCTAAAATCTCTTTTTTAGAATTAATATTTTTGATTACTTTTTCTCTAGCATCTTTAAAAATGTTCTTTGCTTCAATTTTACTTTTAAGAATAATTCCATCAAATTCTTTAAGTTTAGCTTCACTACTTTCTCTTTGTTTTTCAGCTGCCTCAATATTTTCTTGGATTTGTGATTTTCTTAATTCTAAGTTTGCACTTATTTTAGGCAGTATAAGTTTAGATAAAACAATATACAAAACTCCAAAAGTGAGTACGAGCCAGAAAATTTGAGAAATCCAAAACTCTGGATCTAATTGAGGCATTCCTCCACTCTCCGCTGCAAAAATCTTTTTTGTAAAAAAGAAATTTGTAATTAATGAATATAAAAATATTTTTTTAAACATTAATTAAAATGCGAAAAGAATAATCAATGCAACAACTAATCCAAATAATCCTGTTGCTTCTGCAAGAGCAAATCCTAAAAGCAAATTAGGAAATTGTTTTTGGGCTGCAGATGGATTTCTCATTGCACCAGATAAATAATTTCCAAAAATTATTCCGATACCTACTCCGGCTCCAGCTAAAGCTATAGCTGCAAGTCCTGCTCCAATCATTTTTGCTGCTTCTAATTCCATTATATCCTCCTTATAAGTTAATGGTGTAAATTTAATGCATCATTTAAATAAATGCATGTTAAAATTGCAAAAACATAAGCTTGAAGAAAAGCAACTAGTATCTCCAAACCAGTTAAAGCAACTGAAAAACTCAGTGGAAGCCATCCACCAACAATTCCGAGGCTTACGACAAAGCTCCCGAAAACCTTCATCATAGTGTGTCCAGCCATCATGTTTGCAAACAATCTTACTGATAAGCTGATAGGTCTACTTAAATATGAAATAATTTCAATGACCACAATTAATGGTAAAAGTATGATAGGAACACCACTTGGAACAAATAGTTTTAAGTAACCAAAGCCATGTTTAATAAAGCCAACAACTGTAACTCCAATAAAAATAAAAGCTGCTAATATGAAAGTTACAATGATATGACTAGTCACTGTAAAAGTGTATGGTATCATACCAAACATGTTACAAAACAAAACAAACATAAATAATGAAAAGATAAATGAAAAATATGGTTTAGCTTTTGAACCAGCAGTATCGCTGATCATTTTTGAAACAAATGAATAGCTTAATTCAGCTAAGAGCTGAATCTTATTCGGAAGTATTGAATTTTTCTTTGAACCGAGGTTGAATATTATTAAAATCGCGAGAGAACTTATGACCATGAATAAACTAGCGTTGGTAAAAGAAATATCAAAAGCGCCTACTTTTATTTCTGGACCAATTCTATAAACTTCGAATTGTGTCATTGGGTTAGCTGCCATAAATCCTTATCTATTTTTGCATTTTTTTTGCGGATTTGATTACATTAATTATCCCTGCAACTACACCTACAAAAAAAAATATTAAAATTAACCAGGGTTTAGTACCAAAGGTCTTGTCCAAAAGAAACCCAATAATTGTCCCTACGGCGACTGCTGAAACTAGCTCAGTACTTAGCTTAAAAGCAGTGCCAATTGGAGATTGATTATCTTTTTTATTTTCTAGATCTCTTTTTGAAACCTTTTTCTTTGCAATCTCTAAGCGAGTTTTGAATGGATCTTTGGACATTTTAATTAATTACTTAAGCAACCATGCTTTCTGCTTTTTGTAAATCAACAGCCACAAGCTGACTTATTCCTTTTTCAGGCATTGTGACGCCATAAAGTCTATTCATTTTTGACATTGTTAAAGCATGGTGAGTAACAATGATGAATTTGGTATTTGTAATTTTAATTAGTTCTTCAAGCAAGCCACAAAATCTTGTGACGTTAGCATCATCTAAAGGTGCATCAACCTCATCCAAAACACATATAGGCGAAGGGTTAGTTAAAAAAACTGCAAAAATCAAAGATAGTGCAGTCAAAGCCTGCTCACCACCTGACAATAAAGTTATTGATTGGAGTCTTTTTCCAGGAGGACTTACTAACATTTCCAAACCAGCTTCTAAAGGGTCATCAGAGTCAACCAATTCAAGCTTAGCATTTCCACCATTAAATAATTTTGTATAAACCTCATTAAATTTTCTATTTACCTTGTCAAAAGCCTCAATTAGTCTTTCCCTTCCTTTTTGATTTAATTCATTAATACTATCTTTAAGTTTTATAATTGCTGTAACTAAGTCTGCTCTATCTTGTTCCATTTTTTTAATTTCTGTTTCGTATTTTACAGTCTCTTCGTCAGCCTTTAAGTTAACTGAGCCTAATTTTTCTCTCTCTTGTTTTTTTTTATCCAATAAATCTTCTTGATTAACAGCATCAGGCAGTTCTTCGACACCAAATAAATTTGAATTTTCTAAAATGTTTTCTTCCGTAAGATTTAGCTCAGAAATTATTCTATCAACTAAATCATTTTTTCTTTTTTTAAGTCCTTCAATTGTTGCCCCTGAGCTTGCTTTTCGTTCTCTTATCTGAATAGATTGTTCTTGTATCTCGTTTAGTTGATTTCTAAAAGTGTCAATTTTTTCATCTGTGGTATTGATAATTTGCTCATTCTCATTTTTTTCATTTTCAGAAATTCTCAAATTTTCTGAAATTTGCCCCTTTTTTTCTGCCTGAAATTTTGGTTGATTATCAAGTTTATCTCGTTGCACATTAAGTTTATTTTTTCTATCACTTAATTCTGCAACCATTTTTTCCGAATTAGATAAAAGATTTTTCCAACTCTCAATTTCCTTATCAATTATTGCTATTCTCTCATTTCTTTTGACAGACTCTCTTTTGATATTTTGATTTTTACTATAACTATCTGCGTACTCTTCGATGACAAATTGGCAATCATCTAGTGATTTAATTGCATCATCATTTTTTTGTGAATTAATTAATTGTTTAATTTTATCGATTTCTGATTTTAACTTATTCTTGCTATTTTCCAAATCTTCATTCGATTGTTTCTCAGTTTGATAATATTTTGAGTCTATTTCAATAAGCTCACTTTTTTCTTCTTTCAGTCTTTTTTCATTTGAGTTTGCATCAATCACTATTCCTCTTTCTCTACTAATATCATCATCTATTGTTTGTAGAGATTTTTTTACGTTTTCTATTTCGTCTTGAATTCTACTATTTTCCTCATCAAGACTTTTTAGTTCTAAGTTTAGCCTTTGTATTTTTGATAAATTTTCAATATTTTTTTCTCGTAGAGGCGTTATTTTATCAACCTCAGTTTTAATCAGTTTCTCTAATTCGTTTATTTTATTGTTAAAACCACTTACCTCAGTTTCTGCTTCTGTATTAATTTCATTTTCTATTTTAATTTCTTTATCGATCTCTAGTAATTTTAGATAATATAGTCCTGCTTCAATTTTTTTTATTTCATCAGAAATATTTTTATATTTTGTAGCCTCTTCAGCCTGTTTTTGTAAATTTGCTAGTTGCCTTTCCTGTTGCCTTCTTAATTCATCAGCTCTCTTTAGATTATTTTCTGCAGCGCTCAACCTTAGTTCAGCTTCATGTCTTCTAACATGTAATCCTGAAATTCCTGCAGCTTCCTCTAAAATTGCTCTTCTATCAGTAGGTTTTGCAGTAACAAGGGCACCAATTCTGCCCTGACTAATCATTGATGGAGAGTGAGCTCCAGTTGATAAATCTGCGAAAAACATTTGAGCATCCCTTGCTCTAACTTCTTTATCATTGATATAAAACTTCGAACCTTTATCTTTTTCTATTTTTCTTCTAACATTTATTTCGTCTAACTCTCTAAATTGCACTGGACCCTCGTTATTTTCGTTGGCAACTGTTACTGAAACTTCAGCAATATTTTTAGAGGGTTTATTTGATGTTCCTGAAAATATGACATCTTCCATGCCTGATCCTCGCATGCTTTTTGCAGATGTTTCACCCATTACCCATCTTAAAGATTCAACAATATTTGATTTTCCGCAACCATTTGGGCCAACAATGCCTGTTAAACCATTTTCAATTAAGAAATTAGTTTTATCTGCAAATGACTTAAATCCATTGAGTTGGATTTTTTTAAACTCCATGGATTAACTTATATCAGCTTTTCCAATGTTTTTTTTAAATTTTTATAATTAAGAGATTTTTCGAACTTTTCGTTATTAATTATTATCGTAGGAGTAGAATTAACTTTAAAATTTTTTGTCCCCTCGATTCGATCATTTAAAACATAGTCCTCTATTTCTTTGTTGTTAATACATTTTTCAAAATCAATATCAAACCCAGCTTTTTTTAGAAATTCTTTCAAATTATTATTTACTTCTTCTATTTCCTTACCTTTTATCCAAGCTTGTTGATTAGAGTAAAGTTTTTCCAAAATTTCTAAGCTTTGATCTTGTTTACACAGAGAAATTTTTGAAGCATTTAAAGCAGCAATATCTAAAGGAAAGTGTCTAAATTCTATTTTGACTAGTCCTGTATCTATGAAATCTTTTTTGAGAGAGGGATAAACATCTTTATGAAAATTTGCACAATGACTACATGTTAGAGACTCGTAGGCAATTATTGTAATCTTCGCATTTTGATTTCCTGAAACTATTCTCTTTATTTCTGCGTTAGCACTAGTACTTAATCCAAAAATTAATATTAAAAATAGAAATAATTTATTCATTTTTCTTTAAAAACTTTAGTTAATTCAATTAAAGAATTTTTGATTTCTTCATTTTTAACATCATTAAGTTTATTTTTATATTTATTGTTTGTCACAGGTTTATTCTGAATTATCTTCTGATTGTCTATTTTATTTTCATCGTTAAAACTTGTAAATTTAATCCGTTTTACAACTTCATCTTTAAAAAAAGCATTCATTCTATCCATAATTTCTTTTTTTGAATATTCTAACTCAACTTCATGACCTCTTTGCACCATTATTAAGAGCGTGCTTACACTGAACTTGTTAGTATTCTTAAAAGACTTTGGATAACAAACTTTAAATAATTTTTCACCAGCAATGAATTTCCAATTATTGAGTGTTTCGGAATAAATATGACCTCTTTTATTAATAAACTTTTTAATATTTTTTGGCAAAGTGTCATTGAAAGACCTTAATCCTTGAATGCTACCAGTTCTCTGCTTAATATATTTTTTATATTGCATATGAAAGATCAATTTGTAACAAAAAAAATTCTTAATTGGTACGATTTAAATAAAAGATCATTACCATGGCGAAAAAATGTTTCACCCACTAAAAAGCAATATTTTACATTAGTAAGTGAATTTATGTTACAACAAACTCAGGTTGCAACAGTTATTCCTTATTTTAATCGCTTCATTAAAAACATTCCAAATCTTAGCTCACTTGCCAAAACTAGTGACAAAAAATTATATAAACTCTGGGAAGGTCTTGGATATTATTCTAGAGTAAAAAATTTAAGAAAAACTGCTCAAGTTGTAAAAAAAAATTTTCAAGGGAAATTACCAGATACTTTTGACGATTTAATTTCTTTACCAGGAATTGGAAATTATACCGCAAGTGCAATTTTGGCGATTGCATTTAATAAGTCTTTCATACCGCTAGATGGAAATGTTGAAAGAGTTTTAAAAAGATATCTTTTTCTAAAAAAAGAAAAAGAAATTACTAAGGAAAATCTCCACAAAAAAAAATCAATATTAGGAACATCCCCGAGGTCTAGCGATTATGCGCAGGCTTTAATGGAATTAGGGGCTTTGATTTGTAAACCTGCAAATCCCAACTGTTTAAAATGTCCAATCTCAAAAAAATGTGAATCATTTCGTAAAAAAGATTTCAAACTTGTAAAGAACAGTAAAAAAAATATAGATAAGTATTTTATTTTAAATGTTTATAAAAAAGATAAAAAATATCTGTTGGTTAAAAATACAAAATTTAAATTTCTCAAAAACTTAAGAATATTTCCAATGCAGGAATTATCTAAACCCAAAAAATTTAATAAAACGATAAATTTTAAAATGTCCAACATGAATATGAATATCAAAATTCAATATCCAAAAATTGTTAGAGAAATATCCTCTTCTTATTGGGTTGATCAAAAAAAAATTGGTAATTCTATGTTGCCAACATTTACAAAAAAAGTTGTTAAGTATTTAGAGAGCAACTTATGAAAAAAATAGCCATTATTGGAGCTGGTATTTCAGGATTATTTATTGCTAATTTGTTCAAGAAAAACTCAGATTATCAAGTGGCAATTTATGAGAAAAGTAATTCGATTAATCTTGAGGAAGGTTATGGAATTCAATTATCCGTTAATAGTGTGAAGCTTTTAAATGAAATTGAATTTAATAAATTTGAAAATGCAAGAAAGTTTAATCCAAAAAAGATTATTTTTTTTTCATCTAAAAACTTCAAAAAGATATGTGATTTGAATATCTCTGATTTTAATTCAGAGAATTGTCAGTACACTACTTTGAAAAGATCTGATTTAATAAATTTTTTGAAAAAGGATATAGAAAATTTAATTAAATTTAATCATAATGTCTCGAGTATAAATAAAGAAAATCAGAAAATTCAACTTACTTTTGAGAACAATGAAATTTTTGAATGTGATTATTTAATCATTTCAGATGGAGTTTTTTCAAAAAGTAGAAGTTTGATTTCCAACAATAAAAGTCAACCAAAATACAACAACACACTAGCCATCAGAGGAAAGATAACAAATTTTTCTGAAATCGATAATGAAAATATTTCATTATTTTTAGGCTCTGATTTTCATCAGGTAATTTATCCAGTAAATCAAAATGGAGACTTAAATTTTATAGCAATTATGAAGTATGAACTTACTTTAGAACAACAAAAAAATTATTCTTTATTCAAAGAAAATTCCTTCATAAGAAAAGTTTTAGAAAAGGTTCCAAAAGAAAATAAAGAATTTTTTGATAAAATTCAGGAATTAAAAATATTCCCAGTATTTGTTAGCAAGGACTTTTTTAAAACAAATAATGATAACATTAATTTTATAGGTGATGCTTTTTTTGCTTTTCCACCTTCATTTGCTCAAGGGGCATCTCAATCCATAGAGGGTGCCTATGAATTATTTAAAAGTATTGAAAATAACTTAGAAGGGGATTTCTTTAAGAATAGAGTTAATAAAACTAAAATGGTTAATAAAAGATCTAAACTAAATCAATTCGCATTTCATTTGTCTAATCCTGTGGCTGTTTTTTTTAGAAATATTTTTTTGAAAAAATTTATTAAAAACAAAAAGTTTTTAGATTCTTATTTAGGTAAAATTTATGATAATTAATTTTTTGAAATTAATCTTTGTCTTAAATTATCTATAGGCACTATTTGCCCATTAAGATTATAATGCCAATAAGTCCAGCCATTACAACTTTCTGCTCCTAATATTGATGCAGCTACCTTGTGAATAGAGCCCTCTTTTTTGGCATGTTTTATACTTCCATCAGCCATAATTTTTGCACTGATTTTCTTTTTATTATCAAAAATAGTAGTGCCTGGCTTAATTATTCCTAATTCAACCAATGACCCAAAAGGTACTCTTGGCTTAGATCTACCATTTTGCAAAGTATCTAAATAATCATCTTCTATAGGTTTTGTATTTTTTAGTCGTTGTTCAGCTGCCTTATGATAGGTTTTTTCTTTTTCAATTCCGTAATAATTTCTACCCAATTTTTTTGCAACCGCTGCTGTTGTTCCTGATCCTAAAAAAGGATCTAAAACTAAATCATTTTTATTTGAGGTTGCTAATAAAATTCTGTGAAGTAGAGCCTCAGGTTTTTGAGTAGAATGCACTTTTTTACCATTCTTTTTAAGTCTTTCAGAACCATTACAAATCGGCAACTCCCAGTTCGATCTCATTTGAAGATCATCATTTAAACATTTTAAAGATTGATAATTAAAAGTGTATTTTGATTTTTCTGATTTTGATGCCCAAATCAACGTTTCATGTGCATTAGTAAAACGTGTCCCTCTGAAATTTGGCATGGGATTTTTTTT
Organism: Pelagibacteraceae bacterium AG-447-N18; assembly: GCA_003212275.1. GTDB lineage: Bacteria > Pseudomonadota > Alphaproteobacteria > Pelagibacterales > Pelagibacteraceae > Pelagibacter. The sequence continues at coordinate 38,335 of QCQE01000004.1, forward strand.
ATTCCAGATGACATCATTTAAAATCCAAAAACCTAAATTTTGAATAGCGGTGCCAACTCTAAAAATGTTATGGTAACTGCCAATCACCCAAATAGCACCATTTTTTTTCAAAATTCTTTTACATTCAGTTAACCACAAGTAGGTAAATTCATCATACTTTTTAAAATTTTTAAATTGATCCCATTTATCATTGACTGCATTTACCTTAGACCTATCGGGTCTTATAAGCTCATTTCTTAATTGTAAGTTGTAAGGAGGGTCAGCAAAAATTAAATCAAAAGTCTCACTAGGGATTTTTTTAAGTTCCCTTAAACTATCTCCATTTATTAATTTATTTTTAAAGTCCAAATTCATTTTATAAAAATAAATTAGACTCCAAAAAGATTCTTGGGTCAACCTAGGATTGAATTATTTGGATTCCATTTGTATGATGGTGGTTCACAACAACTACATCTGGTGTTTCTACGTGAAACCTATTTTAACTTGCTGATCGGTGAAAAGGTTTTTCTATGGTGAGAAGTAATCCCAAATTTTTTTATAGCTTTAAGATGTTGTTTAGTTCCATATCCATAATTTTTACTCCAGTAATAATTTTTAAATTTCTTACCTAATTTAGAGATCATTTTATCACGTGTAACTTTTGCTATGATTGATGCTGCAGAAATAGATGGTATTTTTTGATCACCTTTAATGACTGATTGAAGTTTATAATTTTTTAAATTTGGTGTTTTATTTCCATCGACCAAAATTAGTTTTGGTTTTTTTTTGAGTTTTTTAATTGCTCTTTCCATAGCCAATAGACTTGCATGAAGAATATTTATTTTTTCAATTTCTGAGACAGAAGCTTTACCTGTAGCCCAAATAGAGTTTTTTTTAATGTATTTAGCTAAAAATTCTCGTTTATTTTTTTTTAAACTTTTTGAGTCTTTCAATAACTTCTTATTGATGGTCTTGTTCAATATTACGGCTGCTGCATAAACAGGTCCAATTAAGCTACCCCTGCCAACTTCATCAACTCCAGCAATAGTTTTCATTAAATCCTAATATTTAAATCTTGAATTTTTTGTTTAATTTTTTTTAGATCTTCCCATGAAAATTTTTTATTTTCTGGAAATCTAATTAGATAGGAGGGGCTAAAAGAAATCATGATAGGAATAGTTTTGTTCTTTAAAATTATTTCTTTCCACTTACCTCTTTCATTAGATATTTTACTTAATCCAGTAATTGCCTCCATTGCTGTGCTGCCCATTAAAATTAAAATTTTTGGATCTATTATTGCAATGTGTTCTTTTAAAAATATTGCATAACGTTTTATCTCCTGTGCAGTGGGTTTTCTATCTTCTGGTGGTCTGAAATTAATTGAGTAGGTAGTGTAAATATTTTCTCTTTTTATATTGATTGCTAGTAACATTTTGTTCAAGAGATTGCCCACTTCTCCTTGAAAGCATAAACCTGTTTCATCCTCTATTTCGCCTGGAGTCTCTCCAATTAACATCACATCAGCATTAATGTTACCTTCGCCCAGGACCAAATTCTTAGAATTATTTTTTAAATTACAATTTTCAATTGAATTAATCTTTGTTTTAAGATCATTTAGCAATTTTTTTTTATTTATTGAGGTGTTTTTATTTTCAGTTAAATTGACTTTAAATCTATTGATTGGTTTATCGCTAAAAACAAAATCAGTTTCAATTGTTTTCATGAATTCTTGAGCATATTTAGCATTTTGATTTAAAGTCTTTTTAATCATACAATGTAGTAATGGTTCTTAAAAATATAAAATTTATACTAATTATATTATTATTTTATCAGAACACTTTGTTTACGAAAAGTAATTCTTTTGAAAAGATTGATTCTAAAAATTTATCAAAATATTTTTCAGGTATTGTTGCTTTTGGTAATAAAAAAAATTCTGAAGCTTTAGATTTTTTTAATTCATCTAAAATTTTGATCAATAATCATGATCCATTTTTAAAAAGGTATGTATCTTCATTAGTATTAGAGAATAAAGTATTGCAAGCGATACAAATTATTAAACAAAATTATGAGAATGAAAATATAGATTTTTTCGACTCTTATTTATTATTAATAATTGATAGTTTAAAAAAAAATGAGTTAGACATTGCCTATGAATATATTTCTATTGCAAATAACTTTGCAGAACAGGACAGGTTTAATTTAGCAATTTTAGAAAGCTTAAAACAATATGTTTACCTCTTTAAAGAAAAAAAATTTTTAGACGATAAGAAAAACTTTGGGAGACTATCTTATATTTCAGAAACATTTCAAAAGTGTTATTTGGATGATCCTAATACAGGGAGATATTTCTCAAAATTGATAAATGATCCTGAGTCTGATTTTACTAGGTATATTTATTTTTATATAAGTTACTTAGTTGAAAATGGAAACATAAACGAAGCAAAAGTAATTACCGATGAAATAGAATTTTTAAATTCAACATTGCTACTATCACAAGGTAAAAGTTGGATTGACAATGGAAACTTGCAAAAATTTAAAGAGGTCTTTTCATGTAAAAATCATAATGATTTAATTGCTGAATTTTTGTTTTTAATATCAAATCTGTATTCTGCGCAAGACAATTACGAGATGTCAAATTTTTACTTAAATTTATCAAATTTTCTTAATCCAAGATTTGTATTTAATCTATCACTAGTTGCGGAAAATCATTATTTTAATAAAGATTATGAAAAGGCAAAAAAGGTTCTTAAAAAATTTAAAAAGGATGATGATTTTTATTATTGGTTTAGATTAAAAAAAGAAGCGCAAATAATTTCAGCGCAGAGAAATAATCAAGAGTCTCTTAACTTTATCAAATTTAATTTTGATAAAATTGAAAATCCAAATGAAAAAATATTATTTGATGTTGCTAATTTTTATAAAAAAGCAAAAAATTACGAAGAAGCAATAGGTTATTACTCTAAAATTATTGAAAATTTGGATGATAATTCGGATATCAAGTCAGATATTCTTTATCGAAGAGGAGGCACATATGAACGAATTAAAAATTATGAAAAAGCCGATAAAGATTTAATTGATGCACTTCAAATTACACCTGACGATGCTTATATACTAAATTACCTTGCTTATTCATGGCTTGAGAGGGATTATAAAATTAATGAAGCGATTAAAATGCTTGAAACAGCCTACGAACTTGAGAGTGATGATCCATATATAATAGACTCTATTGGTTGGGCTTATTATTTAACTGATGATTATCCAAGAGCTGAAAAATTTTTGAAAAGAGCCGTAGAATTGATGCCGGATGATCCGATAGTGAATGACCATTACGGCGATATTTTGTGGAAGCTCAATAGAAAAATCCAGGCTAGATATTTTTGGACCAATGTATTGAAAATGAAAGATACTGAAAAAGAATTAATTGAAAAAATTAATGTTAAGATGATCGAAGGTCTTAAAAGCTCTTAATGCCTTTTTCCAGAATAAAATCACACGCGAAATTAAATTTGGCATTAAATGTTATAAGCAAAAGTAAATCTTTGCACAATATAGAGAGCATAATAAGCTTCGTAGATTTGCACGACATAATTTTGATCAAAGAAATTAAATCAAAAAAACATTTAATTTCATTCAATGGAAAATTTTCTCGAAGGATAGGTAGGAAAAACACTGTTTCTAAATTATTTGAAATCTTAGACAAAAAAAAAATTTTGAAAAACCAAAGATTTCAAATCAAAATCAAAAAATCTATACCTGATAAAGCTGGTCTTGGCGGTGGCTCAATGAATGCAGCAAGTATACTAAGATATTTGGCTCATAAGAGAATAATCAATATCAAAAATAAGGAAATGTTAAAAATTTCTAAGTTAATTGGCTCTGATGTGATGTTAGGCTTAAATCATAAAAGTAAGATTTTAAATTCAAGAAATAAAATAAAGTATTTCAATAATGTAAAAAAAATTTACCCATTAATCGTAAAACCAAATTTTGGTTGTTCGACTAAGGATATTTATTCAAAGGTTAGAAAGTTTGATAAAGCAAAATTTGGCAAGGGAGCCAAAAAAATGTTTGATATCAATTTTTTAAAAGATATGAAAAATTCCTTAGAAACAATAGCTTTTTTAAAATACCCAAGATTAAAAAATATGAAACTTTATTTAGAGAATTCTCTAAACCCAGTTTTTGTAAGAATGACAGGATCGGGATCAGCTTTAGTTGCATATTATCAAACAAAAAAAAGATGTGAACGTGCGAAAAAAAGGTTTATTCAAAAATACAAAAATATCTGGTGTATAGCCTCAAAAACTATATAAATTTGATTTTTTTGTGTTATACGAACTTAATATTGGGGCGTAGCCAAGCGGTAAGGCACGGGTTTTTGGTACCTGCATCCTAGGTTCGAATCCTAGCGCCCCAGCCAAGTATGAAAAATTTTTTAGATACAATTTTTTTTAGATCAAATAATTTAAATTATATAAGTCAAACTATTCGAGATTTAACAAAAAATACTCCAGCAAATAAAATATTTAAAGCCATAAATTCTTATTCATCAGATAGTGAAGTAAGATTTGTAGGAGGTTGCATAAGAAAAATCATTAATAAAGAAATAGTAAATGATATTGATATGGCTACAAATCTTGATCCTCAAAAGGTTTGTGAAGTTTTGAAAGAAAATAAAATTGATTTTTACGAAACTGGTATTGAACATGGAACAATTACAGCACTTATAGAAGGGTACAAATTTGAGATTACCTCATTGAGAGAAGATATTTTAACAGATGGAAGACATGCAAAAGTGAAATTTTCAAAAAATTGGAAAGAGGATGCATTAAGAAGGGATTTTACCATCAATTCCATATACGCGGATGAAGATGGAAACTTGTTCGATCCTTTTGAGGGTAAAAAAGACTTAGAAAACGGTTTCGTAAATTTTATAGGAGACGCTGATAAAAGAATTAAAGAAGATTATTTGAGAATTTTAAGATATTTAAGATTTTTCGCTCATTACTCAAAGCATCCGCATAATCCAGAATTAATCAGAAAACTTAAAATTAATATCGGTGGTATCTCAAAATTATCTAAAGAGAGACTATTAGATGAGTTAAAAAAAATAACTCACTTAGAAATATTAGAAAAATTAGCTGATGATAAATTGAGCTCAGAATTATTTTTAATTGTTTTTCCTGAATTAAATAATTTAAAAACCTTTTCAAAATTAAACTCAAAAAAAAAACAAATAATTAATAAGGCTGATTTTGTCTTTCTATTATCTTTAATGATTATTGATGAGACAGATAATGCGGATTATTTTATGTACAAATTTAATATTTCTAAAAAAGATAAAAAAAGAATTAAAATTATTGATAATTTTTTTAAGGAAAAAATTGGACCAAAAACTTTTAGAGAGGAAAACTTTAATGGTATTTTTTATTATAATGGAAAACAAGCTGTAACTGATATTCTCAATTATTATTTAATAAAATCAAAAAAAAATTCTGAAAATATTCAAAGATTAATTGATTTCTACAAAGATAAAACAATACCAAAAATGCCTGTGGGTGCAGAATTTTTAATGGAAAAATTCAATATTCCTGAGGGTAAACAATTGGGTGTAAAATTAAAAATAATTGAAGAAGAATGGGTGAAAAATAATTTTCAAATTTCAGATAAACAAGTAAGTCAAATTGTTAACAATTAGATATATTTTACGTCTTTAATTTCAAAATTTTTGACCCCGGCAGGAGTTTTTATTTCAACTAAATCATTTTTATTTTTTCCTATTAAACCTTTACCTATAGGCGATTGAAAATAAATTAATTTTTGTTTGAGATCAGCTTCATCTTTTCCTACAATCTTATAATTTATTTTTTCTCCAGTATCTAAATTTTCTAAAAACACAGTCGAGCCAAAGATAACTTTTCCATCATTATTTAATTTCGTAACATCAATGACATTTGCTCTAGCAATGATATCATTAATTTCAGTAATCCTTCCTTCATTATGAGACTGCTCTTCTTTTGCAGCGTGGTACTCTGCATTTTCTTTTAGATCACCATGTGACCTCGCTTCAGCAATCGCCGCTACAATCTCAGGTCTTTTTTTTTCTTTTAAAAAGATTAATTCATCTTTAAGTTTATTTAGGCCATTTAAAGTAATTGGTTCTTTGTCCATGTTATTTCCATTTTGCTAACGGAGGTAATGACATTAAAATACCTTCAACGTTTCCACCAGTTTGCAAACCAAATTTTGTTCCTCGGTCATAGAGTAAGTTAAATTCTGTATAACGACCTCTTTTTATGAATTGTAATTCTTTATGTTTTTTATTCCACTTTTTCTTCATTTTTTTTCTAATGATTTTTTCAAAAATAAATTGAAAAGTGATCCCCACATCTCTTACAAATTTAAAATCTTTCTCAAAATTATCTTTTTTATAATCAAAAAAAATTCCACCAATACCTCTTGGTTCTTTTCTATGAGGTAAATAAAAATATTCATCACACCATTTCTTATATTTAGTGTAATATTTCTTATTATGTTGATCACACATTTTTTTTAGGGTTTTATGAAATTCTTTTTTTTCCTTATCATCTTTTATTGATGGGGTTACATCCATACCACCACCAAACCAGTCCTGAGTTGTGCAGATATATCTTGTATTAAAATGCATGGCAGGGATCATGGGATTTTTCATATGCATCACAACGGAAATACCAGAGGCCCAAAAACTGGGATTTTTTTTTGCACCTAAAATATTTTTTTGAAATTGTTTTGGGAATTTTCCATGAACTTTAGAAAAATTTACTCCAACTTTATCAAATATTCTTCCATTTTCTAAAATTCTAAATTCTCCACCTCCTTCGTCTCTTTTTTTACTTCTGTTCCAAACAGTAGTTTTGATATCCGCATCTTTTCTTTCTAGGTTGGTTATAGTATGCCAAATAGCTTCTTGTAGCATTTTGAACCAATTACTTGTGATGTCTTTTTTAATTTCTAAATCCATATTAGATTAATTTAGTTTGTTTTAAACTTTCTGCCAATATGATTGCAACAGAAGATGCAATATTAAGTGAGCGTTTATTGTTTTTCATAGGAATTTTGAGTCTATCTTTAATTTTTTTGTGAACCTCATTTGGCACTCCGGCACTTTCTCTACCAAAAAGAATAGTGTCATTTTTATTAAACTTAAATTTTGTGTAAGAAACAGACGCTTTTGTGGTCATTAGAACTATTCTTTGATCTTTTTTCGATTTAAAAAAATCATCTGAGCTTTGATGGAATTTTATGTCTTTTTCATTCATATAATCCATAACGACTCGCTTAAATCTTCTGTCACTCAGCATAAACCCGCAAGGCTCTATTATTTCAAGTTTTGCACCTAGGCACGCACAGGTTCTGATTATTGCTGCTGTATTTTGAGGTATGTCTGGTTCAAATAAAGCAATTTTAGGGCCATGATTTATCAAATTCTGTGTCATTCTTTCAGTAGTAAATTTATCATTTTATATTATATGAAATCATATATTTAAGTAGAAAAAAGCAATATTGAGTATATTTAACTATTACTGATGTCAGAAAAAAAAACTAATAGACGAGATTTCTTATTCACAGCAACTTATGCAGTTGGTGCGGTTGGTGTTGGTGCAACGATATGGCCAATGATTGATCAGATGAACCCAGACGCATCAGTCAAAGCTTTAGCGAGCACCGAGGTTGATGTTAGTTCGGTTAATCCAGGTAAAACAATTACAGTTTTATGGAGAGGTAAACCAGTTTTTATTCGTAGAAGAACACAAGACGAGATAGCTGAAGCAAGAGCTGTAAAGTTAGAAGATTTAAAACATCCTGAAAAAGATGAGGATCGTGCAGCAAACCCCGAGTGGTTAGTTATGCTTGGAGTGTGCACTCACTTAGGCTGTGTTCCTTTAGATCAAAAAGGCGAATACAATGGATGGTTTTGTCCTTGTCATGGTTCGCACTATGATATCTCTGGAAGAATTAGAAAGGGACCAGCTCCGACTAATATGGAGATCCCTAAATACGAATTTGTTAATGCTAATACAATTAAAATTGGATAATTATTATGAGTGATCACGAATACACACCGAAATCAAAATTTGGAAAATGGTTTAACGATCGTTTACCATTACTAACTCTTGCAAATCACTTAACTGATTATCCAACACCTAAAAATTTAAATTATTGGTGGACGTTTGGTGGAATATTAACTTTTTGTTTGATTACTCAAATTGTAACGGGTTTAGTTCTTGCAATGCATTATATTGCTCATGCTGATATGGCTTTTGATAGTGTCGAGCATATTATGAGAGATGTTAATTATGGTTGGTTAATTAGATACATTCATGCAAATGGTGCTTCAATGTTTTTTTTGGCTGTTTATATTCATATATTTAGATCATTGTTTTATGGTTCTTACAAAGCTCCTAGGGAAATAATTTGGATAATAGGTATCATCATTTATTTATTAATGATGGCAGCTGCATTTTTGGGTTATGTACTTCCATGGGGCCAAATGAGTTTCTGGGGTGCAACTGTAATTACAAATCTATTTAGTGCAATTCCTTTAGTAGGCGAGGGTATTGTTACTTGGTTATGGGGAGGTTACTCAGTTGATAATCCTACTTTGACAAGATTTTTTACACTTCACTATTTAATACCTTTTTTAATTTTGGGTTTAGTTGTTCTTCATATATGGGCACTTCATGTCCCTGGAAATAATAATCCAGTTGGAATTGACATTAAAAAACCCTCAAAAGATACAGTACCATTCCATCCATACATTGTAATAAAAGATGGTTTTGCTTTACTAATGTTTATGATTGTTTTTGCATTTTTTGTTTTTTACACGCCAAATATTTTAGGTCATGCAGATAATTATATTGAAGCTAATCCATTAGTTACTCCGGCACATATTGTTCCAGAGTGGTATTTATTACCATTCTATGCAATTTTGAGATCGGTCCCAGATAAACTTTTAGGAGTAGTTGCAATGTTATCTGCTATTTTAATTTTAGCAGCTCTTCCATGGCTTGATACTTCAAAAATTAGATCAGCAGTATTTAGACCTTTATATAGACAATTTTATTGGATCCTTGTCGCTGATGTTTTGATCCTGGGATATGTTGGTGCTATGCCAGCAGAGGGGTTATATCTGTTAGTTGCTAGAGTAGCTACAGCATACTATTTCTTACACTTTTTAGTGATACTTCCAGTTTTAGGCTGGAAAGAAAAAACTCTTCCAATTCCATTAAGTATTACCGAACCGATACTAGGTGGTTCACCTAATTTAGCCACGGCAAAAAATAAGGAAAGTTTAAATAAATAAGTGAAAAATTTTTTTAAAATATTTTCATTTATTATCTTATTTTCTGTACTTTCATTGAGCACTCAAGCTGCAGAAAAAGTTGAATATTTAAAAACTGATTGGAGTTTTAAAGGTCTCTTTGGAAAGTTTGATCGAGCAGCACTTCAAAGAGGTTATCAAGTCTACACAGAGGTGTGCTCTTCTTGTCATTCAATGAAATATTTAAGTTATAGAAACTTAGCTGAAAAAGGGGGACCAGAATTTTCTATAGAGCAAGCAAAAGCTATTGCTGCATCTTTTGAGGTCAAAGATGGACCTAATTCAGACGGTGATATGTTTACTCGTCCAGGCAGATTATCAGATAAGTTTGTAATGCCCTATGACAACGTTCAAGCTGCTCAAGCCGCAAATGGAGGGGCTTATCCACCAGATATGTCCGTATTAGTTAAAGCAAGAGGGGGTGGGGTAGATTATATTTATTCATTGCTTCAAGGATATGAGGACCCACCAGCTGGAGTTACTTTAGATGATGGTGTGTATTATAATAAATACATGTATGGAAATAAAATTAAAATGGCTAACCAGTTATCAGATGGATTAGTAGAATACTCAGATGGCACAACAGCTTCTGTTGAGCAAATGTCAAAAGATGTAACAACATTCTTGATGTGGTCAGCTGAACCTCATTTAGAGTCAAGACATCAAATGGGTTTTAAAGCTATCGTGTATTTAATTATTTTAACAATCCTAGTTTATTTTAGTATGAAAAGAATATGGTCACGTATTGAAACGGAAGTTTAGAACGTCTCCATCTTTAACTATATAATCTTTCCCTTCTAATCTCATTTTTCCGTTATTTTTTGAATTTACCCAACCATCATTGGATATGAAGTCATCGTAAGAAATAGTTTCAGCCCGAATAAATCCTTTTTCAAAATCAGTATGAATTTCACCTGCAGCTTTTGGAGCAGTGCAATTTTTTTCAATTGTCCATGCTCGAGTTTCTTCGGGCCCAGATGTAAAGTATGTATCTAGGTCAAGAATTTCGTAACCTTTCTTAATTAATTTATTCAATCCTGTTTCCTTTAATCCAATCATTTCCATATAATTTTTTCTCTCATTGCTATCCAATTCATTTATTTGATTTTCTATGTCTGCAGAAACGATCAAAGTATTATTGTTTCCATACTTATCAATAAATGATTGAGTGTAATTATTTCCACTTTGAACACTTTGTTCATCTACGTTACAAACAAAAATTTTAGGTTTAAGTGATAATAATCCAGATTGATTAAGTTGTTTTTTATTAAATTGGGTTCTTAAATCATCAAAACTTTTATTATTATTTATACAATCCATAGCTATTTCAAGAATTTTGATTTGATCCTCATCAACATTTTTTTTATTATTTTTTTCTAACCTTTTTTGAATAGATTCAAGATCTGCAAGCATCATCTCTGTTTCTATAATTTCTATATCTCTAACCGGGTCAACAGAAGGGTTTACATTTTGAATATCATTAGAGTCAAAGCACCTGATCATGTGAATAATTGCATCGACTTCTCTAATATGAGAAAGAAATTTATTACCCAAACCTTCACCTTTAGATGCGCCTTTTACCAATCCAGCAATATCAACAAAAGAGATAGTGGTATTGATTATTTTTTTTGATTTTGAAATTTTAGCTAAATTGTTTAATCTTTCATCAGGAACTATTACAACTCCAATATTTGGATCAATTGTACAAAAAGGAAAATTAGCAGCTTGTGCCTTACTGGAATTAGTTAGAGCATTGAAAAGAGTTGATTTACCAACATTAGGTAATCCAACAATCCCACATTTAAAACTCATTATTTATTATTAACTGTGCTTGAAAATAAATCTAATTTTTTTTCTACAAGTATCGAAAGTGACTCAGTTATATTTTTGGATATTTTTTCTACACCCATGATTTCTTCATCATCAAAGTTTTGTAAAACATAATCAGATACTTCAATAGGTCCTTTTGGTTTTCCTATACCAATTCTTACTCTCGAGTAATCTTTGCCAATAAATTTATCAATAGAAGATATACCATTGTGACCAGCACTTGATCCCCCAAATTTCGCTTTTATTTTTCCAAATTCAACATCAAGATCATCATGAAAAACAATTACATTTTCTGGTTCAATTTTAAAATATTCAATTAGTTCTCTAATACATATTCCAGAGTTATTCATAAATGTTAAGGGCTTTATGGCATAAACTTTTTTACTATCAATATTACCAGTTGTTAACAAACCTTTGAATTTTGGTTTTTGTTTTGTAAGCCCGAACTTTTTATTGATGGAGTCTATAATTTTAAAACCAACATTATGTCTATTATTTTCACTATCTGGAGTTGGATTACCTAAACCTACAAATAAAAGCATAAACTATTAATTAGAATTTCAAATTTAGTGGATTATTTTTTTTCTTCTGGAGCTTTTTTGTCTGCAGGTTTTTTATCATCACCCTCTTTTTTATCGCCCTCCGCAGCTGGTTTATCTCCCTCAGCTGCAGCTGCTTCCGCTCCTTCAGCACCTTCTTCACCCTCTGCAGCTTCTGCCTCTGCTGGTTTTTCTGGCTCTTTCATTACTGTCGGTGCTGCCAAGGTTGCAATTACGAAATCTCTTCCTTGAATAGTTGGTGTTACTTCTGCATCTAGTTTTACTGAAGAAATTTTAAAACTTGACCCAATATCGATACCATCTAAATCTAAAGTAATACTTTCTGGTATTTTTTCACTTGGGCATTTTAATTCAACTTTTCTTCTTACAATGTTAAGTACTCCACCTCTTTTTAAGCCTGGAGATTTTTCATGATTAATAAAGTTAACTGGAACTTCAATCTTAATTTTTACTCCAGGAAGAACTCTTAGAAAATCTACATGGGTAGGTTCATCATTTATGATGTGATATTTTACTTCTCTAGGTAATACATTTTGAGATTTTCCATCTACATTTAAAGTAATGATATTTGATAAAAAGTTTTCTTTCTCAATCAAGGTTTTTAATAATTTCTTAGATATAGAAACTTTTTGATTTTGGTCTTTACCCCCATAGATAATCCCTGGAACACTGCCATCATTCCTGATAGCATTAAGTTGACCTTTAGTTTTGTTATCCCTGATCTTTGCTTCTAAAGAATTCATAAAACAGAGGTTTTTAACCCATGTTCATAAATAATCAAGGTAATTATTTGAATAAATCTGAAACTGATGTTGAATTAGAAATTCTTTTTATAGCTTCTCCCATAAGGGCGGAAATTGGTAAAACTTCTATGTTTTTAACATTTTTGGTTTTTTCGCTGTTATCAATCGTGTCTGTAATAACTAAATTTTTAATAACTGAATTTTTAATTTTTTTAACTGCGTCTCCACTCAATACCCCGTGAGTAATATAAACATAAACCTCTTTTGCACCTCTTTGTTTTAATGCCTTAGCTGCATTGACGATAGTGCCTCCTGAATCAATTATGTCATCAACCAATATACATGTTTTACCTTTAACATCTCCAATAACATTCATTACTTGTGATTGACCTGGTTTTGGTCTTCTTTTATCAACAATAGCTAAGCCGATGTTTAAGATTTTACCAAGAGCTCTGGCTCGCTCTGTTCCACCAACATCTGGAGCAACACAGATTAAATTTTTATTTTTGATTCTTTTTTTAATGTGCCGTGCAAAAATTGGAGTTGAAAAAAGGTTATCTACAGGGATGTCAAAAAAACCTTGAATTTGACCAGCGTGGAGATCAACTGTCACAACTCTATCTGCTCCAGCTTTAGTTATTAAATTTGAGACAAGCTTTGCTGATATAGATGTTCTTGGTACAACTTTTCTATCTTGTCTCGCATAACCAAAATAAGGAATTACAGCAGTTATATTTTTTGCTGATGATCTTTTTAAAGCATCAATACATAATAATAATTCCATTAAATTGTCATTAGCTGGTGAAGAAATAGATTGAATTATAAAAATGCTATTCCCTCTTATATTCTCATTTATTTCAATGTAAATTTCACCATCTGCAAATTTTCTTATACTAGAATTGACAAGTTTAGATTTTAAATATTTAGCGATATTTTTGCTTAAGATTTTATTACTATTTCCAGTTAATAATTTCATGAAAAGTTTAATTAATCATAATTATTGAAATATTTCTACCATAATCATTTAGATTTAATTTTAATGATCTTCTTGCACTAAAAAAATTATTTTTTTTATCGAATGTATCAATTTTAATCATATCAATTTTATCGATTTTTTGTGATTTAAGTTGAGATTTGACATAATTTGGTAAATCAAAATAAATTAATTCGTTTTTATTTTTAAAGAAAATTTTGTTTTTTTTGTGTTTTTTAATAAATTTCTTTTTAAAGTCAGCTTTTACCTCATAGTTTTTTTGAGTAATTGACGGACCAATTGCTCCAATTATATTTTTTGGATTACACCCTTTTTTGTGCATAAAATTAATAACATTTCTGACTATCCCTCTATACGCACCTTTCCAACCAGCATGGATAGCCGCGATAATTTTTTTTTCATAGTCATATAATAAAACTGGTACGCAATCAGCGGTCAATACAGCTATTGGCAGTTTTTTTTGATTAGTTATAATTGCGTCAGCTTTAATTTTTTTTTTTAATTTAGAGTTTTCATTTAGAAAAACCAACTTATTGCTATGTACTTGATGTACTAAATAAATATTTTTTGCTTTTTTCCCTATTTTATCTTTGACAATCTTTAAATTTTTTAAAATATTATTTTTGTTGTCATGAGAACCGGGACCACAATTTAGACTTTTATATATCCCTTTTGATGTACCTCCATTTTTATTAAAAAAACCATGACTTATATTTTTTTTTTTTAATAATTTTCGAGAGGTGATCAGATCAAAATCCTAAATTAAAATTGTTTTTTTGATTTTTTATTAACATAACTTTAAACAATTTTCCCATTTGTTTATCATCTGTTAGTCTTTTTAATCTGTAATAAATATCTGCTTTTTTTAAAAAGTTTTGATTTTTTGCAATCATCTCAGCTCTTTCGTAGATACCCATTTTTGTAAGAAATTCTTTTTGTGTTGTTAAACTATGCTTTAATCCACCTAGTTTTTTTATTATTTTTTCAAATAATCGGAAATTGATATTATGCGTGATATCTGAGTTCCCAATTTTAGCTAAAACATCTGAATATTCGTGTTTATATAATGCTTGTAAAGTATTTTTCATTTTATCTTCATTATATCCATAATCTATGATTAAAATTCCTCCAGATCTCATTTTGATAATTTTTGAAATTTTTTTCAGATAATTAATACCAAGCTCTGAATATTCTATAAAATTCTGATTTTTAGATATTCTAAAATTAATTTTTTTTTCATAATTTTTCATATTAATCTTTTTTTCCAAGAAAGAGGTTGTTTTTTTGTTTAAACTAACAAATCTTTCAAACCAAAGATTTCCTTTTTTTTTAAATTGTTTAATTGCAAGTGCATCAAAAAACTCATTTGCAACAAATATACAAGGAATTTTTTTAATTTTTTTTAAATCGTTTATCCAATTTACGTCTGAATTTAATAATTCTTTTTTTTGTATCTTCTTTAAAGTAGGACTTATCTCATAAATTACCAACCTGCAGGATTTGAAAAACAATGGAAACTTTTTAAAACTTTCTATAAGAATTTTCATCATTGCAGCATTTCCTGCTCCAAGTTCGATTAAATTGAATTCTTTTGGTGACCCTATACTTTTCCAAAAACTTACAACCCAAATAGCAATCATTTCAGAAAATAATCTTGATACATTAGGGGCTGTAATAAAATCTCCTTTTTTACCGAATGGATTTTTTTTTATGTAGTACCCAGACTTTTTGTTATACATAGTGATATTGATAAACTTGTCTAAGGGTAAATTAACTATTTTGTCTGTTTTCATATTTAGAGATTAATAAATAACATCCGATTATTAAAAAAAAGATACTTATAAGTTGTCCCATAGTTAAATTGAATAATAAATAGCCCAGTTGGTCATCAGGAACTCTTAAAAACTCAATTGCAAATCTAAAAATTGAGTAAAAAACTAAAAATATACCAGAGATAAAACCAGGTCTTTTAGAGAAACTCTTATTTTTGAAATATAATAGAATTAAAAATAGAACTATGCCTTCAAAAAACGCTTCATATAACTGAGTAGGATGTCGATATAAATTATCTATTAGTTTAAATTGGACTGCCCAGGCAACATTTGTTTCGACACCATAAAGTTCTGAATTTATAAAATTTGCTATTCTGCCAAAAAAAATACCTATGGGTGCAACAAAAGACACAATATCTAAATAACTAAATGAACTTTGTGAATTTTTTTTCGCAAAAAGGTAACTTGCAATTATGATACCTATAACTCCTCCATGAAATGACATACCACCCTGCCAAATTTTTAAGATATCTGATAAATTATTGATATAAAATTCAAAGTTATAAAATACTACATACCCTAATCTGCCACCAATAATTAAACCTAAAATTAGATAAGTTAAGTAATCATCAAATTTTTCCCTTACTTTTATTTCAGAAATAAAAAATTTTTTACTTAAAAACCACCCTAATAAAATACCAACAATATAAGCTAAAGAATACCATCTAATCTCAAATGAAAAAATTTGAAATGCGACTGGGTCAAAATTATTAATGAACATTTCTATTTTTAAATATAAGTTATAATTATAATAAGTTATTAGATTAATATATGAAAAACTCAAAGTTTGTAATTGAAAAACTTGCTAAATTATTTGAACAAGGCTTAGTATCGTCAAAAGATATAGCTAATGAAATTATGACTATTTTAAAATCTAAAAGAGATGAAATAGTTTTTAAAATGAAGTTAACAAGTAAAGAAGAGTTTGAAGTGCTCTCCAAAAGAGTTGAAAATTTAGAAAAAAAAATTGATCAATTAAAATTTACAAAAAAAAAGAAAACTAAAAAGGCAAAAAGATCTTAGCTTCTAAACCACCCATTGGTGACTTAGCTAATTTTATATTTCCTCCGTGTGATCTGATGATGTCGGAAGCTATGGATAATCCAAGTCCAACGCTTGATTTTGTTTCAGCTCGACCTTTATCAATTTTGTAAAAAGGTTTGAAAACATTATCATATTCTGCCTCAGGTATACCCGGACCATTGTCTTCAATTTTAATGAATAAGTTGTTACTACTTTTAGTAATATCTACATTTACTTTTTTCGCATATTTAATTGCATTGTCTATAAGATTGTTAACACATCTTTTGATTAGGTTTTTTCTACCACTTATATAAATTCTTGGTGTAATTTTGGATGATATATTTTCATTTTCATACTTCTCAACTATTTCATTAACTAATTCGCTAATATTAAATTCCTCGTCTTTTTCAAGGTATGACGAGCTGGTAAACTGCAAATATTCATTTAGCATTTTTTCCATTTCATTAATGTCTTCTGATAATTTTTTACTTAATTCTTTATCTTTTATAAATGCTATTTGTAATTTCATTCTTGTTAAAGGAGTTCTTAAGTCGTGGCTAATGCCAGACAACATTTCTGATCTTTGATTAAGATGTCTTAAAATTCTTTTTCTCATTCTATCAAATTCATAACCAGCTTGTCTGATTTCTGCTGCACCAGAGGGTTTAAATTCATCAATTTCTTCTCCTCGACCAAATTTTTCTGCTGCTTTTGCAAGATTAGTTATTGGTCTCGTTTGATTTTTTAGAAAAATTAATGAAATTAAAATCATTATGATTGCAGGAACTGTTATCCATAGTGCAAAGATACGAGCTGAGGAGGTCGTCACCCTATCTCTTGGAACTAAAAATTTAAAATACCCAGACTGATATTTTATTCTAATATCAATTAACTCTTTGTATGAAGTTGTATCAAACCAATAATTTCCATTACCAAATTTTGACTTGAGTTCTCTTCTTAAAGTCCTATCTATAGGGCTAAACCATCTTTCATCAAAAGTATAAATAAAATCTTTGTTCTCTAAAAAATCTATATTTAAGTCTTGGTAAACTGAAAAAACATTTTTAATTTCATCTTTTTTATAAATTTCATCAGAATAAACTTCAATGAAAGTATTAATTTCATTTACTAACGCTTTAGTCATACCCTTGTTAGTTTTGATCCAAAGGCTATCAAAAAAAACAATAGTAATTACCAATTGTAAAACTATGACTGGAACTGCAACAATCAATAAAGCTCTATAAAATAATCTCTTTGGAAGTATATCTTTAAAAAATTTACTCAATCCATAGAACATATCCAGCTCCTCTAATTGTTTGTAAAAACTTTGGATTTTTTGGATCAATTTCAATTTTTTTTCTAAGTCTTGTGATTATAACATCTATTGATCTCTCTTTATCAAGTTCAGTTAGAATACCAATATCTTCACGTGAAAAAGTTTTACCAGGATTATTAATCATTTTTTCTAAAATTTTTTTTTCTGTGTTGTTAATTTTGTATTCTGAATTTTTCTTAATTATTAGTTGTTTATTTAAATCAATTTTAATATTTTCAAATTGTATTACACGTTTTTGATCACTTATTTTTGTTTTTCGAATTATATTTTGAATTCTCAAAATTAACTCTTTTGGTTCGAAAGGTTTTGGAAGATAGTCATCAGCACCAACTTCCAATCCCTCAACTCTTTCATTTGCTTCACCTTTTGCAGTTAATAAAATTACAGGTGTATCCAGTTTTTTTTGATTTTCTTTAAGGAACTCTAAGCCACTTTTTCCAGGCATCATAATATCTAGTATGATTAGATCAAATTTGATTATTTGTATTTTTTCAAAAGCATCCTCTGCACTATTTGCAGTTGTGACCAGGTAATTATTTTCATTTAAATATTTTTTAACAAGAGTTCTAATACCCTCATCATCATCAACAACTAAAATATGAGCTACAAAATTATCCATTAATTATTTTTTTTAAAACGTTATCAAAGTTAATTACTTCTTCAGAGCTTGAGTTAAGTAATGCACTATGAATTCTTTTTTTTTGAATTTCAAAAATTTCATTAAATATTTTTTTTCCTTTATCATTTAGAAATACATGTTTTATTCTTGTATCTTGCTCATCTTTTTTGAAAATAATTATGTCTAGTTTAATTAGATCTTTTAAAACTCTATTAAGACTTTGTTTAGTTACTTTAAGTCTTTTGAGTAATTCTGAAATAGTGATCCCTTCGTACATGGACAATAAATGAATGACTTTTTGGTGTGCTAGGCCAATTTTATACTTATTTAATATTTTTTTTGAGTCTGAAAATGTTTCTCTGTAACCTATAAAAAGCTTTTCGATCAAATCTTTTAGTTGATCATCTTTTAGATATAAAAGTTGTTTCATTATTGGTAAGTTATATTGACATATTACAGATACAAAGATATTTTTTCAGTAAGAATTTTTATTTCATAATGATACCCTACGATAAAAGATCAGGTAAAATATGGTACAATGGCGAATTAGTCGATTGGTCTGATGTTAAGGTCCATGTTCTAAGCCATGGATTACATTATGCGAGCTGTGTTTTTGAGGGAGAACGTGTGTATGATGGTTCGATTTTTAAATTAGAGGAACATACTTCAAGATTATTTTACTCAGCAAAGAGAATGGGAATTGAAATACCATACAGCGAAAAAGAAATCAATTTTGCTTGTAAAAAAATAGTTTCCACCCAGAAAGTAGAAAACGGGTATGTAAGACCATTTGTATGGAGAGGAAGTGAGATGATGCAAATATCTGCACAACAAACAAAGATACATGTGGCAATAGCAACATGGGAATGGGGTTCATATTTTGATCCTAAGTTAAAGGTTGAGGGTATCAAACTAAATATTTCGAATTGGAGAAGGCCAGCCCCTAACACAATTCCCTGGGATACAAAAGCTTCGGGTCTTTATATGATTTGTACTCTTTCAAAACATGAGGCTGAAAAGGAAGGATATACAGACTCTCTTATGTTAGATTATCAGGGCAATATTGCAGAAGCGACAGGAGCAAATATTTTTTTTAAAGATAAAAAGGGAGAATTGCACACTCCAATACCAGACTCATTTTTAGATGGAATTACGAGAAGAACAGTTATTGAAATAGCAAAATCTAAAAATATAAAAGTTCACGAAAGAAAAATAAAACCTGAGGAATTAAAAGATTTTGAGGGTTGTTTTTTAACTGGTACAGCAGCAGAGGTTACTCCAGTATCATGTATTGCGGAAAATCAATTTAAAGTTTGTGAAATGATAATTGATTTAAGTGAAAGTTATCAAGCTTTAGTTAAAAAGAAAAAAGCTGCCTAATCTTTATTGTCCTCAGATATAGCGTGGTCTATTCCTTTTCGCATATATTCATATCCTGTAAATAGAGTTAAAACTGCTGATAGCCATAATAAAATTATACCAATTGTTTGAGCATTATAGTCTTGAAAATTGATAATTTTATTTCCTGTATCCCCAGAAAGTAAAAGACCAATAGAGACCATTTGTAAAACTGTTTTTAATTTTGCAAGATTAGAGACAGGTAGTTTAATTTTACCTTTTGCTAAAAATTCCCTAAGACCAGATATTAATATTTCTCTTGTTAAAATTATAATTGCAGCAATAACCTCATAATTTTTAATTGTGCCATCCATAACTAATAAAATTAGTGCAGCAGCTACAATAATCTTATCTGCAATTGGATCTAATAATTCTCCCAATTTAGACTCTTCTCCAAGTAGTCTAGCCAACATTCCATCCAAAAAATCTGTAAACGATGCAATTATAAATAATACTAAAGCAGTTAGATCTCCATAAAATCCAGGTAAATAGAAAGCTAAAACAAAAAAAGGTACAATTAAAATTCTACCTACTGTTAGTATGTTGGGTATTTTTCTTAGCATAATCTCTATTCGTGAAAGAAGTTATATATCTTTTTTGCAACTTTTTCCTCAACGCCCTCAACTGATTTTATTTCATCTAGACTGGCAGACTCTACTGCTCGAGCAGATCCAAAATGATTTAATAAAGCCCTTTTTCTGATAGATCCAATACCCTCAATCTGATCTAACAAAGACTTACTAATCCCCCTTTTTCTCTTTGCTCTATGAGCACTAATCGCAAAACGATGAGATTCATCTCTAATTCTTTGAAGAAAGAAAAGAGTAGGGTCATTTTTATTGAATTTATATTCTTTGCCATTATGAAAAAAAGTTTCATTACCACTATTTCTAAATTTTCCCTTAGCAATCGCGATAATCGGTATTTCGTGAAGTCCTAATTCATTTAAAGAGTCTCTTGCAACAGAATATTGACCTTTTCCACCATCAACTATTACTAAATCAGGAAAAGAGAGATAATTGTCTTTTTCTTGAATTGCTCTTTTAAATCTTCTGTTCAATACTTCTCGCATCATTCCGTAATCATCTTGTTCATTCTTTTTGAATTTAATGTTAAATTTTCGATATCTTTTTTTAATAAAACCTTCTTCACCAAATGCAATTAAGGCTCCAACACTATTTGTTCCTTGAATATGACTATTATCATAAACCTCTACTAAATTTATATTTGTCTCAAGATTAAATTTACTCGCAACTGAGTCAAATAATTCTCTATTATTCTGACTTTCATAAAGTTTTCGATTTAAACTTTCTTTTGCATTTTTGGTTGCTTGATTGATAACTTTTAGTTTTGACCCTTTTTTTGCAACAGTTAAGTTTACTTGTTTACCCTCTTTTTTAGAGAGAGTTTTTTCAATCAGATTTTTTTCTTTTATCTCTTCGGAAATTATTATCGATGAAGGCACACTTTTATTTTCATAAAATTGTGAAACAAAAGAATTAAGTATATTACTTAGACTTTCATCTGGATCATGTTTGGGAAAAAATGCCTGGTTACCCCAATTTTGTTTTGAACGATAAAAAAAAACCTGAATACAAGTTTTTCCAGACTCTTTATAACCTGCAATCACATCGGCCTCGATTAAATTTGCTTCATTGATTCTTTGCGAAGATTGAATAATATTTAATGATTTTATTCTATCTCTCAAAATCACAGCTTTCTCAAAATCTAAATCTTCACTAGCTTTTTCCATCTGATCTGAAAGACTTTTTTGAATTTTTCTTGATTTTCCTGAAACGAATTCTATCGCATCATCCACAGTTTTCTTATAGTCTTCCTTTTCAACATATCCAACGCAAGGTCCAGAACACCTTTTAATTTGATAAAGAATGCATGGTCGTTCCCGATTTTTGAAAACTGTATCATCGCATACTCTTAAATGGAAAATTTTTTGTATCATCTTTATAGTCCAATTTGCTGAGCCAGCTGATGCGAATGGACCAAAATAAAAACCTTCCTTAGTTTTTTTTCCTCTGTGTCGTCTTATCTGAGGCCAGACATCTTTATTACCAATAAATATAAAAGGAAAAGATTTATCATCTCTAAGTAAAATATTAAATTTTGGTTTGTGCTTTTTAATAAGGTTGGCTTCAAGCAGTAAAGCCTCACTTTCATTCGAGGTAGTTGTAATCTCAAGTTTTTTTGTTTGAGATAACATTCTCTCTGTTCTTATAATATGGTTTTTTTCTGCAATATAACTTTTAAGTCTATTGGGTAAATTTTTTGCTTTACCAACATAAAGAATTTCTCCTTTGTCGTTAAGCATGCGATAAACACCAGGTAGCTTAGGTATTAATGGTAGTTCTTTTTTAATTACTTCTTTTCCAATTTCAGAACTTATCATGACTTCTTTTTTTGGTAATTTGAATACCAACGGATGAGCATTGTTTTAAAATTTCTAATTTTTCAATTTTAAGCATTATTTTCGCAATCCTTTTATCTTTAAACAATTCATCAAAAACAGACTCTGCAAGTGTTTCTAAAAAATTATAATGTTTCTTTTTTACTAGTTTTGTAATTAATTTTACAATTGTGCTGTAGTTGACAATAGATTTTATATCTTTGTCATTTGAAGGCTTTTTATCTTGATAGTCAATTTCAAGGCTAAACTTGACTTTTTGAGGTTTTTCTTTTTCAAAATCGTAATACCCAAGTTTTAAATCTAAAATTAACTCATTGATAAGAATTTTTTTCTCATAGTTAAATAGAGCTTTATTCTTATCTATTTTAATAATTTTAAGATTATTTTTTTTCATATTATTTAATTCTTGAGGCAATATAATCTAGAATTACAGGATTATAATACTGAAAACAAAGGCCCTGATTCATTATATGGCCTGCATTTTTACTTTCTGAAACCTCCCATTCCGAGTCATCTCCTTTTACAACACAAGTTTTCCCATTTATTTTATAATCTTCTGAAATGATAATTCTTTTAACACCCACAACTTCTTCTAACCAATCAGATAACAGACCTTCATACTTATCTTTTGGATGTGTAAAAGCAAGAACAGGCACATTGTTTAATTTTTTTATATTATCAATCTGTCTTTGTCTTAGCTCAGCACCCCCTGGATATTTTTTTGCAAATTTCGCTAGTGCCTTCTCAGAACCAACTTTTTTTACCTTATATTTTGAGGAGAGTTTACCATAACAAGCTTGCATATATGATATACCACCTCCCACTTTTTCAGGATGCTCAGCCAATAACATTAAAGTCAAAAGACCTCCACAAGAATGTCCCGATATAATAATTTGTTTTCTAGGCACACCTATTTTTACAAATTTGTCTACTAACTCTAAATTTTTTTCAATTCTTTTATCTAATTTATGTATACCTTCATAAGGTTCTTTAAACTTCCAGTATTTTTTTGGTGACATGTCTCCAGCTAAATCGTTAGTACAAAAGTTATAAACCATAATTTTTTTGTTATTAACTTCCTGATCTACTAGTGAAGCTTGATTTCTTATTTGATTTACCCAAATGCATTCATTTTTTATTGCTTTATCATTTTTATTTTGTCCATGATTATAAATAATTATAATTTTATTTTTTGGGTCTTTAATGTTCATGTTCTCATTTACTGAGGCAGATTTAGTAATAAAGCCACTTTTTAAAATTTTTCCATTCGCAAAAACATTGCCACATGATATCAAGCTAAAAATTACAACTATTAAAATTTTTTTCATTCTTTCCCCCCCATAATATCTGGTGTTTGCCAGTTGAGACTTTGTCCGCTATCAATTGCTAAAATTTGACCCGTAATAGAGCTATTTTTAATAAAAAAGTCAACTGCGTCGCAAATCTCTTTTACATCAACTTGTTTTTTGAGAGGTGTTGCTAAATATTGTTTTTTAAAATGTTTTTTAGATTGTCTCTTATTTTTGATTGTGGGTCCTGGCGCTATGCCATTAACTCTTATATTTGGTGAGAGGCTCATAGCACTAGTTTTTGTAAGAGTATAAAGTCCAGTTTTACTTATTGTGTATGAAAAAAAAAATGGAGTTAATTTAAATACTCGTTGATCAATAATGTTAATAATATTGTTATTTTTTCCCCTGATATTTTTTGAGAATTCTTTTGATAAAATAGCAGGAGCTTTAAGATTTGTTGAAATATGATTTTCCCAACTTCTAAAACTAAAGTTTTCTAGTTTATCATTTTCGAATAAAGATGCATTGTTGATTAGACAATCAAAATATTTTAATTTTGATTTAGCAAACTTTATAATTTTCATAACATCTTTTTCTTTACTAAGATTTCCTTTTACCAAATAAATTTTTGACCCATAATTTTGAAGTTTCTTTTTTAAATTTTCAGCTTTAGCTTTTGATTTATTATAATGAATTATAATTTGTTTATTCGGTCCTGATAATTTTTCAGCTATTGCAGCGCCTATTCTGGTTGCTCCACCAGTAATAATTATCCTCTGTGCTTCCATTTTTTATCTTTTTTTTTGGTAACCTTAGTTCCTGGCATTCCCATTGTCGATCTACCTTTTGGATAAAGTTTGTTTTTTACATCATATTGTCTTATTTTTGGATTTAATGTGATCTCTAGCTCTGTGCTTTCTAATTTTCTAATCTCATCTCTAATTTTAGCTGCTTCTTCAAATTCTAGATTTGATGCTGCTTCCTTCATTTTTTTGTCTAAAGCTTTCAAGTGTTTTTTAAGATTTCCTCCAACATTTGAGCCTTCACTAATTTTAACGTAGTCTTTTTCATAAACACTTTCTAAGATATCATTAATTTCTTTTTTTACAGTTTTTGCATCGATTTTATGTTTTTTATTATAATCTAATTGAATTTTTCTTCTTCTCTCAGTTTCCTGAATTGCTTTTTTTATACTTTTAGTTTCTTTATCAGCATAAAGAATTACTTTGCCGTCAACGTTTCTAGCGGCCCTACCTATAGTTTGAATTAATGAAGTTTCTGATCTTAAAAAACCTTCTTTATCTGCATCTAAAATTCCTACTAAAGCGCATTCTGGAATATCTAAACCTTCTCTCAATAAGTTAATTCCTACGAGAACATCAAAAACTCCCATTCTTAGATCTCTCATGATCTCTATTCTTTCAAGCGTATCAATATCGGAGTGGAGATATCTCACTTTTACACCATTTTCATGGAGATACTCTGTTAAATCTTCAGCCATTTTTTTTGTAAGAGTTGTCACTAAAACTCTATGATTATTTTCAATAACTTTTTTGCACTCATGCATTAAATCATCAACCTGGTTTTTTGCAGGCCTTATTTCTACAGGTGGATCAATCAAGCCTGTTGGTCTTATGACTTGGTCGATAAATTTGCCTTTCGTTTGTTCTAATTCCCAAGGACCTGGTGTTGCAGAGACAAATACTGTTTGTGTTCTCATTAAATCCCATTCCTCAAATTTAAGAGGCCTATTGTCCATACAAGATGGAAGTCTAAAACCATATTCTGCTAAAGTACTTTTTCTTGATCTATCTCCTTTATACATTCCATTAAGTTGTGGAACAGTCACGTGACACTCATCGACAAAAATTAAAGTGTTGTCTGGGAAGTATTCAAATAATGTAGGAGGTGGTTCACCTGGTTTTCTCCCTGATAAAAATCTAGAATAATTTTCTATTCCCGCGCATGAGCCTGTTGCTTCAATCATTTCTAGGTCAAATTTGGTTCTTTCCTCTAATCTTTGTGCCTCTAGTAATTTATTTTCAGCTTTATGTCTTTTAAGAGTTATATCTAATTCTTTTTTTATATTTATTATCGCTTGTTCAATGGTGGGTTTCGGAGTGATATAATGACTATTAGCGTAGACTTTTACAAGGCTTAAGTCCCGAACTTTATCTCCAGTTAATGGATCAAATTCCTCAATTTGTTCAAGCTTGTCTCCGAATAAGCTTAATCTCCATGCTCGATCCTCTAAATGAGATGGAAATATTTCTAGATATTCACCTCGAGCTCTAAAAGTACCTCTATAAAAATTTTGATCATTTCTTTTATATTGTAATGCAACTAAAGACTTAATAATTTGTTCTCTGTTGTAATCATAATTTTTTTGAAGTGTTAAAGTCATCTTACTATAAGCTTCAACGGAACCTAGCCCATAAATACATGACACACTGGCTACAATTAAAACATCATCTCTCTCCAAAAGAGATCTTGTTGCGGAATGTCTCATCCTGTCTATTTGTTCATTTATTGATGCTTCTTTTTCAATGTATGTATCTGATCTAGGAACGTAAGCTTCTGGAGTATAGTAATCGTAATAAGATACAAAATATTCTACAGCATTATCAGGGAAGAAAGTTTTCATTTCACCATATAACTGTGCAGCAAGTGTTTTATTCGGAGCTAAAATTAATGCTGGTCTGTTAGTGGCCTCAATTACCTTGGCCATTGTAAAAGTTTTTCCCGAACCGGTAACCCCGAGTAATACTTGATTAAACTCTTCTTTATTTGCTCCATTAACTAATTTTTTAATCGCATCGGGTTGATCACCTGCAGGTTTAAAATCAGATTTAATTTTAAATTTTTTACCACCTTCAAGTTTTCCACTGATTTTTGGGTTTTTACTCTGAATATCTGTAATTAAATCTTGATATGTATTTTCCATATATTAAAGATCGTAGTAGAATTAATTTATATTTCAATGAGCATAATATCAGACAGTTTAAAAAGAATTAAGCCATCCCCAACAATAGCTGTTACTCAGAAAGCAAGAGAATTAAGAGCAGCTGGAAAAGATGTAATAGGTCTTGGTGCTGGGGAGCCAGATTTTGATACTCCAGTAAATATAAAAAATGCAGCGATCAAAGCTATCAAAAGAGGGGACACAAAGTATACTGCTGTTGATGGCACGCCTGAACTTAAAAAAGCTATCATCAAAAAATTTAAAAGAGAAAATAAATTGAACTTCACCTTAGATCAAATAACTGTTGGCACAGGCGGTAAACAAGTTCTTTATAATGCTTTTATGGCAACTCTTAATAAAGGTGACGAGGTAATTATACCAGCACCTTTTTGGGTATCATACCCTGATATGGTTTTATTAGCTGGCGGAAAACCAAAAATAGTAAAATGTACAGCAGCAGAAGGTTTTAAATTAACTCCAAAAAAATTAAAAAAAGCAATATCTAAAAAAACTAAATGGATAATTCTTAATTCTCCATCTAATCCAACAGGAGCAGGTTATTCAAAAAAAGAAATTTATGATTTAGCTAAGATTTTAGTTCGAAATAAGAAAATTTTTATTTTAAGTGACGATATTTATGAGCATGTTAGATATGACAACTTTAATTTTTTCACGATAGCTCAAGTTTCAAAATTGAAAGATAGGACACTTACCATGAATGGAGTAAGTAAATCATACGCAATGACGGGATGGAGAATAGGTTATGCTGCTGGTCCTAAAGAAATAATTAAAGCAATTGGAAAAATTCAATCTCAATCTACTTCAAATCCATCTTCAATAAGTCAGGCAGCAGCAGTTGAGGCATTAAATGGAAAGCAGGGTTTTATAAAAACTAGAGCAAAAGCATTTAAAGATAGGAGAGATTTTGTTGTTAAAAGTCTCAATAATATTAAAGGAATTAATTGTTTAACTCCTAATGGTGCATTTTATGTCTTCCCAAGTTGCAAAGGATTATTAAATAAAAAAACAAAATTAAAAACAGACACTCATTTTGTTCAAAAACTACTTGAAAAAGAGAATGTTGCTGTCGTTCAAGGATCAGCTTTTGGCTTAGATGGTTATTTTAGAATTTCATATGCTACGTCAATGAATAATTTAAAAAAAGCTATGTCGAGAATTAAATCTTTCTGTGAAGGATTAAATAGATAATTATTTTTGATTTAAAATCTTTTTTGCTGGAATTGTTTTTTTTATCCAAGAATTCGGAATTGAATTTAAACCTTTTAATGCAGCGAAGTATGCTCCAGTGAAATTTGCTCTAGAGCAATTGCAACCTCCTGCCTTTATTGTTTTTAATATAGCTTCTTTATAATTTTTTGAATTAACTATCGTGTAAATTGAACTATTAAAAGTTCCTGGATAACTACATGCCATACCAAGTTTTTTTATAGTGATAGAATGAAATTTTGAATTTAATCTTCTTATTTTTTTAATGTCATCAACAATAATTTTAAATGAAGTATTTTTTTTAAATTTTTTAATAAATTCATGAACTGGATCTTTGGCTCCTTTAAGAGCAAATTCAATTATATAAAATTTAGCTAATGCATATTTTAAACTAATTTTTGAGGCAGTCACAATTTTTATAACTTTTTTTAGACTTTTAAAATCATAACCATAAAGAAAGTATGGAAGTGCAGCACAAAACCCATCAGATTCATTAACTTTTACACCACCCGAAATTTTCTTATTTGATTTAATATTGTTTACAGCTTCTATAACATTTTGGTGTATCCATGGTCCTTTGATCATACCACGCCAATCTTTTACTTTTTTATATTTTGATCTGAGATTTAAATTTTTCCAATATTTACTTCCAGGACCAAAATTCTTCAAAATATTCTTTTTAAATTGTTTCTCTATATTTTCATGTTTTTCTAAAAGCGTTTGAAACATAACTTGTCCAATTTCGTTATAACCTGAGACTTTCCCAGTTTTTATATTGTAGAAAGGACTTTTATTTTTTTTTAAAAAAGTAAAGTCTTTTTTACCTTTAATATAGGAATTAAGTTTTTTTTGATTGTATACCCAATGTAATGGTCTTGCAGCTGCATCAGCAACTGTTGCTCCTAAAAATACATGAAGGTTATTTTTCACTTTAATGTGATAAAAACTTTTCAGCCTCTAGTGCCGCCATACAACCCATACCAGCAGCAGTAACTGCTTGTCTAAATGTTTTATCTTTTACATCTCCGGCCGCATAAACGCCTGGTACATTAGTCTCCGTTGAGTCTGGTTTTGTTATTAAGTACCCCTCTTTATCCATACTTAATTGATTTTTAAATAATTGTGTAGCTGGATCATGTCCAATTGCGATGAAGACACCATCTAATTTAATTTCGTCAATTTTATTTGTTTTAACATTCTTAATTTTAACTCCTTTAACATTTTTTGGATCTTTATCACCAATAACGTCTTCAACAATACTATCCCAAATAATTTCAATTTTTTTATTCTCCATAAGTTTTTTTTGAAGCATTTTTTCAGCTCTTAAATTATTTCTTCTGTGAATTAATTTTACTTTTGATGCAAATTTCGTAAGAAACATCGCTTCCTCAACAGCCGCATTACCTCCTCCAACAACAGCAACTTCTTTGTCTTTAAAGAAAAACCCATCACATGTTGCACATGCGGATACGCCAAAACCTCTGAACTCTTGTTCTGATTTTAAATTTAACCATCTTGCTTGTGCACCTGTTGAAATTATAATGCTATCAGCAGTGTATTTTTGACCAGTGTCTCCGATCGCTTCAAAAGGTGTTTTTTTTAAGTCAACAGAGCTTATATGATCTTCAATCATTTCTGTTCCAACTGCTTTTGCCTGTTCTTTCATCTGATCCATAAGCCAAGGACCTTGAATAACATCAGCAAATCCAGGAAAATTTTCAACATCTGTTGTCGTAGTTAATTGTCCTCCTGGCTCTGAACCATAAACTAAAATTGGATTTAGCATTGCTCTTGCTGCGTAAACAGCTGCTGTATATCCAGCTGGACCAGACCCAATTATTAACACTTTTGTGTGTTTAGTTGGATTTTGACTCATATGAAAGCTATATAGTGATTAATGACTAAATTAAAAGGTTTATTATTGACCGAGGGTATGCACGGCATGATTAGCCAAGTTGAGGGACTTGCTAAAGCTTTAGGTTTAGATTTTATACACGAGAAAATTGAACTGAATAATTTTT